>CP067345.1:1407418-1724273 GCA_020641055.1 Clostridioides sp. ES-S-0010-02
AGATGTAAGGCCAACAACGGATAGAGTAAAAGAGTCTTTATTTAATATAATAAATTCATATATAATGGAAAGTGAAGTTCTAGATTTATTTGCTGGAACTGGTTCTTTAGGGATAGAGTGTTTGTCAAGAGGTGCCAAAGAATGTACTTTTGTAGATATTAGTAAAGAAAGTATAGAAATTGTTAAATCTAATATAAAAAAAGCAAGGGTTGAAAATGAGAGTTTTATTTTAAACCTTGATTTTAAAACTGCTATAGATAAGCTTAAGTTACAAAATAGTAAATTTGACATAATTTTTATGGACCCTCCGTATTATAAAAATATGTTTATAGAAGCTATTGAAAAAATTGATAATTCCAATTTATTGAATGAAGATGGAATAATAGTTGTAGAACATGATACTAATGATTTATTTCCAGATAAAATATGTAAGTTAGAAAAAACTAAAGATAAAAAATATGGAAATACTACATTAACTTTTTATAAGATGGAGGCATAAAATGGAAAATAAACCTAGAAAAGCTATATTTGCAGGAAGCTTTGACCCAATCACTAATGGACATTTAGATATTATTTGCAGGGCTTCGAAGTTATTTGACGAATTACAAATAGGAGTCCTAAATAATCCTAATAAAAAAGGTCTATTTAGCTTTGATGAAAGAGTAGAACTTATAAAAAAAAGTACAAGCCATCTAGAGAATATAAAAGTTGTAACTTTTGATGGGCTATTAATAAGTTACTGTCAAGAAAATGGAATTGGAGCATTAGTTAGAGGTGTAAGAAGTGGTGCAGATGTTGATTATGAGCTTCAAATGGCTCATATGAATAGAGAGCTTAATCCAGATATAGAGACTATAATTTTACCAAGTTGTACAAAATATTCATTTATAAGTTCATCTTTAATAAAAGAGGTTTTGCTCTTTGATGCTGATATAAAAAATTTGGTTCCAAAAATTGTTTTGGAAGAATTAAAGAAAAAAACTACTGGGGGTAATTGATATATGAAGATAGATTTAGAAATGATTGAACTATTTGATCAGTTAGAGGAGATATTTAGAAGTGCTTCTACAATTCCGTTTTCTCATAAATGCACTGTAGATAAGGATGAAGTTTTAGCAATAGTTAATGATATAAGAACTTTAATACCAGAGGAAGTAACACAGGCAGTCTGGATAAATAAAGAAAGAAATAAAATAATAAGCCAAGCTAAACAAGATGCTACAAACATAGTTGAACAAGCACAAAAAGAAGCTGAAAGAATACAGCAAGAATATCAAGAAAATATAGAAGAATTAAAGAAAAATTCTGAAGATGTAGTAAAAGCCTATGTAGAGTCAAGTGAACCTGTTGTTCAAGCAGACCAAAGAGCTAAGGATATAGTTGATAGGGCTGAAAGAATAGCCAATGAGATAAGAATTGGTTCAATTGAATATGCAGAAGATGTGCTTTCTAGTGTTGAGTATAATTTAAAAGAAATATTAGAAGAAATAAAAAGAGATAAAGCTGAACTTAGACCTAAAAAATAAACTTTTTTAAGTAGATGAAAACAGACCATATAATTATATGGTCTATTTTTTGTGTTGTAATTTAATAAAAGAGACTTTCAAATTAAAAATTTCACTAAAAAATTCTAGTTTATTTTAACTATATTGATTGCCATAAAAAATAAAATTAAAAATGGCACTATAGAAAAAAACTATAATAAAAAAAAATATATAGAAAAAACTGATTAGACAAGAAATACATGCTTTGATAATATTTTAAATGGAGTAAAATTATGTAGAATTACAATGAAAAAAGAAAAACCAAACAAGATGGAGGGAATTAAGGTGAGTATGTTGAAAAAATTGTGTTCACTAGCTATGGTGGCAATTATGACTACAACACTTATAACAGGGTGTTCAAGTGGTAGTGGAAAAGATGCAAAAAAGGATGGGGAAAAAGAAAAGCTAGTTCTTTGGATGCCACCAGTAGAAGATAATATGAAGGAAGTTTGGGACCCTATTTTAGATAAATTTGAGGAAAAAAATAACTGTGAAGTAGATTTACAGATAATTCCTTGGGAAAATTATTCAGAAAAATTTGCAACAGCCATAAGTGCTGATGAAGGCCCTGATGTTGGATATATGTATGCAGAAATGTATCCTCAGTTTATACAAAGTGGAGCAGTAGAAGATTTAACTGACTATGCAACTAAAGAGGATAAAGAACAATCTATTTACATAAAAACATCTGAAATGATGGGTGGAATGTATGGAATGCCATTCCAAGCAGCAAATCCAGGTGTATTATACTACAACAAAGATATTCTAGATAAAATAGGAGAAAAACCTCCTAAAACATGGGAAGATTTTAAAAGAATCTGCCAAAAAGCAACAAAGGATACTGATGGCGATGGAAAAATAGACCAATGGGGATTAGCTCAAGGATGGGGAGCTAAAACTTTTGGTAACATGAACTGGAACTGGTATCCATATTTATGGCAAGCTGGTGGAGATATATTTAATGATGATTTAAAATCAGTTAAATTTAATGATAAGAGTGGTTTAGAAGCAGCTAATTTCTTAAAAGAATTACAAGCATATGTACCTGAAGATTCTTTATCTAAAGATAGCAATGAAATGATAGAAAGTGTATTTGGACCAGGGAAAGCAGCCTTTACTATAATGTTGTCTTCTGCTGCAACAAGTGTATTTGATAAGTCATTCCCAGATTTAAATTGGGGATTTGTAACTGGTTTAGAAGACAAGAAAGCTGCAACTTTTGGAGCAGTAGACCATTTATCTTTAATGTCATCAGCAAAAGATAAAAAACTTGCATATAAATTAATACAACATATGTTAAGTGTTGAATCAATGACAGAATTCCATAAAGCGATACCAAGAGCACCAATAACAAAAGGGGAACCATATCAAGGTGATGAAAGATTTAAAGCAATGGTTGAAAATGATAAGGATGTATATAGACCATTGGTAGTAGGACCACATGGTGTTGAAATATATGAATATTTATGGAAAGAACTTCAAACTATGATTTCAGGAGATAAAACTCCAAAACAAGCGTTAGATGATGCTGCAAAATATTCAAATGATTTATTAGCACAATAAAAGTTTAAGGCTGTAAGATGTTATAAAATACTTTACAGATTAAAATTAGCATTGTATTTATAAGTACAATGCTAATATTTATATTGGAGAGGATAAAAATGAATAACTTAGTTAGAGAGTTTGAAGAAAATTCAACAAGAAAAAAATTAAAATTAAATATTAAACCATATATATACATATTACCATTGGGCATAATTTTAGTGGCATTTTATGTATTACCAATAATAATGTCAATATACTTTAGTTTTACAAAGTACAATATTATTAGTCCAGCAACATTTATAGGCTTAGAAAATTATAAAAAATTATTTACAGATGAGACATTAAAAGTATCTATTATAAATACGATTAAATTTGCTATTATAGTAGTACCTTGCCAGACTATTTTATCGTTGATTTTGGCAGTTTGGATTACAGGAAAAGGAAATAGTAAAATAGCTTCATTTGCTAAAGGAGCTATATTTATACCTGTATTGTCGTCTATGGTTTTGATTGGTATGGTATGGAGAGCTTTATTAAATGGAGAAGGTTCAATTATATATCAATTGTTAGGTGCTTTTGGAATAGAATCATCTAAACTTTTGGGAGATAGTAAAACAGCACTTCCTACGCTTATGTTTATATCTATGTGGAAAAATATAGGATATTTTATGGTAATTTATATTTCAGCTATAATGAATTTACCAAAACATTGTTATGAGGTAGCAAAGGTTGATGGAGCTACAAAACTTCAAGAATTTATGAAAATAACAGTTCCACTACTAAAGCCAACTACAATAATGGTTGTGTTTTTAGGAACAATATGGTCGTTACAAGTATTTGACTTGGTTTATACTGTGACAGGTGGAGGTCCAGGGATATCTACTATGAGTATAGTTATGCATGCATTTAACTTAAACTTTAAAAACTTCAATTCTGGATATGCAATGACTGTAGCAAATGTATTATTTTTGTTGATAGCAGTAGTTTCAATTTTACAAAATAAACTTGTAAAACGAGACAGTTCAGATTTTTAGAAAGGTAGGTATAATATGAAAACAACAAAGAGATTATTGAGTGATGGGTTGCTATTATTTATAGCATGTGCAAGCTTAGTACCATTTATATACATGTTGATAATATCATTAAAGGTAACCTATAATTCGTACAATTTGGATATATCTTTTTCAACAGTAACACTTCAAAACTATATAGATATATTTACTAAAAAAGGATTTACGCAATATTTTTTAAACACAGCCATAGTATCTTTTTCAGGAGTACTGTTAAACTTAGTATTTAGTACATTAGCAGGATATTCTTTTGCGAAGATGGATTTTAAAGGTAGTGATAAGTTATTTTTATTTATGATAATGACTTTAATTATACCATCTCAGGTTACAATGATACCACTTTATATAATAATGAAACACTTAGGATGGATAAATAGTTATTTGGCTCTTATTATGCCAATACCAACTGCATTTGGTGTATTTATAATGAGACAAGCTATTTTAGGAGTACCAAAAGAACTCTTAGAATCAGCAAAAATAGATGGTTGTTCAGACCTTAGAATTTTAGTACAAATAGTGTTACCTCTAATCAAACCAGCATTAATTACACTAGCTATATTTACTTTCATGGGAGCATGGAATGAGTTTATGTGGCCTCTTATAGCAACAACTAAAGATGCAATGAGGACATTAACAGTAGGGTTATCCACTCTTAAGACATTCCAGATAACAAATTATGGACAAATGATGGCAGGAGCAACAATAACATTTTTACCTCCATTTATTTTCTATTTAATTTTACAAAGTAAATTTGTTGAGGGTGTATCTTTATCTGGTATAAAAGGTTAAATAGTCTAATTTAAAAATACAAAATAAAACTATAGATGCGGAGGAAATTAAACCATGGAAATTTCATATGTATTGAAAGATTGCACATTTAAACACAATAAATACTCAGTTATAGAAGCTGAAACTTGGGGACATAAGGATTTAAATATTGTAGTAGCTAAAGGTGAAAAATTTGCATTTCAAATTATGCTGAAAGCTACAGAAGAATTTAATTGCACAATTGATGGTAGTAGTGCTATATCATGGAAAGGCTTGGGAAATAGAGTAAGATTAGGTCTAAATGTGCCTGATGGATTAGAAAATAATTTTAGTATAAATATATTAGGGTACGTTCAAGATGATACAAAAGCATTTGTAAATGATGCTATTTTGAGAGATAAAGATGTACTAGTGGAACAATATTTGCCTCAAACGTTTTGGATTGAAGGGCAAGTACCTGAGGATTTTTTAGGAAATAAGTTTAATATAAGTATTGATATATTCAAAAGTTTTGGTTATGAAGATGAAGAAAAAGTTTTTACAGTTGATGTGCCTATAGAAGTAAAAAATGTTGTGTTAAAGCCTTTGGACGAAAGTAAATTCTTTTTAGATTTATGGCAACATCCAAGTTGTCTAGCTAGAATGTATAAAGTTGAATTGTGGTCTGATATACATTTTGAGATAATAGATAATTATCTCAAAGAACTAGCATCTTTAGGAGAAAAAGTTGCAACAGTTATAGTTTCAGATTATCCATGGGCAGGTCAAAGTTGTTATAAAGTCTATAAAAATCCATCAAACTTATATGAATACAACATGGTAGGTGTCTCAAAAGATTTAGATGGAAATATCAAGTGTAATTTTGAAAGCATGGACAAATATATAAGTATAGCTAGTAAGTACAAAATGGCTCAGGAGATAGATTTATTTGGTCTGTTAGGTAATTGGTGTGCTGGAGAGTTTGGAAACCCTATAGAGGGCTATAAAGACCCTATAAGAGTAAGATACTTTGATGAAAAAGACAAAGTGTTTAAATTCATAAATAATACAGATGATTTAAAAGAGTATATAGGATTAGTATTAAATCATTTAATAGAATGTGGTCTATGGGATAGCATCAGGATTATAGCTGATGAACCAAATAATCCAGAGGTTGTAAAAGAGTGTATCAAATTTATAAACTCTACTGTAAGTACTCATCAAGTTAAATATAAATCAGCAACTCATGACCAAAACTTTTTAGATAGAGCTAAAGATGAAGTTGATGACATGTCAATAAATTTAAAACTTACTATTCAAAATTATAAAGATATAGAAAATCTAAAGAAAAAAATGCATGATAAAGGTGGAATATTGACTTGGTTTGTTTGTTGTTTCCCAGAAAAACCAAATAGTTTTATAAGTTCTCCTTTTGTAGAAAATAGAATAATAGGGTGGTACACTTATTATTTTGGTCTTGATGGATTTTTAAGATGGGATTATAATTTATGGACAGAAGACCCTTGGAAAGACGCAAGTTACAAATTCCCTATTTGGAAAGCTGGAGATATGTTCTTTGTTTATCCTGGAAAAGATTTAAAGCCTGTTAGAAGTGTTAGAATGGAAAACTTAAGATTTGGCATACAAGATTTTGAGTTATTTACTATGTTAGAAAAAGAAAAGGGAAGAGAATATATAGAAGTTGAGCTTATGCAAACTCTATTAAATAAAAAAGAAAATGCTGAAATTAAAGGTTTCGGAAATATAGAGCTTGGATATTCACTAGATAATTTTGGATATGATAAGGTCAAAAAACAAGTTTTAGATTTGTTAGATAAGTTATAAAAAATATAAGGCATTATATCGAGAAATAATCAAAGTTATTTTAAGATATACTGCCTTATATTTTTTTAAAAGTATATTTAGAATAAAATTTATAAAGAAGCATAATTAGAGATAACATGATATAATTTAATTTGTTATAATAGGGTACTAATGATATTAAAGCTTCTATAGATAGACTAAAACTAGTAAAGTAATATTATACAAAAAATAAGTTAGGGGGAGAGGAACATAAAAAGAATAGGTATTAGTATAGCAGCCTTTTTGAGTATAGCTTTTATTGGATTTTATTTTATAATAAGAGGAGATAGCGATAAAGTTACAATGCAACGAGGAATAAACATAGGTAATGCGTTAGAATCACCAAAAAATTTTCCTTGGGATGTTAAAATGTCAAATAAGTATTTTGATGATATAAAAATGGCAGGTTTTGATACAGTTCGTATACCAGTAAGATTTTCTGATTACACCTCAGATTCTAATGATTATAAAATTGATGAAGAATTCTTCAAAAAGATTGATGGGCATATAAAGTATGCTTTGGATAAAGAGTTAGTAGTTGTGTTAGATTTACATCACTTTGAAGACATTATGAAAGAACCACAAACTAATAAAGAGAAGTTTTTAAAAATATGGCAACAAATAGCTAATAGATATCAAAAATATGATAAAAAATTGGTTTTTGAATTATTAAATGAGCCTAAAGAAAGCCTATCTCCACAGTTACTAAATGAATACTTTAAAGAAGCTATAAATATAATTAGAAAAACTAATCCTAAAAGGACAATTATAGTGGGTCCATACAATTACTACCAAATTGATTATTTAAAGGATTTAAATATTCCTAAAAACTCTAATATAGTAGTTTCATTTCACTATTATGAACCAAATGATTTTGCATTCCAAGGAAATATCTATCATAAAGGGTTTGAGAACTTAAGCAATATTACTTGGGAAGGAACAAATGAACAACTTGAGTATCTAAAGAAAAGATTTGATACAGTAGAGAAATGGGCTAATAAAAATAATGTAAAAGTTTTATTGGGAGAGTTTGGAATAACAAAAGAGGCACCAGAAGCTTCAAGAGTAGCTTGGATAAAAGCAGTAAGAGAAGAGGCTGAAAAACGAAATTTTTCATGGGCTTACTGGGAACTTGCCTCTGGATTTGGAATATATAATCAAGTTGAAGGTACTTGGGATGAAGAGATATTGAATGCACTAGTAGGAAAGAGGTGATTTGATGAAGAAAAATTCAAAAAAGGTACTTATAACCTTAACTATTATTACTAATATTATATATATATTGTGGAGAATTTTTTATACAATACCTAAAGAAGAAGGGATGTTTGCATTAATTTGTGCGATAATACTACTTTCAGTGGAGTTAATAGGGATGATGGAAATGTTTGTACATTATTATGGAATGTCTAATATTGAGTATCCTGAAAAGCCAATTATAAGTGAAGAACTTTATCTACCTGTGGATGTATTTATTGCAACATATAATGAGTCTGTTGACTTGGTAAGAAAAACAATAAATGGATGTCTTCATATGCAATATCCTGATAAGAAAAAGGTACATATATATATATGTGATGATGGTAATCGTGAAGAAATGCGTCTTCTGTCAGAAAAAATGGGTGTCAATTATATAACTCGAACAGAAAGAGAAGGAGCCAAAGCTGGAAACCTAAATAATGCAATGCAGCATACAAACTCTCCTTTGATTGCTACATTTGATGCAGATATGATACCAATGCATGATTTTTTAATTGATACAGTACCATACTTTTTAAAAAATGAACAGGCTAAAAAAGATGGAGAAAAAGAACAATACGAAAAGATTGGTTTTGTGCAAACACCACAAAGTTTCTATAATCCAGATTTATTTCAATTTAATTTACACTCTGAAGGTAGAATTCCAAATGAACAAGATTATTTTTATAGAGATATTCAATTAGCTAGAAATAAAACCAATTCTGTAATTTATGGTGGTAGTAATACAGTTATTTCAAGAGAAGCTTTAGATGAAGTTGGAGGATTTTATACTTTTTCTATCACAGAAGATTTTGCAACAGGTATTTTAATTCAAAGTAAAGGATATAGATGCTATGCTATTCCAGAAGTACATGCATCAGGATTATCTCCAATAGATTTAAAAAGCCTTATTAAACAACGTGAAAGATGGGCACGTGGATGCATACAGACAGGTAGACGATTGAATATTTTGTTTAGAAAAGGTTTAGGATTTTGGCAGAAAATAAGTTATATTTCTTCAATTACTTATTGGTATGCAAGTATAAAACGCTTTACTTATATAATGGCTCCCATTTTATTTTCAGTCTTTAATGTAATTGTTGTAAAATGCACATTACTTCAAGTATTGATATTTTGGTTACCTATGTATATTTTAAGTAGTTTATCCCTTAAAATATTTTCTCAAAATATAAGAAACACAAGATGGACTAATATATATGAAACTATAATGTTTCAGTCTTTAATGCCAGCAGTAATACTTGAAACATTTGCAATATCTAAGAATAAATTTTCAGTGACCAATAAGAGTAAAGCAGAAGAAAAAAGAATATATAAGGTTTTGCAAGGAGCACCATATTTTATATACATAGTGCTATCTATAATAGGAATCTTAAAGATGTTTATATCAATATTTAAAATGAATTCAATGACATACTCAGTCGTACTGTTTTGGTTAATTGGAAATCTTTTTAATCTTGTTATGGCCATGCTGTTTATATCAGGAAGACAACAATTAAGAAAATCTGAGCGTTATGTTGCTGAAATTGATTTTAAACTAAAGCAAAATTCGTACATTCTTTCTTCAAAAACAATTGATATATCAGAAAATGGATTTGCGTTTTTGTTGGAAAATCCAGAGTATATTTCTCCAGAAGAATTTGAGGTAGAGTTTAAAGAAAAATCAGGAAATGAAATATATATAGCCAGTATGAAGGCAAAGATAGTTAATGTTGTGGAAATAAACTCAAAGTGGAAGTATGCATGTTACATTACACACATTGAAGATAATCAATTTGATAATTGGATGTGTATTGTTCATGATAGGGTGCCGACTTTGCCAATGACAATATCTAATCAATTAGGTTTTTTTGATGACTTGCAAATTAATGTAAAAAAACGTATTGAAAAATCTAAAACTTTATCGAGAAGAAGTCCAAGAATTAATACAAATTTCCAAAGTGATATAGAAAATATAGGTAAGGTAAAACTGGTAAATTTTAATTATCAGTATGTATTACTAGGTTTTGAAAATAAAGATATTTATCCTCAAAAAATAGAAATAGAACTTAATGAAAATATTATACTTGAGTGTGATTTATGTGAAGGTAAAGCCGATATGAGGGGTGTTTTATACAAAGTAAATAATATTGATAGTATAATGCAAAATTTATTTTTAAGAGAGGAAATGATGGAGTGGATATTACAACATAAAACAATTATAATTTCAAAACCTAATGAAAAGAAAGACGAATGCACAGATGAGTTTGAGCCAATGAAATATATTTAGGAGAGATAAAATGAAAATTTTAAAAGTATTTTTGTGTTATTTAAAATATTTTATTTTAGTGTTTATTTTTTTTATAAACAGTACTTTTACAAGTTCAGGAATAAGTAATAAAAATTTAGATTTATCTTTTAAAAAGGTGGAAAGTAATTTAAGTGCTAACATCATACATGAAAATACAAGTATAAAAATAGAGACAGATAGTTCTAAAAATAATAAAGAACGTTATCTATATATTTATAAAAATATAAAAGATGACTGGAATGTATTCCATAATTTTTATATTGAGATTCAAAATAAGAATAAAAGTCCTCAGCGAATTAATTTAAACATACAAAGTAAGGATACGCTTGACTTTAAGTTAAAAGAAGGTAGCGAAATATTTATTGAAAATCAAAATATAATATATTCAGATAAAATAAAAGATGGATGCATAGATATACCAGGTGAGTTTGAGGGAAAAATTTATGTGAATTTTAGCAGTTTTATAAATGATAAAAATAATGTCATGTTAGATTCAGATGTTCTATCAGATATTAACGGGTGGGGAATCACATTTATTCCATCTAGTGAAGAACATAATGTTATTACTATAAGAAAAGTATCTTTACTTTTAGAGGAGCAACTTGAATCCTTGCATAATATTAAAATAATTGGTGATGAAGAAGTACAAATACCTGTATTGGGTCAAAGTATAAGTCAATATAAAGTGTCAGGACTGGAACAGAGTTCAAAAATTAAGTACTCATTTGTAGAAAAACAAAACAATGTAAATATATCTCAGGAAGGTAAATTAACATTAAATAATGAAGTACAACCTGGAGAAATTATTTTAAAAGTTAATGTTGATGACAAGTTTAAAGTTGGAAAGAAGATAGTATTGACTCAGTCTTGGAGTATTAATCAAAAAGATAAAGATGGTGTTCCGTATACCTTAGTATCACCTAAACAATCACCAACCGTACAAAATATGAAAACAGTAAATGCTATGAATAATAGTGTAAATTTTATTCGCATTTTATTTATATCCTTATTAGCAATATGCTTAGGGATATACTTATATTGGAAAAAACACTTAAAAACTGAGTAAAGAGAGGAGGTATAGCATGTTATTTTCAAGTTTGATTTTTTTATTTTATTTTTTACCAATAACTTTGGTATTATATTATTTATTTAGATTTAATCGGACAATCCAAAATATGATATTACTTATTGTTAGTTTATTTTTTTATGCCTGGGGAGAGCCGAAATTTGTTGTTATTATGATAGCTTCTATAATAATGAATTATATATTTGGTTTGATAGTAGACAGATATAGAAAAAGTAAAGTAAAAGTAAAGATTATTTTGATTTTGATGTGTATATATAATATAGGTGTTCTATTTATATTTAAATATCTAGCTTTTGCACTAAGAAATATTAGTTCGCTTATTAATACAGAACTTGCGATTCCAAGCATTGTTTTACCTATAGGTATTTCATTTTTTACCTTTCAAGGAATGTCTTATGTTATAGATGTTTATCGTGGACATGGAGAAGTTCAAAAGAATCCTTTTTATGTAGGATTATATATAGCTTTTTTCCCACAATTAATAGCAGGGCCTATAGTTAGATATGAAAGTGTTGCAGAACAAATTCATAACAGAAAAGAAACTTGGAATAAATTTTCTATTGGAACATGTAGGTTTATAACTGGTTTAGGTAAAAAAATATTAATTTCTAATAATATGGCAATAGTAGCAGATTATATTTACACTATGAATAGTCAAGGTTCAATAGCTACATCGTTGGCTTGGCTTGGTTCAATAGCTTATACTTTACAAATATTTTTTGACTTTTCTGCGTATTCAGATATGGCCATAGGTTTAGGTCTTATGTTTGGTTTTAAATTTGAAGAAAACTTTAATTATCCATATATTTCAAAATCAATTTCTGAGTTTTGGAGAAGATGGCATATTTCTTTAGGAATGTGGTTTAAGAGTTATATATACTTTCCACTTGGTGGTTCTAGAGTTTTAAATAAAGACATTATGATTAGAAATATGTTTATAGTATGGTTATTTACTGGAATATGGCATGGTGCAGAATGGACATTTGTGATTTGGGGGATTTTGAATTTTGTTTTTTTAATTATAGAGAGATTTATAATGTTTGAAAAGATTGAAAATCATAATCTCATAAAACATATTTATACTTTACTAGTAGTAAACTTTGGATGGGTACTGTTTAGAGCTCCAAATTTAAATGAAGCATATAACTATTTTAAAGCTATGTTTGGTGCAAGTGGAGTTATGTGGAGTGACTATACATATATGTTCTTGAAAGAATATTTGATTTTCTTTATATTTGCATTTATTTTTAGTGTACCTATTGCAAAAAAAGTTAATAAATTTGTTGTTGAACAAGCTAAATACAGTACATTATTTAATTTATTTTATCCAATTTGTTCTATTTTATTGTTCTTTATTTCTGTGACATATTTAGTAACTGGAAGTTATAATCCATTTATTTACTTTAATTTTTAGCTGAGGAGGAAAAGTATGAATAGATTTTTTAAAGTAAGGCTAATAACTACAATTATATTCTTAGTTGTTTTATTCACCTTCTCTATCTCTAATATCTGTTATTCTGGAAAAGATATGATACAAGAAATAAAAAAATCAATTAATGATAAGAATAGTTTAAAGGATACTATATCGTCTATTGATAATACAGTAAATGACAAAGTGATATATAAAAATACTTTTATTGAAACTTATGGATATTTGCAAAAACTAATGGGTAAAAATGAATTTTCAAAGTTTAGTGTTGTGAAAGATACTTCTGGCAAAATGCATTACACATATTTTGCTAAATCTCCAAATCAAGTTGATTTATTGTCAGACAGAGTAAGTAAGTTCTCTAAGGAAATGGATAAACAAAATACTAAATTAGTTTATTTAATGACTCCAGATAAATATATAAAAGGAGTAACACAGTTTCCTAAAGGCATACCTTATTCCTATAGTAATGAGACAGCAGATAATTTTTTAAATGAACTAAAAAATGATAATGTTGACTATATAGATTTTAGAAAAAATATTTTAAAAAGTGGTATTTCAAAAGATGAGTTATTCTTTAAAACAGACCACCATTGGAAAGTAGAGACTTCTTTTTGGGCATTTGGAGAATTGATTGAACAGCTTAATAAAAAATATAACATGAAATTAGATGAAAATTATTATTATAGAGATAAAGAAAACTATAATTCGATTGTATATCCTAGGTCATTTCTTGGTTCTATGGGAAGGAAGACAGGAATTTTATATGGTGGAATAGATGATTTTACACTAATTTATCCTAAATTTAAGACGAATTATACATACTATACAGATTCTAAATCTCAAAAATTTGAATTAAAAGGAAGGTTTGAAGAGAGTTTGATATTATCATACCCTTTTAATGCTGACCTTAATTTAATGGATGGACAATCAGATAAATATTTTACATACTTATTGGGGAATCGTCCACTAGTTAAAATTAAAAATATAGAAAATCCAGAAGGATTAAAAGTGTTATTTGTTAAGGACTCATTAATTGTACCAACAGCAGCATTCTTTTCTTCTGTTTGTTCAACTATGGATATGATAGACCCTAGATACTATGATGGAGATATATTAGAATATGCAAAGTCTCAAGATTATGACTTTGTTTTTATATCTGTATATCCTCAAAACCTTACAAAAGAATTTTTTCCATTTTGTAAATAAAATAAAAAATAAATGGCTAACTTTGTACTATGTTAGCCATTTATTTTTATAATATTTTTTAAGAAATGTTTTTCTTATTGAATACTTCTTTATCAACTTTTCCAAGTGACTTACCTACAGTAATTGAAGATACCATAGCACCATTGACATTTATCATTGTACGTCCCATATCTAGTATAGGGTCTATTGCAAGTATTCCACCAACTAGTGGGAAATAAGAGCCAAGACCTACTCCAGAAATAACAACTGAAACAGCTATTGTAGCAGTTCCTGGAAGACCTGCTATTCCAAGTGAACTAATTGTTATAACAATTAACAGCATAACATAAAAACTGATATCCATATTTACTCCAGCCATATTAGCAAGAGTAACAGCCATTAAAGCAGGATATATGCCAGCACAACCATTCATACCCATGTTTGCACCTAAACTTGCTGTAAAGCTTGATACACCCTCATCAACTCCGTGATTTTGTACTAAACTTTCTATCGTAACAGGTAATGTTCCCAAACTAGAACGTGAAGTAAATGCTAGAAGTAGAGCTTCAGTTGAATTTTTTATATAAGTAATAGGATTTAGACCATTTAAAGTTATAAAAATTAAATGTATAACAAATAATATTGCAACTGATATATAAAGAGCTAATATAAAATATAAAACAGAAATTATTGAACTAATACCTTGTGAAGTTATTGTATTAGCAAGTAGTGCAACTACAGCATAAGGCATAAATTTGATAACAGTCATAGATACACTAACAATTATCTTGTAAGATGCTTCTATAAAATCTATAAATGGATTTATAGTTTCAAAATGTTTTTTACTTAGTCTCTTTACTGAGGTACCTATAAATGTAGCAAATATTATTGTAGCTACAATATTTCCATTTGCCATAGCCATTACAGGATTTGATGGTAATAATCCTCTTAAAGTATCTACAAGAGAGTTTATTTCCTTAAGCTCTTGATTTCCACCTAAACTGGATAAATCAGCTCCTACTCCTAATCTCATCGTGTTTGCAACAACAATTCCAACAATTGCTGCTATAGCCGTAGTAATAAGGAGCATTCCTAAAGATTTAAATGTCAAAGTTCCAAGGTTATTATCTTTCATGTTAATAATTACTTTTATAATTGATAAGAAAACTAAAGGTATTACTAACATTTTTAATAAGTCCATAAATCCAGAACCAAATAAACTATACCATTTGCTTACTTCTTGTAACCAAGTAATTTGAGTTGTATCAGTAGGAAAACCAGCAAAAGCTTGAATAATAATTCCCAATATAAGACCAATTATTGTAGCATATATTGTTCTCAATGAAAATTTGATTTTTTTCTTTTCAAATTGTCTAACAATAAAAAATATACCTATAAGTAATAATATGAAAAAAATCGTTTTAAAATCTGTAATCATAAGAAATTGTGATAAGAATGAGTTTTCCAATATTTTTTCTCCTTTGTCTAAAAATAAATTTTTCTAAGCTTAAATGATATCAATATATTAAAAAAATGTCAATATTATATCACAATTTACCGAGATAGAATAAAATAATTTAATTTATCAAAATATGATTAAATAGATGAAAAGGGGGTATAATATATGTTTAAAGACTTTGAATTAGATTAATGGATGTAAGAACAACTTTTATAAAATTTGATTTCAAATAAAAAGATGTTAAAAAAATAACTAAAGTTATCATGAAAATATATACATAGAATAGATATTAAATGAAAAGTTTAAACTAAGTAGAGAAATTAATTAGACGTCTAAGGAGAGATAAAATGAGAGTAATAATAATTGGTGGTGTTGCAGCTGGTATGAGTGCTGCAGCGAAATTAAAAAGAATTAAACCTGAATACGAGGTTGTAGTTTATGAAAAAACTGAAATAGTGTCTTTTGGAGCTTGTGGGTTGCCATATTTTGTAGGTGGTTTTTTTGATGATGCTAATGATTTATTGGCAAGAACACCTGAAAAACTTAGAGAATCGGGCATTGATTTAAATATATTTAGAGAGGTTGTTGCAGTTGATACTAAGTCTAAGAAAATAAAAATAAAAAATGTAAAAACAGATGAGATATACGAAGATTACTATGATAAATTGATGATAGCAACTGGGGCAAGAAGCATTCTGCCTCCTATAAAAAATATAGATTTAAAAAATGTTTCTACACTAAAAAGCCTATATGATGGAGAATATCTAAAAAAATTATTAAGTGGAAAAGAAATAAAAAAAGTAACAATAATAGGTGCTGGATTTATAGGATTAGAAGCAGTTGAAGCATGCAAAAAATTAGGTAAAGATGTACATGTAGTTCAATTGGAAGAGAGAATATTACCACAAGTATTTGATAAGGAAATTACAGATGTCTTAGAGGATGAAATAAGAAATCACGATGTAAAATTGCATTTGGATGAGATAGTTGTAGAATTGTCTGGAAAAGATAAAGTGGAAAAAGTAATAACAAATAAAGGCACAATAGATACAGATGTTGTGATAATTGCTACTGGTGTAAAACCTAACACGGAATTTTTACAAAATACAAATATAAAAACATTAAAAAATGGAGCTATAGTAGTTGATGAATATGGCAGGACTTCTGTTGAAGATATATATTCTGCTGGTGATTGTGCAACTATAAAGAATATAGTGAGTAATGAAAATGCATATATACCTTTAGCAACTGGAGCAAATAAATTAGGTAGGATAGTAGGAGAAAACTTAGCAGGTAAAGAAGTCTCTTATCAAGGTTCTCTATCCTCAAGTTGTATAAAGGTTATGGATATGGAGGCTGCCTCAACTGGAATTACAGAGAAACAAGCTAGTGATTTGGGATTAAACTTCAAATCCAAATTTATTTCTGATTATAATCAAACTCACTATTATCCTGGAAGAAATAAAATATATGTAAAACTTATTTACGATGCAGAGACAAAAGTTATTTTAGGTGGACAAGTAGCTGGTTTTAAAGATGCTGTTCAAAGAACTAATGTGTTGGCAGCTGCTATCTTTGGAAAAATGACCACAAGTCAACTTGGGATGTTAGATTTATGTTATGCTCCACCATTTGCAAGAACCTGGGATGTATTAAATGTAGCTGGAAATGTATCTAAATAATTTTATCTAAATAACTATTAATAATTAAGTAACTATTAATAAATTAAATAACAGTAATAAATTAAATAACAGTAATAAATATTAAAGGAATGAGTTTACCCTAAAATAATTTTATCTAAGGTAAGTTCATTCCTAAATTTTTATTAAGTATAATTTTTACTAAAGCTGTAAAATTAATTATTCATCAAAATTTAAGTGTAAGCTAAGTCTATCTTCACCAATAATCGTATTTTCAAAAACATTAGTAGCATTTTCTAAGTACATGTTAGGCATATCTAATGATGGGCTAAAGTGTGTCAATAAAAGTTGCTTAACATTTCCTAGTTTTGCAAGGTTTGCAGCTTCTCTAAAAGTCATATGCTTATTTTTGACAGCTTTTGAAATATCTAAATCATCACCATACATAGCTTCACATATAAATAAATCGCTATCTTTTATAAAGTTAGGTATTGAGTCTATAGGTCTTGTATCTGTTGTAAGACTTACTTTAACTCCTTTTCTTGGTTCTCCTAAAACCATGTCTGGAGTGTATTTTTTTGAATTTAAAACTACACTTTGACCATCCTGAAGATTTTTCCATATTGTTTTAGGAACTTTATTTTGAGTTGCTTTATTTATATCAAATTTAGGATTTCGTTTAAAATTAAAACTGTATCCTATACACTCTATAGAGTGTTCTAAATGGATTGTTGAAATCTCTATGTTTTTCAAATACTCATTATCTAAAGAAAAACTACCTTGAGGATTTTCTATAATTTTTAAAGTATAGGGTATGTATTCTACTAAATTTCTCATAGAACGAATACAATCAATTATTCCAATAGGACCAACTATAGTTAAATCACTTGTACGACCGCTATTTCCAATCGTTGATAGAAGCCCTAAAAGTCCAAATATATGGTCACCATGTAAATGTGTTATACAAATCAAGTCTATATCTTTAAAGCCACATTTTTTCAACTTCATAGATACTTGAGTGCCTTCACCACAATCAATTAGTATTTTTCTGCCTTTATAATTCATGAATACAGAAGACAAAAATCTATGTGGCATGGGTACATTTCCACCACATCCAAGTAAAGTTAAATCTATCATTTTTTCCCCTTTCTAAAATTAACACAAATCTGTTGTTTGTTTTTATTATGATATCCTATTATAATTATTTTAACATTAAATACAACAATAAATGTGCATTTGAGTCAAGAAATATTAGTAAATAGAAATTTTGTATAATAGTATACAAGAACTCTATAAGTGTAACTTTGCATTTATTTTTGAAAAATTTATAGGAGGTAAATCTAATGAAACTGTCAAAGAAAATTACTATTTTATCATTGATGATGTTGACTTTAGTTGGATGCAGTAATGGGGAAAGTAAAAAAACAGTTGAAGGTTCTAACCATATTCAAAATTCTAAAAAAGAAGAGCAATCTATCGTAGTACATAAAGATGAAAATATATTAAAAGATAGGTATGAGCCACCAAAAGGATTTAAAAGGGTTGATGTAGAAAAAGGTAGCTTCGAAAGTTTTTTGAGGAATACTAAGTTGAAAAATTATGGTGAGAAAGTTAAGTATTACGATGGTAGAACTAAGGAATCAAAAGGTATCTATGATAGTGTATTCGATGTCAATATTGGTGATAGAGATTTGCATCAATGTGCAGATGCAATTATGCTTATGAGAGCAGAATACCTGTATCAGAATAAGAGATATGATGAAATAAGCTTTGACTTTGTGGATGGTTTTAAGGCTAAGTATTCAAAATGGGCAGAAGGATATAGGATTTCAGTAAAAGATAGTGGTTCAAGTTGGTATAAAGCAAGTGAATATTCAACATCATATGATAGTTTTAGAAAATTTATGGATATAGTATTTGCTTATTCAGGCACTTTATCACTTGAAAAAGAATTAAAACCTGTGCAACTTGATGATATGAAAATAGGGGATGTTTTTATAGTTGGAGGCAGTCCAGGACATGCAAGTATAATTATGGATATGGCAGAAAATGAAAAAACCGGAGAAAAGGTCTTTATGATAGCTCAAAGTTATATGCCTGCTCAACAAACTCAGCTTCTTATTAATCGTAAACAACCAAATTTAAGTCCTTGGTATAACTTGAATTTTGAGGGGGATTTAACAGTTCCTCAATGGACTTTTAAAAGAGACCAGCTAAAAAGGTTCTAAAAAATACATATAAAATAAATGAAAATATAAGTGTGAAAAAATGTAACTAGATTAAAACTTGTTGGATATGGACAAAATTAAATTGATAGATAAATATTAAAATCGAAATGATTAACTTCATATATTCTAATATTTATCTAAAAAGCTTTATCTTAAAATAAGAGTCTTATTTTAAAGCTGAAACTAATTTTAGGAGGATAACTTATATTGAAAATTAGAAGATATTTAATTTTAGTAATTATAATTCTAATTACAACAGGCCAGAGTTTTATTTCTTATGGACTAGAGAGTTTTGAAGAAAGTTATAAAAGTGTAGAACAATTAAATAACTTTAAGCACAAAATAGAAAACTCATCTAAAGAAATAACCATTTTTCACACTAATGACATACATGGAAGATATGCTGAAGGTGATGAATATATACAAATAGGTAATCTAGCTACATTAAAAAAGGAAACTCCAAATTCAATTTTAGTAGATGCAGGAGATTGCTTACATGGGTTACCAATAGTAAATATGAATAAAGGTGAAGATGCAATTAAATTAATTAAAAGTGTTGGATATGACTATATTACTCCAGGAAATCATGACTTCAATTATGGAAAGGATAGATTATTAGAGCTATCTAAAATTGCTAATTCAGGAGATAAAACTTTAAAATTTTTAGCATCAAATATATTTGAAGATGATAAGAACATATTTGACAGTAATGATATAAAAGAAATATATGGTATAAAAATAGGATTTTTTGGGCTTACAACCCAAGAAACAAAAAGTAAGACAGGCTCTAAAAATGTAGAAGGATTAGAGTTTAGAAATCCTATAGAAAGTGCAAAAGAGCAAGTAAATGAATTAAAAAGAAAAGGTGCTGATGTAATAGTTGCAATATCACATATTGGAACTAATAGTTTAAGTAAGCCAAATAGTATAGATATAGCAAATAAAGTTAATGGTATTGATTTAATTATTGATGGTCATAGCCACACTAAGTTTGAAAATGGTAAACAGGTTGGTGATACACTGATTGTAAGCACAGGGCAATATCTAGAACATATTGGTGAAGTAAAGTTAACATTGGATACTAATGATACAGAACATATAAAAATAGAAAATAAATCAGCAAGATTAATTGAAAAAGAAGAAGCATTAGAGTATAAGCTTGATTCTAACATAAGTGAAAAGATTGGTGAAATAAAGAAACAGCAGGAACAAGTTTTAGATAAAGTGATAGGAGTAACAAAAAATACTCTAGATGGCTCATATGAAAATGTAAGGACAAAAGAAACGAATCTAGGAAATTTAATAGGTGATATCTTATTAGATAAAACTAAAGCAGATATTTCGCTATTTAATGGGGGGAATATAAGAGATACAATTGAAAAAGGGGATATAACAATAGGAAGTATTGCAGATGTATTCCCTTTTAGCAATACTATAGTTACTAAAAAACTTACAGGAGAACAAATAAAAAGTGTTTTAGAACATGGAGTAAAACTGTATCCAGAAAAAAATTCAGCCTTTTTACAAGTGGGTGGAATCTCATACTATTTTGACCCAAAGCAGAAAGAAGGAGAAAAAATAACTGGTATTATGAAAGATGGAAAATCACTTGACATGAATAAAGAGTATACAGTTGCAACCAATGATTATATAGCACTAGGTGGAGATGAATTTCCTTGCTTATCAAAAGAACCAATGTTAGAAGATTTTGGAAGTTTAGAAAGCGCAGTAATTGAGTATATAGAGTATAAAAAAGAAATCTGCAAGAGTGTAGATGGAAGAATTAGCATTAAAACTAAGGAAGAATTGATAATTAAAAGTAATGAGAGTAACTTAGTATTAAATGGTGATGAAGATAATTTAAATGATAGCGAAGACAGTGCAAATAATGAGGATACTAAAAACTCAAATGAGAATAAACGTAAAAATTTAGATAAAATGAAAGCTAGAGAAAGTTCTAATATAAAAGCATCTAAAGCAGAAATTAAAGAGAAATCTCCTAAAACAGGCGATTTAGGTATCAAAGATAGTATGTTTATATTTGTAGCTTCGAGTGTTTTAATTTACTTATTCAATAATAATCAGATAAATTTAAAAAATAAAAAAGTAAAATGAAATTAGTAATAAAATCAATAATAAAATAGAATTAATAATTATTTATTGATAAATAGGTATTAATTATTATATAAAATACAAACCTAAGCAAAGGTAATTGGATGTTTAAATACTGGATTGCCTTTGTTTTTTATTTATAGTAATATCGAATCAATAATTGTACCCTTGATTAAAAACAAATATATTATTAACTTATTATTGGTATGTTTATTTTATTATCTAAGTGTGTAAAATCTTCTTGATGATTAAAAAATATTTATAAATTGTCAAATAAAATGGCTTAGTTAGTATGATATAATTTAGCTAGTATACATAATAATGGAGGAGAAAAACATGAATAATATATTACTTTTAGAAGATGATAAATCTTTAAATAGAGGGATTAGCTTTAAATTAAAAAAAGAGGGATACAATGTTTTTAATACATTTAGTATAGAAGAGGCAAGAGGTATTTTTTTTAAAGAGGATATAAATTTAATTATTTCTGATATAGGTTTACCAGATGGAAGTGGGTTTGATTTTTGTGAGGAGATTAGAAAGAAAAGTGATGTTTATATAATAATGCTTACAGCACTTGATGAAGAAGTGGATATTGTTACAGGTTATGATTTAGGTGCAGATGATTATATTACAAAGCCATTTAGTTTGATGGTATTAATCTCAAAAGTAAATGCATTTATGAAAAGGGTAAATACAGTAAAAAATTACACTTTACTGGTTTGTGATGATTTGTTTTTTTATTATATAGAAAATAAACTGATTATAAAAAATGATGACAAGGAAGAAGAAATAATTTTAAGTAAAACAGAGACTAAACTATTAAGATATTTGATGGAAAATTCAATGCAAGCTTTGACCAAAGAACAACTATTAGAATCTTTATGGGATAGTAGTGGTAATTTTGTAGATGATAATACAGTTGCAGTAAATATAAGAAGACTTAGACAAAAAGTAGAAAAGAATCCTTCTGAACCTAAGTATATAAAAACAGTAAGAGGAGTTGGATATATATGGGGTGAAAGGAGTATAAAAAAATGTTAAAAGATATAAATACCAAAGAAAATTTTAGTATTAAAGAGGACTATATAATGAAAAAGGCTGTTATATATTCTATTTTATCCATGCTTGTGGTAACACTTGCATTTATATTTTTTGAATATAATAGACTATATGTTTTATATGAACATCAAATAAAAAATACTCAAAGTATGGCAGGTATGTTGATTGAAAAATATCCAGATGATGAGGTAGATATAGTAAAGTCTATTTATAATTTTGACTATAGTAATGCAGAGGTTGGAGAAAAAGCACTTGAAAAATTTGGATATGGGCTAGAAAATAAAATGTCAAATGATAAAAACTTTGGCATATATTTAAAATCTTTTTTTAAAGAATCAATTTTTGTTTTTTTAATAATGTTTATAGCCGTTACAGGAATAATATATTATTTTATAAGATACATAAACAAAAGATTAAGCAAGATTTATTTTATAGTGGAGCAAATGGCACAAGAAAATTATTTAAAAGAAGGTAGCAAGTTAGATAATTCTGGTTATTTGGTAGAATATAATGAGTATTTTAAAGAGGGTACATTTAGTAAGATTAACAATTGCCTGTATGAGTTAAATAGAAGTTTAAAGATAAAATTTATTAAATTAGAAAAAGAAAAGGAAAGTGTAAAATCATTAGTAACAGACATTTCTCATCAATTAAAAACTCCCTTAGCATCATTAAAATTATATAATACATTACTTATAGAAGAAGACTTAGACGAAGATGAAGCACATGAGTTTTTATTAACTAATAAAAATTCTATAAATAAATTGGAAAATTTAATAAATTCTTTAGTTAACATATCAAGACTAGAGATTAGTATGATAAGCATAAAAAAAGAAGATAATGACATAAAAAGTACTATTTTAAATGCTATAGAAAGTATAACTCCTAAAGCGAGAATTAAAAATATAACATTAAAAATAAATGAATTTAATAGTAGAATTATACCTCACGATAAAAAATGGACTGAGGAAAGTATTTTTAATGTATTAGACAATGCTGTTAAGTATACAGAAAGAAATGGAGAAGTAAATATATCCATAGAAGAGACTGTAAACTATTTTAAAATCATAATAGAGGATAATGGTAAAGGAATTGCAAAAAATGAATTTAATAACATATTTAAACGTTTTTATAGAGGAACAGATGAAGAAATTGAATCTATAGAAGGTAGTGGTGTAGGATTGTATTTAAGTAGAAAAATTTTGGAAGAACAAGGTGGTAATATCATGGTATCTTCTAATCTAGGAAAAGGAAGTAAGTTTTCTTTGTTTCTTACAACTATGTAATGTTTACTGAAAGGAGAATGTAATCCTCTACATATATTATATAAGTATAAACAGCTCCACAAATTAGAAGTAGATGATTAAGGAGCAACATAACTTAGAGTGAGGGGATAATTTTATGAAAATACTATATACTGAAAGTTTATCAAAACATTATGGAGAAGGAGAAAGTTTAGTAAAAGCTTTAGATGATGTAAATTTAGAAATAAATGAAGGTGAATTTGTAGCTATAATAGGTAAATCTGGTTCTGGAAAAAGTACATTGTTACATATGATAGGTGGTCTCGATATACCTACATCTGGCAAGGTATACATTGATAATAAAAACATATTTACATTGAAAGAAGAAGAACTTGCTGTATTTAGAAGAAGAAAAATAGGCTTTATATTTCAAAGCTACAATCTAATTCCATCTCTTAATGTATGGGAAAATGTAGTATTACCAATCGGTCTAGATGGTAGAACTGTGGATGAACAATTTATAAAAGACCTTTTAAAATCTTTGGGGCTTGAAAATAAACACGATGTTTTACCAAATACATTATCAGGAGGTCAACAACAAAGAGTAGCAATAGCAAGAGCTTTGGCAACAAGACCAGCCATAATACTTGCTGATGAGCCAACTGGAAACTTGGATTCCAAAACATCAGATGAAGTTATGAGTATACTAAAGTCTATGTCTAAGAAATATAGTCAAACTTTGGTTATGATAACTCATGATGATAGTATAGCTCAAATGGCTGATAGAGTTATATTTATAGAGGATGGTAAGGTGTCAAAGGTTGGTGACAAAAATGATTAATACTACTAAAATAGCAAAAAGTAATGTAAAACAAAATAAATCAAAAAGTATATTAATAATAATAACTATAATACTTTCAACATTGATGCTTTCATCTATAGGTATTTATATTGTCGATACAAGAGAATATCAAAAGGAAAATACAATAAAGTATTCAGGCAATTATCAAGGAGTATTAGCAAATGTAAATGAAAAACAAGCTGAAATATTAAGTAATCATGCAGATATTGAACTAGCTGGAAAAATGAATGGAGTGGGTGTTGAGAAGCTAGAAGATGATACAACCATTTCATTATCATATATGAATGAAGAGGGTTTAAAATTAAATAATTTTGAATTTATAAAAGGAAAATTACCAACAAAAGAAAATGAAATAGTACTAGATAGTGGAGCTTTAAAAGCATTAGGTCATGGTCAAAAATTAGGTGAAAAAATAAAAGTACCTTATGATGATTATAAAAGCGACAAAAGAATAGAAAAAGAATTTATAATAACTGGAATCTTAGAAACTAGTGAAATATATGAAGCAGGAAAGAATTATTCTGCTATTATATCAGAAACATATATGAAAAATACTAGAGATATGTCACAAGAAGATTTCAATATATATGTTAAATTAAAAGATAAGAGTGATTTATCTATAGAACAGGCAAAAGAAAAATTAAATAAGATTGCAAATGATATAGGATTAGATACTAATAATATACTTGTAAATGAAAATTATATAAATGCTTTAAAACCAGATAGTGAAACAATGATAGGAGGAGTTCTTATAGGCTTAGTAATTGTATTGTCTAGTATATTGGTAATATACAATATATTCTACATCTCAATAGTTACTAAAGTACAAGAGTTTGGAAAACTTAGAGCAATTGGTGCAACTAAAAAACAAGTAAAAGCAATAGTGTTTAAGGAAGGCTTTATATTAGCAGGAATAGCAATACCAGTAGGAACAATTTTAGGTTATGCACTTGCAAATATTATAATAAAATCATTTATGGATGTAGATGTAAAATCATCACAATTACCAGTGCTATTATTGGTTGTGGTAATAAGTTTTATATCTGTTGTTTTATCACTTTTGAAACCAATGAAAGTAGCTTCAAAGGTATCTATAGTTGATGCAGTAAGATATACTGGAAATGAAATAAGTGGTAAAAATGATAGAAAAGGACATAAAAATATAAATTTAAAGAATTTATCAAAAGCAAATTTAGAAAGAAATAAAAAGCGTACTTATATGACACTGACATCTCTTATGTTAAGTGGAACTATATTTATAACAGTATCTACTGCTTTAGAAAGTTTTAATGCTGAGAAGATGGCTAGAGAGCATTTTCCTTATGATATAGAAGTTAGATTTACTGGATATGAAATGGATAGCGACAAGAATCCTGAAAGTAATTTGAATATTCTACAAATGAATAATCCATTAGGTAAAGACTTTTTAAACCAAGTAAAGAGTATAGAAGGAGTCAAAAAAACTGAATTAGGAAATTCTGTAAAAATTGGGATGGAGGATTATAATGTTGAGTTTAAACATGACCTTTTACAGAGCATAAATGAAAATGATGTGAAGGATTTAAATAAAAACCTAATAGATGGAAAAATAAATTTTGAAGGGTTACAAACAGGAAACGAAATAGTCATTACTCACCTTGATACAGCAAAAGAAATGGGTGTAAAGGCTGGAGATAAAATAAAATTAACTCTATATGATGGAGATAAAGAGATAAAAAAAGAATTTAAAGTTCAAGCAATAGCTATGGGAACTCCAAGTTTTGGTATAGGAAAAGATTTTATAGATAGAACTTTGAAATATGATACAACAAGTACCATTGGAATATATACTGAAGAAGGAAAATATCAAGAAGTTAAAGATGCTATAAAGAAAATTGCTAAATCTAATGGATATTTAGAAGCGGATTTTTTAGATAGTAGAATAGAATCAAATAAGATGATGATTTCATTTATAAAAATAATGGGCTATACTTTAACTGGTATAATAGGTGTTATTGGATTTATGAATCTTGTAAATACAATGATAACTAGTATAGTTACTAGAAAAAAAGAACTTGGTATGCTTCAAGCAATTGGACTTACTAATAGACAATTAGTAAAAATGCTTAATTCAGAAGCTATATATTATACTTCTAGAATGATGATAGGAAGTATTGTCTTTGGAGGTATATTAGGATACATTGCAGTTGTATTTTTAAGAAAAACTGGATTATCTTATGCAACATATGCATTACCAATAGTACCAATTTTATTTATGGTTGTATTTATCCTTATAGCTCAATTTATAACAACTTATTTAATAGGAAGAAGCTTTAACAAAGAATCTCTTATTGATAGAGTAAGATATAGTGAATAAAAATATATAAAAAGCTATATTTAATTTTTAAACAGGATTATAGAAGATATAAAAATAGAGTTAAATAGGTTAATAATATACAAATACAGGGCAAGTGGCTTAAATGTTCATATGTCCTGTATTTTGTTGTTTTTACTGTTATAAAATTCTTATTAATATAACTTATCAATTTAAGTTGTAAGTGATAGTGTGTTTAATGTTCAGAAGATTGTTATCAGAAAAAAATGTATTGGTACAATTCTAAAAAAATATAAAATTGTACCATGAAAAATGAAAATTTTGTATAATAATCGTATAGAAAATAAAAAGGAGCTGATATATATGAATAATAAAATTAATTATGCACCAGGACCAACAGAAACTAGAGAAAATGTAAGGCTAATAAGAGCAGAGAAAACAACTAACCCAGATATAGATGTTGATTTTGTTGAGTTTTATAAGAAGACATGTGAAAAGTTTGGAAATATAGTTGGTACAAAGAATGATATTTACATATTAAGTGGTGAAGGAATATTGGGACTTGAAGCAGCTTGTGCTTCACTGACAGAGAAGGGTGATAGAGTTCTTGTAATTGACAATGGTATATATGGAGAAGGATTTAAAGACTTTGTAAAAATGTATGGTGGAGAGTATGTGCTTTTTTCAAGTCAATATACAAAAAGTATAGATGTTGATGAGTTAAGAAAGTTTTTAGAAAAGGATAATAACTTTAAATATGCAACAGTGGTTCATTGTGATACTCCAACAGGTGTATTAAATGATGTAAGTGAGATATGTCCGCTATTGAAGGAATATGGAATCTTAACTGTAGTGGATTCTGTGGCAGGTATGGTGGGTGAAAGGTTAAATGTAGATGAATCTAAAATAGATGTAATATTAGGCGGTTCTCAAAAAGCTATTTCTGCACCTGCGGGTCTTACTATAGTTGGTATAAGTCAAGATGCAAAAAATTGTATAAAAAATAGAAAAACAGACATAGTAGGTTTTTATTGTAATTTAAGTATATGGGAAGGATATTACGAAAAAAAATATTTCCCTTATACAATGCCAATAAGTGACATAATGGGTCTTGATAGAGCCTTAGACAATATACTAGAAGAGGGTGTGGAAAAGGTATTAAGTAGACATGAGAAAATAGCTTCTAGTGTAAGACAAGCTGTTGAAGAATATGGTTTAGAATTGTTTTTAGAAGAAGGATATTCTAATACAGTGACAGCAATAAAAATACCTGAAAGTATAGGAGCATTAAAACTTACTGATTATATGCTTAAAAATTACAATACACTTGTTGCAACATCATTAAATCAATATATGGATGCTATTTTGAGAATAGGTCATATGGGGGAAAATGCTAGTCTTGATAAAATAGTTCACATATTAAATGTATTGGATAAAAGTTTAAAAGCATTAGAATTTAATACAAATGGAAGTTTAGTAGATTTATTTAATAAATATTATTTTTAGTCACAATATAAAAGGAGGATGTGGCATGGAAGCTACAGCTAAACAGAAATTTACAACAAAAGATTTGGTAGAAACTTCACTATTAATAGCGTTAGTATTTGTTGCAACCAAGTTTATAAATATAAGATTGCCAATATCTATAAATGGAGGTCTTGTACATTTAGGAACAGCAATGTTATTTATATCAGCAATAGTATTTGGAAGTAAAAAAGGTGCGTTATCAGGTGCTATTGGGATGGCTCTTTTTGATTTGATATCTGGGTGGACTCTATGGGCTCCATTTACATTTATAGTTAGAGGTATTATGGGGTATTTACTTGGAAAGATTGTATGGGCAAATGGCAAGAATGGAGAAAATTTTTTGATTAATGTAATAGGAGTAGTAGTTTCATCAATTTGGATGTTGTTTGGATATTATGTAACAGAGGTTATACTTTATGGTAATTTTATAATTCCACTTACTTCAATACCAGGCAATTTAATGCAGGTGTTAATAGGTCTTATAATAGCACTTCCTATTTCTAAAGCATTAAAAAAATGTATAAGATAGATATGGAATAGATTAAGTTTTTGATAGGATAAATTATATTGTATAATATAAAGATAAAGTATATAATGATAAAAAAATTTAGGATAGAGGTTAATTACAATGTTATCAGTTACAAGGTATGCAGTTAGAAATGTTCGTTTAAAACCCTGGGTAAAGTTTATTTGGTACCTTGAAACAAAATCAAATATATTGCTAAATAATAAGTTATTACCTACAGATAGTATAGATATTATCATTAATCTTTCTGATGTTATGGAATATAAGATTGAAAATCAAAATTATAATGCAAGTAATATACATTTTAATGGAATAAGAGATAAGCATGGATTTGTTATTCAACGTGGAAATATACGTGTGATGGGTATTTCTTTTTATCCATTTGGGCTCTATCCATTTTTAAAGATACCAATTTCAGAGTTTAAGGGTCAACTTGTTGACTTAAAACAAGTATCAAAAGGTTTTGTTGGGAAATTGGAAAGTACATTAAATCAAATATTATCAATAGAAGATATAGTTTTACATTTAGAAAAAATATTAGTATCTGTATTAGATGAAAATTTGGTTATAAATAAGATGATAAATCTCCTAGATTTATTTATATACAATAATCAATATAGCACTATAAAATTGTTTTGTGATGAGATGAACATAAATATTAAAACTTTAGAAAGAGCTTGTTTAAAATATACTGGGTATACACCTAAAATACTAAGGAAAATATATAGATTTAAAATGGTAAGTAATCAGCTTATTTATAGCTCTAAAAATAATAACTTTCTTGACTTAATTTATGAAAATGAATATTATGACCAAGCTCATTTTATTAAAGAATTTAAACAGTTTTCAGGAGTATCGCCAATTAAATTTATTAAAGAGAATAAAACTATTAAAGAAAACACAACGTACAACTATTTATAATTATATTGTCGATTTTTTACAATACCTTTAATTTACTTCTTGTTATGATGTAAGAAAGATAAATAGGAGGGTTTGTATATGAAAATTATTACAGAAATAGTAGAATTTAATGTGGAAGAGAATTTATCAAAAGATGCATTTGTAGAGATTGTAAATGATTTAGAAATAAATTTTCACTCTGTTCAATCGGGCTTTATTGATACTGAGCTTTTATATGATGAAAAAACTCAAAAATGGATTATGATACAACACTGGGATTCTATAGAAAATCTTAAAAGTGCTTCTAGTAAAATGTTTAAAAATACATCTACTGAAAAATTTAGAAATGCTCTAAAGGCACAGACTGTTAAGATGAATATAATTCCACAAATTAAAAGTTGGAAGTTATAATGTCAGATATAAAAAATAATTAATTAGCAAGAAAATAAATCAGCCAAATAACATTTTGTATTAAAATCAAAATTGTTATTTGGCTTTTAGTAGTTATTTATATCTAGATAATATTATTTAAAAGTACTATTGCTGTGAGAGATGCAATAGGTATTTTAGAAGATGGAGGAGTAGAAGTAAAATAGATATCGTAGTCTATTAAGTTTTCTGGTCTTGTTTTTCCTCCAAACTCTATCATATCAGTACTTAATACTGTCTTGTATTTTTTGTCTTGGAATTTTGATATGTCTACTGATTGCATCAGATTAGGATGGAAATTAAATATAAATAAATATTTACCCTTACTGTATACTAAAAGTTTTTTATCATTATCTATATGTATAAGTTCATAACTATTCTGTGCAAAAATATCACTGTATTTTGTAAGTTCAAGCATAGATTTATCAAAGTTCAATAGTTGTTTATATTTTAAGTTATCATTTTCTGAAAGACTCCATTGTCTTCTAGCATATTTATAACTCCAATTGTTTCCTTCACGTGGAAAGTCAATCCACTCAGGGTGTCCAAATTCATTTCCCATAAAATTTAGGTATCCTTCACCAGCTAGAGAAAATGTTGCTAATTTAATTAATTTGTTTAGAGACATGGCTCTATCAATAATATGATTATTTGAGTTTATTTCCATATTCCAATACATTTCTTTATCTGCTAACCGAAATATAATTGTCTTATCACCAACTAATGCTTGGTCATGAGATTCACAATATCCAATGTTTTTTTCACCAGGACGTCTAGTAGTAAGCTCGTACCACATTTTGCCTAAATCCCAATTTTCATCAGAAGATTTTGAGATAGTTTTTATCCAAAAATCAGGTACTCCCATTGCTAATCTATAGTCAAAGCCAATTCCACCATCTCTTATAGGTATACACATTCCAGGCATTCCACTCATATCTTCTGCAATGCTTATTGAATTAGGTTTGATTTCTTTTATTAATTCATTTGCAAATTGAAGATATGTTATAGCTTCCATATCCGTGTTTGCACTGAAATACTTTTTATAACTGTCAAATGAAACTCCAAGACCGTGGTTATGATATAGCATTGAGGTTACGCCATCAAATCTAAAACCATCAAAATGATACTCATTTAGCCAAAATTTTATATTTGAAAGTAAAAAATGAATTACCTCAGGCTTACCATAGTTAAAGAGTTTTGTTCCCCAAGCAGGGTGATTACCTTTTGAACCTGAATGGAAAAATTGATGTTCACTTCCATCAAATTCATTTATTCCCTCTAAAGTATTTTTTACAGCATGAGAGTGAACTAAGTCTAATAAAACAGCAATTCCCATTGAATGAGCTGTATTTATAAGGTTTTTTAAGTCTTCAGGAGTACCAAATCTAGATGAAATTGCATAAAAGTTTGAAACTTGGTATCCAAAAGAAGCATAATATGGATGTTCCATGATAGCCATAAGTTGAATAGTATTGTATCCAGCTTTCTTTATCCTAGGAAGTATATTTTCAGTAAATTCATTATAAGTTCCAATAGATTCTTTTTCAGTAGCCATACCTATATGACATTCGTAGATTAAAGGGAAAGTTATGTTTTTTAAATCAAATTCATTATCAGTCCAATTAAATGGAGTTTTTGGTTGCCATATCTGCCCATTAAAGCTACCAGAATCCTTTTGGATTACCCTCTTTATGTATAATGGTATGCGGTCAAATGTTTCCCCATTTGTAGTGACTTGTACCTTTACCTCAGATTTATGAGGTAAGCTGTTTTTATCAGGTATAAAAATTTCCCAATTACCAGAATCTATTTTTTTTAGAGGATGGGATTTTCTATTCCAATTATTAAAGTCACCAATTAATGATAAACTATCTGCATTTGGAGCCCACTCTCTATAAAACCATCCATCATTTGTTTGATGGAATCCATAATAAAGATGACCATTTGCAAAAGAATTAAAATCTTCACAGCTAGTTAATATTTTTGCTTTTACATCTTCATAGTGTTTCATCCTTTTTTTTATGTCAGACTCAAATGGTTGTAGATAAACATCAACGTCTAAAATTTTAAATCTTTCTTGACTTTTCATTTGATTTTCCCTCCATAATAAGTATTATATTTTAATAAAATAATACTTATCTCATACTATCTTCTCTATATAATTGATATATATTATATAATCCTAATAAAAAGCTTAAACCACCAATAATTAGTTTCATAATTTACCTCCTTAGTATATTTAAAAATATACTTATATATCAGATTCATCAAAATTTAAAAGTTTATTTAAAACTCTTTTAATAATATCATAATCAAAGCCTTTATAGGAAAGATGTTGAGAAATTTTTTGATATATTTTCTTTTTATCTTCTTTTTTTACCCTTTCATATCTTTTTTTTGCTAGATACATGGCATTTTCAAATTCAGTATCTTTGTCTAATTCTGATACTGCTTCATCAATTGCACTTCTTTCAATACCTTTATTATATAAATTTTGTTTAATTCTGTTTTTGCCACATTTGTTTAAATTAACATTGGTATTAACTATTTTCTGAGCCAATATATTGTCATTTACCAGATTATAATTTTTAAGAAAATCTATAACTCTATCAATTGTATCCTCTTCAAAATCTGCTGATAGTTTTTCTTTCATTTTTTTTTCAGACTGGTCAGCACGAGACAAAATATTTAATGCTTTATTTTTAGCTTTTATATACATCTCATCATCTAAAATGGATTTTAATTCCTCTTCATTTACTTCATTTCCTTTTTTTAAATTAAATGTATAAACAAGTTCTTTAAATATAGCAATAAAAAATTTATCATCTACATAAATATTTACTCTATCATCATTTCTTTTTTGTTGTTCTATTTTTGTAATTATACTCATAATTGCTCCTTTTTTATATGTAATTATATTAACAAAAGTAACTAATAAAATTTAATAAAAAACTTATAATTATACGTTATATTTAATCTAAATTAAGACAAAATAATAAAAAGTTATTTTTATTAAAAAGTTAAGTGAAACTATGTTAAATAATTATTTTTTAAAGTGTTTTTTACCATATAAATATGATTATATACCAAAAAAAATAATTTATAAGCTTTAAGAAATAAAAAATAATGGTACAATAGTATTATAACATTAAAAGGAGACAAAATATGAGAAGTAAAAATCTAGTTCAGAAGGCAGAATTGAAAAATACTGAAAAACTAGAGAAATTTAATCGCCATAAAGGCAAAATCAAAATAGGTATATTAGGAGGTACTTTTGACCCTATACACTATGCTCATTTAGCAACAGCAGAGTTTATTAGAGATAAGTATGAGATTGACAAAATTATCTTTATACCATCAGGAAATCCACCACATAAACTAGGTATCACTACAAATAAGTATGATAGATACAATATGACACTTCTAGCAACTGAAAGCAATGAAGATTTTTTAGTTTCAAAAGTAGAAATCGAAAGAAATAAAAGGACTTATACAATCGATACATTAAAATATTTAAAGAAAAAATACAAAAATGCTGATATTTACTTTATAACAGGGGCAGATGCTATTTGTAGTGTTGAAGAGTGGAAAGATGTAAAGAAAAACTTTGAGTTAGCTACTTTTATAGCTGCAACTAGACCAGGTATTAGCTTATTAAGGTCACAAGAAACTATAGAGAAACTGACTAAAAAATATAATGCTGACATTATAACAGTTTACGTTCCATCATTGGATATATCATCCACATATATAAGGGAACAGCTAAATGAAGGAAAGTCTATACGTTACTTAGTACCCGAAAATGTAGAAAATTATTTGTATGAAAATAAACTATATCAATATGGAGATGATTAAATGAACTTAGAGAATATTAACCAGAGATTAAATCAAATGCTACCAGTAGGAAGGCTTAGCCATTCAAAAAATGTTGCAGAATGTGCTGTAAAATTGTGTGAAATTTATGGATGTGACAAAGAAAAAGCCTATATAGCGGGGATGATTCATGATTGTGCGAAATACTTAAGTGATAAAGAAGTAGAGGATTATGTTAATAAGTATGAAATATACTTAGACCCAATAGAAGATGGAAACCGCTCTCTATCACATAGTGTGATAGGGTCATACATATGTGAATATGAGTTTGGTATAGAAGATGAAGATATTATAAATGCAATTAAATACCATACAACAGGAAGAGAAGATATGTCTCTTTTAGAAAAAATAATTTACATAGCAGATTTAATTGAAGAAGGAAGAAAATTTCCAGTTGTAGATACATTGAGAGAATTAGCCTATGAAGGTAAGCTTGACGAAGCACTTTTAACTTCATTTAATAATACTTTAATGTTTGTTATTAATAAAAAAGAAGAAATACATCCAAGAACTGTTATGGCAAGAAACTACCTAATTAAAGAAAAGTTATTATAAAAATCTTATATAAAGGCAAACATATTAATAAAATTAAAGTTGACTATGTTACAAAATCGTATTAATATGTTAGAATAACTAAGTGTATTTAAATTAGGAAAGTGAGGAAATTTTATATGACAGTGGAACAAATGACAAAAATAGCATATGATGCCATAGAAGATAAGCTGGGTCAAGATACAGTTATAATAAATATAGGAAAAGTTTCTAGTTTATGTGATTATTTTGTTATTACTACAGCATCTTCTCAAAGACAAGTAAAAGCTATAGCTGATAATGTTGAAGATGAATTAGCAAAACTAGGATTAGAACCAAGAGGAAAAGAAGGACAAGGAACTCAAACTTGGGTACTTCTTGACTATGGAGATATAATGGTTCACGTATTTAATGAGGAAAATAGAGGATTTTATAATTTAGAAAAATTATGGAAAGATGCACCTTATATAGATATTGACACATTAGCATAAACATGATAATATATGTTATTATAGTTAGAAAATTTCAAAAATTGTATTGAATTGAATAGACTAGAGCAGTAAAAGATTATATTTTTTCAGAGAGTTAGTGGAAGGTGAGAACTAATATTATATAACTTTGAACTTACTAGATTAAAACCTATTCTCCATGGCTGGATTAAAAGCTATCTAAGAGAGTCTATAAAAGTAGGCTAATTAGGGTGGTACCGCGAAGATTTATCCTCGTCCCTAAACGCAAGTTTAGTGACGAGGATTTTTTATTTTCAAAGAATTATTTGGAAATTATAAGTAAATAATATTAAACAAAGTAGTTGAACACAACTAAAAACAGGAGGCAAAATATGAGCGTATATAATTTTAAACAAGTAGAATCGAAATGGCAAAAAATTTGGAAAGATAATGACCAATACAAAATGGATACAGCACAAACTGAAAAACCTAATTATTACACATTAGAAATGTTCCCTTATCCATCTGGAAAGATACACATGGGACATGTTAGAAATTATTCTATAGGCGATGTTGTCGCAAGATTCAAAAAAATGGAAGGTTATAATGTACTTCATCCGATGGGATGGGATTCTTTTGGTTTACCAGCTGAAAATGCAGCTATAAAACATGGAATACATCCACATAAATGGACAATGGAAAATATAGAAGAAATGAAAGAACAATTAAATTTATTAGGGCTTAGCTATGATTGGGATAAAGAAGTAGCAACTTCAACTCCAGAATACTATAGATTTACTCAAGAAATATTTTTGAAATTTTTAGAACATGGACTTGCATATAAGAAAAAATCTTATGTTAACTGGTGTCCTTCTTGTGAGACTGTTCTTGCAAATGAACAAGTTGTTCAAGGAGCATGTGAAAGATGTAAATCAACAGTATTAAAGAAAGACTTGGAACAATGGTATTTTAAAACTACTGAATTTGCAGAAGAATTACTTAATGATTTAGACACATTAGATGGATGGCCAGAAAAAGTTAAAATAATGCAAAGAAACTGGATAGGAAAAAGTACAGGAGCAGATTTAGTATTTGATATAGATGGAACTGACAAATCTGTGACAGTATTTACAACTAGACCAGATACAACTTATGGAGTTACTTATATGGTACTTGCTCCAGAACATGAACTAGTTAAAGAATTGGTTGCTGGTACTGAGTATGAAGCAGATGTTGAAGCTTTTGTTCAAAAAATGCACACTATGACAGAAATAGAGAGAACAGCAGCTGATGTAGAAAAAGAAGGTATGTTTATAGGTAGATATGTTATAAATCCTTTAAATGGAAAAAAAGTTCCTCTATGGATAGCAAACTATGTATTAGTTGAATATGGAACAGGTGCTATAATGGCAGTTCCTGCACATGATGAAAGAGACAGAGATTTTGCTGAAAAATATAATCTAGATATAATAGATGTAATAACAGAAGATAATAAAATGATAAATTCAGAAGAATTTGATGGATTAGATGCTTCAGAAGGATTTGAAGGAATAATAAATAAATTAGAAAAAGAAGGTAGAGGAAAGAGAACAATTAATTATAGATTAAGAGACTGGTTAGTTTCAAGACAAAGATATTGGGGTTGTCCTATACCTGTAGTTTATTGTGATGAGTGTGGAATAGTTCCAGTTAAGAAAGAAGATTTACCAGTTCTTTTACCAACAGATGTTGAATTTACTGGAAAAGGTGAGTCTCCACTTACTACTTCAAAACAGTTTATGTCAGCAACTTGTCCTCACTGTGGAAAACCAGCGAGAAGAGAAGTTGACACTATGGATACATTTGTTGATTCTTCTTGGTATTTCTTAAGATATGTAGACAATAAAAATGAAGATGAACCATTTAGTAAAGACTTAGTTAACAGATGGCATCCAGTAGACCAATATATAGGTGGAGTAGAGCATGCTATAATGCATTTACTTTATGCTAGATGGTTTGTAAAAGCATTTAAGAGTATGGGCATGGTAGACTTTGATGAACCATTTAAAAACTTACTTACTCAAGGTATGGTTCTTATGGATGGTTCTAAAATGAGTAAGTCTAAAGGAAATACAGTATCTCCTATGGATATAATTGATGAATATGGAGCAGATACTGCAAGACTTTTCGTATTATTTGCAGCACCACCAGAAAGAGATTTAGACTGGTCAGAACAAGGTGTTGATGGATGCTTTAGATTCTTAAATAGAGTATATAGATTAGTTGATGAGTTAGCAGATGTCTTCAAAAAAGATGTTGAGTTTGGCGAGTTAAGTTCTCAAGATAAAGATATGAGATATACTATACATTCTACACTTAAAAAAGTTACTGTAGATTTAAGTGAGAAATTTGGATTTAACACTGCTATATCAGCTCTGATGGAATTAATAAATGATATGTACAAATATAAGGAGCTAGATAATATCAATGAAGCAGTTATAAAAGAAGGTGTACAAACAATCGTAACTATAATTTCACCATTTGCACCTCATTTAGGTGAAGAATTATGGACTATGATAGGTCAAGAAGGAAGTGTATTTGATATAGATTGGCCTAAATATGATGAAAAAGCTTTAGTAAAAGATGAAATAGAAGTTGTTGTACAAGTTAATGGAAAGGTTAGAGGAAAGTTAACTGTTAGCTCAAATATATCTAAAGAAGATATGGAAAAAGTGGCTTTAGAAGATGAAAAAATTAAAGCTCTAGTTGAAGATAAAACTATAGTTAAAGTTGTTGCAGTTCCTAAGAAATTAGTTAATATAGTTGTGAAATAAAAAAGTTGTGGAATAAATAAAAAAAGAGAGCTATAAAATAAAATCCCCTTATTGCAATATAAGTAAAAGATTGCAGTAGGGGGATGTTTTATTTTAAACTCTATGATATAATTTATTTTAAATTCTAAACTCTATAATATAATTAACAATAGATTCCTTTTTCAAAGAAGTCTTTGATTTCATCAATATTATTAGTCTTTCCAAGAGCTAAAATAAGTTTTATTCTAGCTTTTTGACCTGGAAGGTCTCCACCAAATATACATCCTATATTTTTTAAGTCTCTACCAGAACCAAAGTAACCATAACTATCAAATACTCTACCTGAATGGCATCTAGAAACTATAACAACAGGAAGTCCTTTTTCCCTTGCATATTCAACGCCAGAAAGCATTAGAGGAGGAATATTGCCTCTACCCATAGCTTCAATAACTATACCTTTATATCCACTATCAACAGCAAATCTTATAAACTCTGCATCTTCTCCAACATATGCTTTAAATAGTGCAACTTTAGATTCTACTTTATCAGTATCTATAATGGTTCTATTTACAATATCTCTCGTAAGAACAAGTTCGTTACAGTCGATTATTCCCAATGGACCACTAGTTAAAGATTTAAATGTATTTAAAGAAAGTGTATTTGTTTTAGTAGCTTCAGAAGCCAATAGCACTTCGTTGTTTAAAACTACAAGAACTCCTTTACCCATAGCATCTTTAGATACGGCAGTACAAACTGATGCAGATAAATTGCTTGAACCATCATAGCCAAGTTCAGAGCTACTTCTCATAGCACCTGTAACTATTACAGGTTTAATATTATCAATTGTAAGGTCTAGAAAATAAGCAGTTTCTTCTAAACTATCAGTACCATGTGTTATTACAACTCCTGTGATATCTTTTCTTGCTAATAAATCATTTACATAATTTTTTAATTCCATCATTCTACAAGGTGTTATGTGAGGTCCTGGAATTTCATCAAAATTAAAAACTTCAACATCTGCAACTTTATCAATATTAGTGACCATAGATAATATTTGTTCCCCAGATAAAGTTGGTATAGCAGCACCTACTTTATCATCTACTGTCATAGATATAGTTCCACCAGTAAAGACTATGGCAACTTTTTTCTTAATACTCATAATATTCTCTGCCTTTCACAAATAAAATTTATAATTCCGATAGGATTATATCAAAAAAAATTATTTAGGTCTATATAAATCCTTTTATTCACATAATTTAGACATTTCAGTGTAATAGGATTATTTTTTTGTTTTTTCCCATTCAGCAATATAGCTATTCAATATTTCTCTTATTGCTTTCCCTATTTTAGTGTAGGCTTCATCATATAGATTTGCTAAAGATATTCTAATTGACCATTCAGGTCCATAGAATCCATTTCCACTAAGTAAGACTACTGAATAATCATTAGCCAATCTATAAAGTATATCTACTGGAGAGGCATTCTTACTTATAAATTTGAATAAATCTTCTCCATAGTTTATTTTAGCCCATTCTTCAATATCAAATTGAGTATAATATGCAGCATTATTTTTACTTTTATTAACTGGAAGCTCTAAAGCTTCAAACAATAGTTTTTGACGTCTATGACATATACTCATATTAAGTTTTTTGTAAGCATCAACTTTATCAATTAATGCAAAGGCAGAGAAAAATGACATTTGAACTTGTTGTGGAGTTGAAAGACCAGCAGTATGATTAAGAGCAACAAGTCTACTATCAGCAACAACTCTTTCCATAAATGAAAGACTAGAAGGATTAAGACTCATATCACTGTAACGCTTATCTACTGATTTCTTCAATTCTCCAGTTAAATCATTTATTTTTTTATCAAAAACATTCTTTTTATGAAGAGCGAATGTACCAAGTCTCCATCCTGTAACTCCAAAATATTTTGAATAAGAATAAACTCCAACAGTGTTATAAGGAAGTTTTGACATTAATGATGAGAAATCTTCTACAAAAGTCCCATATACATCATCTGATATTATCATTAAATCCTTATTATAATTTTCAATTACATCTATTAGATTATTACAAGATGTCTCATCCATAGCTATAGATGCAGGGTTGTTAGGATTAACAACAAATAAAGCTTTAATAGAATTGTCACGAAGCTTTTCTAATTCTTTTTTAGTATACTGCCATGTATGAGCACCTTTTTCATCAACTGCATTTGCGTTTATGTTTACAACTTTAAAATCATAGCGAGGAAGATTAGGTATCTCAAGATAAGGTGTAAATATAGGAGTCATTAAAGCTACTGTATCGCCTTTTTTTAGAAGTTCATTTGCCATTAATGAATCAAATATATAACACATAGCAGCTGTAGCACCTTCAACAGCGAATATTTCTACATCACCATATTTACTTGATATATCATATTTCATTTCTTGAACTAAATAATCATGCACTATTTTTTCCATATGAGGCAACATTCTATCTGGAAGTGGATAATTATCACCAATAATCCCATCAGCTAGTTCATGAACAAATTCATCGCCATCGAATCCAAGTTCATTTATACCAAAATTTATAATATCTCTAGCTAAGTATGCTCCAGGCATATCTATATTTTCATTTATATATTTAAAGAATCTTTCCTTAATGCCCTTTTTTTGAGGCATACCAGCTAAATGTCCTAAATCCCAATTAGAACGTGTTTCAGTAATCGCAAAATGACCAAAAGTGAAAAAAGCTTCTCTAGCAGTTGAACAAGTCCAATTTGGATTTCCACGACCTGCATCAAGCAGTTCTCTATGATTTTCATTTGCAGTATGTTTCGCAATATCTATTAATTTGTCCTTAAATTCAAAAGGACTTATTTTTCCATATATGTTTTTGATTTCTTTATAAGTATTATTTTTCATGTTTAATTCCTCCTTATGTAATAAGTTTCACATTTTTATAATAAAATAAACAAGTTCCTAAAATGATTATACTTTAATTATAATAGGTTTATAGAAAAAGTAAAGTATAAAATTAAAATAATAACTCTATTTAGCTTTATAAAATGTATGTTAAAAGATAAAATACCTTTTAATAAAAAATGATTACTATATAAAATAAAACTCTAATTTAACTTGCATTTTATTTTTTTTGTTATATTTGTTGTAAAAGGTACAGTTTTATTATTATGAAAATGTGTAAAATAAAACTTTTTTTATTTAATGTTGTTTATAAAAATATTTTAGGTTAGATGTGGTAATATTAATGTTATTAAAGAGAATAAAAAAACAATTTTTAATTAAGTAAAATAATATAAATATAAATTTTAATAAAAATAATAAAGAATAAACTGTTATTTTGATAAAAATGTAAAAATTATTTTAATATTATCATTTAGCGTAATCTAACTTAATTGAATAGATGTGTTTATTGTATTCAATTGTTGTATTTTTAGTTTTTTTGTGATTAATTAAAAAATTATAAAAATCGTTTACATGTTGATTTTTAAAAAAAAAAGATATAGAATTATATAGAAAGTAATAAATAAAAATTGGATTTACGGGAGTGGAATAAAATGATAAATGTTACCTTAACAGATGTGAAAGAAGCTAGAGAGACCATTAAAGACATAGTTAAAAAAACTGATTTACTTGAAAGCGTTAAACTTAGCGAAAAAACAGGAGCGAATGTTTTCTATAAATGTGAAAACCTTCAAAAAACAGGGTCTTTTAAATTAAGAGGAGCTTGTAATAAAATAGCAAGTTTAACCGATGAAGAAAAAGCAAGTGGAGTAATAGCTTCAAGTGCAGGAAATCATGCACAAGGTGTCGCATTAGGCGCAAAAATGACTGGTATAAAATCTACAATAGTAATGCCAGCAACGGCACCATTGGCAAAAGTTAGTGCAACTAAAGGTTATGGAGCAGAAGTAGTTTTAAATGGTGCAGTTTATGATGATGCATATGCAAAAGCTGTTGAAATACAAAAAGAAACAGGAGCAACTTTCTTACATCCATTCAATGATAAATATGTTATAGCAGGGCAAGGAACTATATCTCTTGAAATTTTCGAACAATTAAATAATAAGGTTGATACTATACTATGCCCAGTTGGTGGTGGAGGAATAATATCTGGTGTTGCTGTTGCAGCAAAGGCATTAAATCCTAATGTAAAAATAGTTGGTGTTCAAACTGCAAATATACCTTCAATGAAAGAGTCAATTAAAAACGGAAAAGTAACAACAGCATTTAATGATAGTACAATAGCTGATGGTATAGCTGTTAAAACTCCTGGAGACTTAACTTTTGAAATAATAAATGAATTAGTTGATGAAATAGTAGTAGTTGAAGAAATAGAAATAGCTGAATCAATATTATTTATGATGGAAAGTCAAAAGATAGTTTCAGAAGGTGCAGGGGCTGTGTGTACAGCTGCAATATTAAGTGGTAAATATGCACCAGCAAAAGATGAAAACGTAGTGTGTATAATATCTGGTGGTAATATAGATATAAATACATTATATAGAATAATAGGTGTTGCTCTAGCTAAAGAAGGAAGAAGATATTCATTTAGTACAATTATGGAAGATAAGCCAGGAAACTTTGCTGAATTAACTAGAATAATAAGTGAGAATGGTGGAAATATTTTAAGTGCTAATCAAGGTAAATTATCAGCAGGTGAAGCTCTAGGAAAACAAAGTGCGGAATTTATATTAGAAACAATAGATTATGACCATATAGCAAAAATAAAGAACGCAATAGAAGAAAAAGGTTTTAAAATTATAGAATTATAATAAAAGTGTATATAATATACAAGAAAAATAGTATAATAGTGTATGAAGATACATTTTATGTATAGTAGATTAACCAATTAGGAGGATTTTAATATGAAACATGAAGTATTACATACTAATGATGCACCAGCAGCGTTAGGACCATATTCTCAAGCTATAAAAGCTGGAAACTTATTATTTGTATCTGGACAAGTTCCACTTGTGCCAGAAACTATGGAAGTAGTTGAAGGAGATGTACAAGCTCAAACTGCTCAATCTCTAAAAAATCTTAAAGCAATATTAGCTGAAAGTGGAGCTGATTTTTCAAATGTAGTTAAAACTACAGTATTTATAAAAGATATGAATGAATTTGGGGCTATAAACGAAGTTTATGCTGAGTATTTTGGAGAAAATAAACCAGCAAGAGCTTGTGTAGAAGTTGCTAGATTACCAAAAGACGTTAAAGTTGAAATAGAAGTAATAGCTGTATTATAAGATTACAATATTTTTCAAACTGAAAAAAAGAGATGTTTTAAGATTTTAATCTTAAAACATCTCTTTTTTTATTTTAACTTCTAACAGTTTGTCGCTCTTTTATAAAACATATTGATACAATTAATCCAATAAATGCAAGTGTAGCTGCTATTGAAAATGCTACATCTATTCCATGGATATTAGACAGGATAGCTGAACTCATGTGAGCTTTTTTAGTAGCAGTTGTCATTATAGTAATAAGTACAGCAGAGCCTATAGCACCAGATATTTGACGAAGTGTACTATTAATTGCTGTAGCATGAGATATAAGTTCTCTATCTAGTGTTTTAATTCCCCATGTAGTTAATGGCATTAGAACCATTGAAATACCAATCATACGAATACAATACATTAATGATATATGAATTAAAGATGTATCTTTGCCTAAAAATGCAAAAGATAAAGTTCCTAAAAATAAGCATCCAGTTCCTAATATTGATAGAGCGTGAGGACCATATTTATCTAGGTGACGTCCTGCGACTGGATTTAATGCAACCATTAGTATAGCACCAGGCATCATTAAAGAACCTGAAGCAAGTGCAGAGAATCCCCTTACAGATTGAATATATAGAGGTATCATTAATGTAGCAGACATCATTGAAGCATATACAATCATAATTAATAATGTAGAAATAAGAAATGGTTTATTTTTAAAAACTCTTAGTTCTAAGAATGGTTCTTTAGATTTTAATTGACGCCATGTAAACAAAATTAATGATACAATTCCTAATATTATTGGTAGATATGTTGCACTATTAGTCCAGCCATAATTACCTTGATTAGTAAACCCAATCAATAAACCACCAAAACCTAAAGAAGATAGTATTATTGAAGGTATATCCAGTTTTAGTTTCTGAGCTTCTCCAACATTTTTTAATAATATAAATGAAAGTATAACATCTAATATAGCTATAGGTGAAAGAAGCAAAAATAAACTATGCCAACCAAATGAATCTACTAACCATCCAGATAAAGTTGGTCCTATTGCTGGAGCAAATCCCACTGTAATACCAACTAGACTCATAGCTGTACCACGTTTTTCTATAGGACATAAATATAATATAATAACTTGTAAAAGTGGCATTAAAGAGCCAGAACCTACTGCTTGTAACACACGAGCAATCAACATAGTTGAAAAATCACGAGAGAAAAGTGCAATAACACATCCTAAAGAAAAGATAGTCATTGATGTAATAAATAATTTTCGAGTACTAAATCTATTTATCAAGTAAGCTGTTGTAGGAATAATGATACCTGCAATAAGTAGATAAATCGTAGTTAACCACTGACCAACATCAGCAGTAATTTTAAAATCTGACATTATATTGGGAAGTGCAGTTGCCAGTAATGTTTGACTAAGAGAGCTTATAAAAGCACCAGTCATTACGATTGCTATTATCAAATTTCCTTTTTTATTGTTTTTGCTATTACTTTGTATTTCCATAGTTTATAACGTCTCCTTTTTTAATTGATTTTTAATACTATTCAATAAAAGTACTTTTGGTCTCAAAATGTCTTCTTTTTCTAGATATGTAATCATTGCATCCATAATTAAAGAATCATATAGTTGATTTTTTCCTTCTTCATATAATTTTTTTGATGCTTCTAGTAACTTAGGGTTTTCAACAAGAGAAGTGTTTGTTTTGATTAGCTCTTCTATATCCTCTATTGTTTTAAAAAATAATGATTTACTATAAAGAGAAGAATAAGCTTCATCTTCTTGTTCATATAAAAACATTGATTTTTCAATTAAAGGATTTAGGTTATCCGCATTTTCTACAACTAAATCAAGCATTTGTATAGTAAATTCAGCAATAAAGTATACATTTATTTCTCTTTTTTGTATATGAATAATATATGTAAACTGGTGAATTAGAGCATCTAGTAAGAAAACTAAATCAAATAGAATGTTTTCTATTTTGTCGCCATAATTATCAAATAAACTCAGCTTATATTCATTTAATAAATTAGCTCGAGATTTTTTTTGTAACTTACTTGTCGTTTTACGTTGCACTTCAGAAAAATTTTCCCTAACATAAGTATTTATAGTAGTTCTAGAAAAAATATTTCCCCATACAGCTATTATTTTTCTTTTTAATTTTTCAGATGGATGAATATCATTGTTTTCATTAATAGAATGTATAATTTCTAAAAATTTTTCGTCATAATAATTAATTATTTCACAGATAAAACTTTCTTTAGTTTCAAAATGTTTGTAAAAAGTAGCTTTAGACATTTTACATTCTTTTACAATATCTAGTATTGAAGTATTTTGAAAACCTTTTTGGTCAAAGATTCTTTGAGCAATAGTTATAATAAATTTTTGTTTGTCAGTCAATTGGCTATCTCCTTTCATGTAAAAACGATAAGTACTAAGTAGTACTTTAAAGTTTCCATAAATACATTATACATCATTTGGAAAAAAAATCAATATCTGGACCTGTGATATAAAAAAATTGAAAAAATATTGTTAGTTTTAGTAACATAAAGAAGAATTTAAGAGTTTCTTAAGAATTGTTTAAAGAATTTGCAATAAATTAATGATATGATTATACTATGAAGTAAAATGTCTTTAAATTTTTTAGATATTAAATCTAAATTATGGGGGTGCAGTATATGAAAAAGAAAAGAGGCTTGATTATAGTTTTTGCATTTTTTCTAGTTTTCGCAAAAATGTTTATTAATATATCTAGTGGAGAAAATAAAATCATGGCATATGAAATAAGTAAGTATAGAAAAGGTGTGAACGTTTTATCAATAAATAATATTGTAGTAGCAAACAAAAAGTATAGCTTACCTGAAGACTATTCTCCACAAGAAAGTAATGAAGCAAAAGATGCTTTTTATAAAATGAATAAAGAGGCTCAAAAAGCAGGATTAAATCTAAAAGCCTTCAGTACATATAGAAGTTATAAATATCAAGAGAAATTATTTAACTCATATGCAGAAAAACATGGTGAGAAGGAAGCAAACAGATTTTCAGCTAAGCCAGGAGAAAGTGAACATCAAACTGGACTTGCATTTGATATTGGAGGAGACGACCAATCTTGTTGGGCAAATAAAAAATTTAATAATACAAAAGAAGCTAAGTGGCTGTACGAAAATGCATATAAGTATGGATTTATACTTAGATATCCAGAGGGAAAAGAAAGCATAACAGGATACATGTATGAATCATGGCACTATAGATATGTTGGAACTGAACACAGTAAAAACTTTGCAATGAACAATCTAACACTAGAAGAATATTTACATATAGATTAATCCATAATTTGTTAAATTTAGGTTAAAATAAAAAATAATCTAGACTATTAATTATGTAAGGTGTTATAATGTAAATACAATTAAAGATAACTACTCGAAGGGGAGTAGCTTACACGAAAGTGGTAATTAATCGTCAGGACAGTAGAGATACTCGGTTAATTAACAAGGAATTCCTTGATAGCAAGACCTTCAAAATAAGCATTAAGTATGTTTGTTTTGGGGTCTTTTTTTATTCAAGGAATTTTTTATTTAAAAAATTTAAAATTTCAAGTATACATAAGAGTCCCCAAACATAAAATAAATTTATTAAAGAGGAGGGCAACAAATGTCTTACAAAAGTACTTATCAAGAAATAATTAAAAATTTAGACTCAAGCTTAAATGGTTTGAGCAAGGAAAGAGCAGAAGAGCTATTAGAAAAAAATGGAACTAATGAATTAAAGGAAGCAGATAAGGTTCCTACGTATAAGCTTTTCTTAGAAAGTTTTAAAGACCCACTGGTAATAATTCTATTGATAGCTGCTTTAGTACAAATATTTTTAGGTGAAACTGTAGAGTCAATAATAATTTTTGCAGTTATTATTATCAACTCTGTTTTAGGAGTTGTACAAACAAAAAAAGCAGAAAGTTCATTAGAAAGTTTGAAAAATTTATCTGCACCAAATGCAAAGGTAATAAGAGATAATAAGAAAATGACAATTCCAGCAAAAAATTTAGTAGTTGGAGATATTGTATTTTTAGAAGCTGGTGATTACATACCAGCAGATGGAAGACTTATAGAAGCACAATCATTAAAGGTTGTAGAAGGGATGTTAACTGGTGAATCAGAACCAGTTCTAAAACATACAGAAAAAATAAGCGAAGATGTAAGTTTAGGTGACCAAAAAAACATGGTATTTAGTGGTGCTGTAGTCGTTTATGGTAGAGGTTCATTTGTAGTAACTGGAACAGGTATGAATACTGAAATGGGTAAAATAGCTGGTCTTTTAGAAACTGCGGAAAATAAGTTGACACCATTACAACAAAAAATAGAAGCTTTTAGTAAAAAGCTTGGTGTAGGTATTGTAGTACTTGCACTCTTAATATTTATAATTCAGGTAGCAAGAAATTATATGATGGCTGGAAATGGAGAAATGACACAAATTATTCTCGATTCATTCATGTTTTCTGTAGCAGTAGCAGTAGCAGCAATACCAGAAGCTTTATCATCAATAGTTACTATAGTGTTGGCTGTTGGAACAAACAGTATGGCAAAGAAACAAGCTATAATAAGAAAATTACCAGCTGTCGAGACTTTAGGTTCAACAAGTGTCATATGTACTGATAAAACAGGTACTCTTACACAAAATAAAATGACAGTTGTGGACTGTTATATGTATGGAACTAACAATGATGAGCTTAATAAAGAAAATATAAATTATTCTTATCATGCTAAATTGTTGACTATGGTTTCTACATTATGTAATGATTCTCATATAACTAGTGATGGAAAAGAAGTAGGTGACCCAACAGAAGTTGCACTAATAAATTATTCAAGCAAAAATGATTTAGATTATGATAGATTAAGAAGTAAATATATTAGAATAAATGAAATACCATTTGATTCAGATAGAAAGCTTATGTCTACAGTAAATAGTATATATGGAGATTATATAATGTTTACAAAAGGTGCTCCAGATATTGTATTTAGCAGATGTAAATATGCTTTAAAAAATGGCTCAAAAGTAGACATAACAGATGAGATAATAGAAGAATACAAGAATAAAAATGAAGAGTTTTCAAATAGAGCACTTAGAGTATTAGCATTTGCAATAAAAGATGTTCCAGAAGAAGGTTTTACACCTTCAATTGATGACGAACATGATATGATATTGGTTGGGATAATGGCAATGATAGACCCACCAAGAGAAGAAGTAATGGACGCAGTAAAAGAAGCAAAGAGCGCTGGCATAAAAACAGTTATGATAACTGGAGATCACAAAACAACCGCAGCAGCAATTGCAAAAGAAATAGGTATAATGGAAGATGGAGATTTAGCACTTACTGGAAAAGAGTTGGATGCATTAAGTGAAGAAGAATTAAATAAAAAATTAGAAGATATAAGTGTATATGCCAGAGTTTCACCAGAAAACAAAATTCGTATAGTAAAAGCATGGCAACATAAGAATAACATAACTGCTATGACTGGTGATGGTGTCAATGATGCACCAGCTTTAAAACAAGCAGATATAGGTATAGGTATGGGAAGTGGTACTGATGTAGCAAAAGATGCTTCTGCTATGGTCTTAGTTGATGATAACTTTGCAAGTATAGTAAATGCTGTTGAAGTTGGTAGAACAGTATATAGCAATATAATAAAAGCAATAACTTATTTATTTGCAGGAAACTTGGGTGCTATAGTGGCTATCTTGTTTGCAGTATTTGCAGGATGGTCGAACCCATTTACAGCTTTACAACTTTTATTTATAAACCTAGTAAACGACTCTTTGCCAGCAATAGCATTAGGATTTGAAAAATCAGAAAAAAATATAATGAATAAACCTCCTAGACATCCAGATGAAAGTATATTAGCAGGAGGAACATTAAAAGCAGTGGCTATAAGAGGTTGTATAATTGGTATAGTTACAATAATTGCACAATATATAGGATTACAAGTGTCACCAGAACTTGGTGTAGCGATGGCGTTTTCAACTTTAATATTAGCGAGAATAATGCAAACATTGCCTGCACGTTCTAATAATCAGACAATAGTAAAACTAGGCTTTTTTAGTAATAAATATGTTATAGGAGCAGTTTTAATATGTTTTGGACTTTACTCTTTAACATTAATGCCAGTTTTGAGAGGGATATTCTCTATACCAACAGTATTTGGTTTATATGAATTAGGAATTTGTTTAGGTTTAGCATTACTTTCATCAATATTGATGGAACTTAATAAATTAATGAATAGAAATATTGTAGAATAATTAAAAATACTAAACTAAAGGGACATATTGATTTTATCAATATGTCCCTTATATAGTTAGATTTATTCTAGATTATCGATTATTTGGAATGCTTTTATAACCTCAGGAAGTTCTTTTTCTTCAGGCATTCTAAATCTTATAAAGTTTTTATCAAGTCCAGTAAAATCGCTACCAGATATAACTCTTATTTTTAATTTTGCAAATTCTTGTTGTAAATTTATATCTTTATTTTTATGTTCAACTGTCATTATAGATACAGTATCACTAGTCTCAGCTATGTTAAGGTTTTTCCATGGAATCAATAGTTGATTTTTTATAGCTTTTGTTTTTTCTTTTAATTCTTCTATAAATTGAACATCATCTAATAAATTAGCTGCAATACTACGAGAGATTTCAGATACTTCGTAAGGAGTAGAAATCTTTTTAATAGGATTAACAAGTTGTTCAGGAAGGACTGCATATCCTGCTCTTAGTCCAGCCAAACCAAAACCTTTTGAGAATGTTTTTAGAACAATTACATTATCATAATCATTTAAAAGTTTTACAGCTGAATTTTCTTTTGGCATATATTCACCATAAGCCTCATCTATCATAACAGCTATATCATATTTTGCTGCCTCTTTTACTATATTTTCAATTGATGATAGAGGTATAATTTGTCCAGTAGGATTATTTGGGTTATCTATGTAAATTAATTTATATTCTGAATTTATTTTTTCAATAAATTCCTTTTCATTAAACTTGAAATTATTTTCTTTCTTTAAAAGAACATAGTCATAAGTAGCACCATGCATTTTTATATCTGTTTCATATTCTGAAAATTGAGGTGAATATCCTAAAACCTTATCTCCTTTTTCAATAAATAATCTATTTAAAAGATAAATAACATGTATAGAACCATCAGCTAGACAAATTCTATCAGTAGTTAGTGCTGTAAAGTCTTTCCAATAATCAACTATATTGTTTTTTAGACTAATTGAATGAGGGTATCCTCTTATCATATCAAATTCTAAAGCATTAAAAGCTTCTACAGCTTTATTTGAGAAAGATACTGTATTTATACCTTCGCCACAATCTATCTCAAATACATCTTCGCAATGACCAGATTCTATGGCATAACTTTTTTTCAACTGCATTTCAATAGCTTTGTTAATTTTTAATTTCATAGCTTATCACTCCTTATTTAGTCAATAATAAATGTTAAAAAAGTTGCTAGATTTAAAATATTGTGAAAATACATAATAGTAAAAAACAAATATAAATATTATAATAGCTCACTTTATTTAATATGATTATATATCATATATTGTAAAATTTCTAGCATTATAAGACTATAAATTGAAAATATTCAGAAAAATACTACAAGAAACGATTTATTTTGCCTTGATATGGAAGTATAGGAATGTTATTAATTTTATAAATTGGAATAGTTTAAGTGTAAAGTTATGATATAATTTAATAAGGGTAATTCTTTAAATTAGATTAAGGAAATATAAGTATACAATAAAATGTTATGGAGTTGGATGATGGGATATAAATTGATTGTAACAGATATGGATGGAACTTTATTAGGAAATAACCATAAAGTTACTGATGAAAATAAAATTGCACTGCAAAAAGTTATTAAAAGTGGTATTAATGTAACTTTAGCAACAGGAAGAACTTTCGATTCAGCTAAATGCAATGTAGATTTTCTTAAAGAAGATATGCCAATAATAGCTTGTAATGGCTCATTGATAAGGGAGCAAAATGGAAATATAATATATTCAAATAAAATTGATACAAAAACATGTCTAGATATTTTAGATGTGTTAGACAAATATAATATTTACTATCAATGTAATAGTATAGATTCCATGCTTTCAAAAAAAATAGAAGGGCGTGAAGATAGAATAAGTGTGTTTTTGGGCTCTGAAACAGAAGTAATTATAAGGGATGATTTAAGAGAAGAGATTTCTAAAAATGACATATTAAAGTTTGTAATAATAGAAGAAAAAAATCCAGCTATTTTAGACGAAATAAGAAAAGAATTAAAAAAAGTTCAAGGCATAAAAATAACTTCTTCTTGGCCAAATAATATTGAAGTTATGAATACTGGTGTTGATAAAGGCAATGCGGTTAAAATTTTAGCTGAAAAAATGAATATAGATAGAGAAGATATAATTGCATTTGGAGATAATTACAATGATATAGAAATGATACAATTTGCTGGTCTTGGTGTAGCTATGGGAAATGCAGAAGAATTGATTAAACAAGAGGCTGATTATGTGACAGATAGCAATCAAGAGAGTGGAGTTGCAAAAGCAATTTATAAGTTTTTTGAGTTAAAAGAGTCACTTAGTTCTTAAAAAAGGCATTTAAAGGAAAAAATAGGTTGACTATTTTATAGATAGTAATTATAATACAAATAGGTAAAATATAAAAATTTAGATTCAGTGAAGAAGAGAGTAGATATAAAGCAGGTCTCAGCGAGTTAGGGATGGTGTAAGCCTAATGATAATACTTTATATTGAATAGAGCTTTGGAGAATATTACTTGAAATTCAGTATGGTAATAGGTAATCTCGCCTTAAGAGAATAGAGTGGGTAAACATAGTTTATCAACTAGAGTGGTAACACGGAATATTTCGTCTCTTGGTCTTTTTGACCAAGAGATTTTTTATTTTTAGCTAAAGTAAAAATATTATAATTAAAATATAAAAAATTAAAATATGAGGTGAAAAATATGAAATTATGGGGTGGACGCTTTAGAAAAGCTGAAAATCAACTTATGGAAGAATTTAATAAATCTTTTGGGTATGACTGTATACTATACAAAAAAGATATCGAAGGAAGTATAGCACATGTCTATATGCAAGTAAAATGTGGGCTTTTAACAGATGAAGAGGGAAAAGCTATAACAGAAGGTCTAAATGGAATACTTGAAGATATTGAAAATGGGAAATTGGCATTAGATGGAGATTATGAAGATATACATAGTTTTACTGAGATAAACTTGATTCAAAGAATAGGTGATGTTGGGAAGAAACTTCATACAGCTCGTAGTAGAAATGACCAAGTTGCAGTTGATATGAGATTATATGCCAAAGAAAAGGCAAGTGATTTAGTGGGGTTAATATCTGGATTTAAAGAAACTATAAAAGATGTTGCTGATAAAAATTCAGTAATGATGCCAGGATATACTCATCTTCAAAGAGCGCAAGTGGTAACTTTTAAACATCATTTGATGGCATATTATAGTATGTTTGATAGAGATGAGAAAAGAATAAAAAATGCTATAGAAATATTAGATGAATCACCTTTAGGTTGTGGAGCTTTGGCAGGAACTACACATGATATAGATAGAAATATAACTTGTGAGCAATTAGGGTTTAAAAAAGTTGTAGATAATTTTATGGATGGTGTAAGTGATAGAGACTATTTATTAGAACTAATGAGTGATTTTTCAATTATAATGATGCATTTAAGTAGACTTAGTGAAGAATTGATACTTTGGAGTTCTCAAGAATTTGGGTTTGTTGAAATAGATGATTTATATACTACTGGAAGTAGTATAATGCCTCAAAAGAAAAATCCTGATGGTGCAGAACTTATAAGAGGTAAGACTGGTAGAGTATATGGAAATTTATTTGGTCTTTTTACAGTGATGAAAGGTATACCACTAGCTTACAATAAAGATATGCAAGAAGATAAGGAAGGCTTCTTTGATAGTGTACACACTCTTGAAATGTGTATACAAATAATGGAGAGAATGATAGCTACATTAAAGGTAAATGAAGATAAAATGAAACAAGCAGTTAAAAATGGGTTTTTAAATGCTACAGAAGTTGCTGACTATCTAGTTAAAAATAATGTTGCCTTTAGAGATGCACATGGAATTGTTGGAAGTATTGTGATATATTGTGAAGATAATAAAAAAGCAATAGAAGATTTGACACTAGAAGAATTACATAAGTTTTCAGATGAATTTAAGGAAGATATTTATGACTTTATTAACTATGAAAGTATATTAAACAAAGGAATAAAAAAGAATTTAAAATAATATAGGATATTAAGTTTTAAAAGCTGTGAATTTTAATGAGTGGTATCATTAAAACTCACAGCTTTTTATTATATAAAACATTATTTATAATGCAATATCAATAACTTTTAGAGCCAATAAATTTAAATTTATTAACACTAAAAAGTTACTAAAAATAAAACCTTCTATTATTAAAATGATAATTAATATCAATAAGTATTGACAAAATTATTTTTAGATATTATTATATATAGTATAAATAATAATGAAAATCAATATCAAATAAGGCGGGAGGCAGTCTAATGAACTTATTAGTGATTGGTGGCCATGAAAGAATGGAAAAAGATTATATGGTTATGGCCAAGAAAAAAGGTTATAAAACAAAAGTATATACTACTATGTCATCTAAATTAAATAACTCTATAGGAAAACCTGATGCTGTTGTTATACTTACATCAACAGTTTCACATAAGATGTCTAGAACAGTTGAGTCTCAGGCTAAAAAACAGGATATACTAATTGTAAGACATAAAAATAGTAGTAAGGTAGCATTTAATGAATGTCTAGATATGGTTGATGAATGTCTAGGAAACTGTTCAAAATGTAAACTTAACGATAAGCAAAAACAGAAAAATACATAAATATATAATTTAATAAGTTTGAGAATACATATTCAATATGTGTTGAGTGTGTGAAATAAAGTGTGCATTCTTCCAAAAAGTTGTGGTAGTAAAGATATCACAATATACAAGGAAGGAGCACATTTTTATTTTTTAACAAAAATAAAATGTTAAAGAGATTATTGAAAAATATTATTTTAATTATTTTTAAGTTAAGTGCATTTTTAGTAAAATAAGAAAACATAAATAAAAACATATTAACTTAATTTTTGTAGAATTAATTGTCAACTTTTTATTTAAATGGTAGAATATTCATGGATGGTATCTTGTTATAAGAACTATACTTTAAATGTTTTTAATTATTTTGTCTTATATAACTCATATCTTCATGAATGAGATTGGAAATTAAGATGTTGTATCACAAGTTGGAGGTGATACTATTAAAATAGGATTTATTGGTTCTGGAAAAGTTGGGACATCTTTAGCAAATTATTTTTTGTCAAAAGATTATTGTGTAACGGGCTTTTATGGAAGAAATCAATTATCTTTATTAGAATCAACAGATTTAACAAAAACAAAGATTTATAGTAACTTGAAAGACATTATTTATGAAAATAATATATTATTTATTACAACATCAGATGATTCTATTGAAATCATAGACAAAAAACTTTCCAAATTTAATTTAAAACATAAATACATTTGCCACACAAGTGGCTCTTTAAAATCTAGTATATTGTTCTGTTCAAAAAAAGCAGGTGCATTAATTTATTCTGTCCATCCTATATTTGCATTTTCCAATAAAAATACTGATATTAAAAAAATGAAAGACATTTGTTTTTCCATAGAAGGTGATAATGAAAAAGATGATTTATTTATTCAAAATTTTATAAATAGCTTAGGAAATCGGTTTTTCATAAGAGATAAAAATACTTCATCCACTTATCATGTGGCCAATGTTTTAGTTTCAAATTTAGTGTTATCTTTACTATATGTAGGAGTAAGTTACTTTATTAAATTGGGTCTATCTGAAGAAGAAGCTTTAAAAGCTATAAATCCTTTGGTCAAAATAAATATAGAAAATATACTTGATAATGGATTTACTAAATCCCTTACTGGACCTGTTGTTCGTGGTGATATAACACCAATAAAAAAACATTTATCAGCATTAGATAAAAAAGATGAAGATATTTACAAAATACTCTCCTTAAATCTACTAAAAATAATAGCCTTGGAAAATGAAGATTCATTAAAATGTACAAAAAATATTTCTATAGAAAATGCAGTCGAAGATTTAATGAGTAAATCTGAAAAATATAAAGAGATTTACAAAATTTTAGGAGGAAAAAACAATGAAAAATACTATACTGACTTTTAAAAATGCTAAAAGTGATGGAAGGAAGCTATCTATGCTTACTGCTTATGATTACTCAATAGCAAAAATAATGGATGAATGTAACATAAATGGTATTTTAATAGGAGATTCATTAGGAATGGTCGTAAAAGGTGAAGAAAACACTCTATCTGTTACTATAGATGAAATTATATATCATACAAAAGCTGTAAAAAATGGTGCCAAAAATGCCTTAATTGTAAGTGATATGCCATTTCTATCTTACCATGTTTCTACAGAAGAGGCTGTTAAAAATGCTGGCAGACTTGTAAAAGAAGGTGGGGCACATGCTGTAAAATTAGAAGGTGGCTCAAAAGTTATAGAACAAATAAAAAACATTGTAAATGCTCAAATACCTGTAATGGGCCATTTAGGACTAACACCTCAATCTGTAAATTCATTTGGTGGATTTAAGGTTCAAGGAAATACTAGTGAAACAGCAAAACAACTTATTGAAGATGCTAAATTAATAGAAAAAGCAGGAGCATTTTCTATTGTCCTTGAAGGAGTTCCTGCTAAAATAGCTGAGAAGGTGACTAATTCTATTTCAATTCCCACAATAGGGATAGGAGCAGGAATTAATTGTGATGGTCAAATTTTAGTTTATCAAGATATGTTGGGGATGTTTGGAGATTTTGTACCTAAATTTGTAAAGCAATACGCAAATATAGGAGATATAATGAAAGATTCAATTAAAAATTACATACTAGAAGTTGAAACTGGCGTATTTCCACAAGAAAAACATAGCTTTTCAATAAATGAATCTGAATTAGAAAAATTATACTAAGATTAAGGATGGTACAAAATGCTTGTAAAAGAAATAAAATCACTAAGAAATATAATTAAAGATTGGAAAAAAACTGGCTATTCTATAGGACTTGTTCCTACTATGGGATTTTTACATGAAGGACATCAAAGCCTTATTAAAAAAGCTGTAAAAGAAAATGATAAGGTAGTAGTAAGTGTATTTGTAAATCCAACTCAGTTTGGACCAAATGAAGATTTTAACAGTTATCCGAGAGATATAGAAAAAGATTTTAAATGCTGTATAGATAGTGGTGCATCAGTAGTCTTTAACCCATCATCAGAAGAAATGTATTTGAAAGGCAATTGTACTACCATAGATGTGTCTGGACTTACAGATTTTCTTTGTGGTTCTAAAAGACCTGTTCATTTTGGTGGTGTATGCCTAGTTGTTTCAAAACTTCTGAATATAGTAACTCCTGATAAAGCTTATTTTGGAGAGAAAGATGCTCAACAATTAGCAGTAATTAAAAGGATGGTCAAAGATTTGAATATAGACACAAAAATAATAGGATGCCCTATAATTCGTGAAAAAGATGGTTTAGCAAAAAGCTCAAGAAATACATATCTTTCAAAAGAAGAAAGAAAAACTGCTTTAGTTTTAAATGAAAGCCTAAGCTTGGCAAAAGAAGAACTGGCAAAAGGAAATCTAGATGTAAAAAAAATAAAAGAATTAATAACATCTAAAATAAATTCTGAAGATTCAACAAAAATAGATTATGTTGAAATTGTAGATAGTGAGACATTACAACCTGTTGAACATATAGAAAATTCTGTACTTGTAGCAAGTGCTGTTTTCATAGGAAAAACTAGATTAATTGATAACTTTACATTTCAATTTGATATATAGGTTGTTATTTTATACAGTATAGATAATTAAAAAAATGATATTTTATAAAAAGAAAAATTTAAAAATTAGATTTGCTTAAGATTATGATTAATTGTAATTATATGGGAGGTCTCAAAATAAAAATTTGGGTATCTCCTTTTTTGTATAAAAAAGAAAAGGGATTCCTAAGAACTCCTTTTCTATGTGATAATTGTTCTTTAAAAAAACATTATAATTATAGCAGATAAGGGTGTTATAAATAAGTGGTATTGCTATTTTCTCATATTTCTTTTTCCTCTAGACTTTCTTTTATTATTCTTTTTAATATTTGAAGCTATTATAAATATAACTAGAAGTACTAAAATAGCCATAATAATTTTAATAGAAAGCATCAAAGTTTTATTTTCAGTTATAAATGGAAGACTACTATCAAGGTTATTTTTTGCAACTAAATCTATACTCTTTTCTAGCTTACCACTATTATATATATTTAAAGTACCAACCTTAGTACCTTTTTTTACAGGTAAATCAATTTTATCTAGTTCAGTTTTAGTATTGTAGTCACCTTGAGACTCATTTTGTCCTAAAGTTATCTTATAACTATATTTTGGTTCATAAATTAATTCATGTTGTTTTGTAAATAATACTTTTTTAGTATCAGTATATTTTTCTTTATCAACAATAGTAGCGCATTTAAAGTTATCAAATCCATAATCAATTAAGATGCGTGAATCTAAATATAAATCGTAATTAGTTGAATTAAATACAGCAGCAATGACTCTTCTTCCATCTTTTACTGCACTAGATAAAAGACATTTACCAGCAGCATCAGTATATCCTGTTTTTATACCATCAACTATATCGTATTTTATATCTATAGATTGACCTTTATATGTAATCTTATCATGTGATGTTAAAAATTTATTAGTATTTACAAAATATCTTTCATAAGGGTATGCTTTTGTAGCATCAAACTTAAGTGACTTAGTTTTTACAATCTGTCTAAAAACATCATTATTCATAGCTTCTCTGGCCATAAGAGCCATATCATGAGCTGTAGTGTAATGATTTGGGTCTGGTAATCCATGAGGATTGTTAAAATGAGTGCCAGTAGCTCCAATATCTTTTGCCTCAGAATTCATAAGGTCAACAAATTTTTGTACATCTCCTTCACCAACATATCTAGCTAATACAAAGGCAGCATCATTAGAAGAATGAATCAAAAGAGCGTTTAATAATTGTCTTACAGTGAAAGCTTCGCCTTCTTTCAAGTACATACTAGAACCCTCTATCTGAGGTAGGTTTTTAATTTCTATTACTTGATTTAAATTCTTAACCTTTTTCAGAACTAAACAAGCTGTCCATGCCTTAGTTGTTGAAGCTGGATAAAGCTTAGAATCTCCAGATTTATTATACAATATTTTTCCAGTTTCATAGTCCATTAAAACGGCATGTTTGGCAACTATAGCTGGTTCATCATCTGCAAAAGATATATTAGAACTTCCTAAAAATGAAGCAAATATCAAGAAACAGATTAATAAAAGTGATAAATTTCTTTTCATTGTGAGCCTCCAAAATTTAAATTCATCTTTTAGTATAGCATATTTTTGTCAATAATTAAAATGAAGGAGTGATTAATATATGAAAAAAAAGGTAAAAATTATTTTGTTTTCTATGGTATGTTTTTTAACATTGTCAGCAATAATCATTAATCGGTTAGATGTCTTCAAAGAAGATATTTATGTTGTAAGTAAAAATAATTCACATAATAAAAAAACAGATAAGGTAGACAAAATAGTTAAAAATGAAGTAAATAAGCATAATAAATATGAGGGGAAAATAGATAAAAATATTCAAATTAATAAAATAACTATATACATAAGTGGAGCAGTGAATAGACCAGGGATTGTAACTATAGAATCAGATAAGAGACTTTATGATGCTGTAGAATTATTAGGTGGAACAACAAAAGAAGCTGATTTAAATGGAATTAATTTATCACTAAAGTTAGAAGATGAACAACATTACATAATACCTAAAATAGGAGAAACAATATCTGTTACAAGCAACAGCGATTCTAATAAGCCAAGTCTAGAAAATGAACCTAAAAATGAATCTGAAAGTAAAAATAATAAAAATCTATCTGATAAATCAAAAATAAATATAAACACAGCAAAATTAGAAGAACTGGATGCTTTACCTGGAGTTGGAGAAGCTACAGCTAATAAAATTTTACAACATAGAGAAGAAAATGGACAATTTGATTCAATTGAAGATATAAAAAATGTGAATGGGATAGGAGATAAAAAATACGAAAATCTAAAAGATTTAATTTGTATAGACTAAAAATATAATACAAAACTCACTTATAGATATGGTATTATAAATATGTATGTATATGTGTGTATATGCGGAAATTTAGTAAAGGAGGTACTTTTATGAAGAAGGAACAAAAAAAACTTACAGAGATGACAACAGCAGGTGGATGAGCAGCTAAAATAGGGCCAGAGGTTCTGGCATCAGTTTTATCTCAATTGCCTAAAAATGATAATATAGAAAATTTATTAGTAGGATTAGATACAGCAGATGATGCTGCTGTGTATAAGTTAAATGATGATATGGCACTTATTCAAACACTGGATTTCTTTACACCAATGGTAGATGACCCATTTGTATTTGGTCAAATTGCTGCATCAAATTCACTATCAGATGTATATGCTATGGGAGGAAAGCCTTTAGTTGCAATGAATATTGTTTGTTTTCCATCATGTCATGATATGGATGTACTTGCAGAAATATTAAAAGGTGGATTTGATAAAGTAAAAGAAAGTGGTGCACTATTAGTCGGAGGGCATACTGTAGATGACCAAGAACCTAAATATGGTCTTTCAGTTTCTGGAATTGTAAATCCAAATAAAGTTTTATCAAATGCTACTGCAAAGCCTGGCGACAAGTTAGTTATAACAAAGCCAATTGGTGTGGGTGTATTAAATACAGCCATGAAAGAAGGTATGGTAGAACAACATGTATGTGACAAAGTAGTAGAAATAATGATACATTTAAATAAATATGCAGCAATGAGTTTTGATAAAATTGATGTAAATTCAGTTACAGATATCACTGGATTTGGTTTACTTGGGCATGCTTTAGAAATGGCTAAAGCTTCTGAAGTGAGTATTGAAATTGATTCAAAGCATGTTCCAATTATCGAGGGTGCTGTAGAAATGGCAGAAATGGGAATCATACCTGCTGGGATGTATAAAAACATGCATTATGTATCAAAAGATGTAGAAATTGTAGGAGATGTAGAAGTTGCAGTTCAAGATATTTTATATGACCCACAAACTTCTGGAGGGTTATTGATTTCTGTAAAAGAAGAATTAGCAGAAGAACTTGTAAGAGATATGAAGTTAAATGGAGCAATAGAAGCAAAAATCATAGGTTCTGTAGTGAAAAAAGGGGAAAAATATATTAAAGTTTTATAAAATATTATATGTAGAGAAAGAGTGATTATTTTGAGCAAAAGAGAATTATTTGCAATGTTACCTTCAGTTGATGAAGTATTAAGTGATAATAGAATAGTAGAAATAATAGAGGAATATCCTAGAAGTTTAGTTTTAGAATCTGTAAGAGAAGTGATAGATTTTAAGAGACAATTTATTTTAAGATTAAAAGAGGATGCATCTAATTCTGTAACAATAGAATTTGATGAGATAATAGAATCTTCAATAGAGAGAGTTAAATTAAATTACTCATTATCATTAAAAAAAGTTATAAATGCAACTGGTACAGTTATTCATACAAATTTGGGGAGGTCTTTACTTAGTGAAGATATAAAAGATGAATTATGGTGTGTTGCTTCAAGATATTCAAACTTAGAATATGATTTGGATAATGGAGAAAGAGGCTCAAGATATTCTCATTTAACTAATACAATAAAAAGACTTACTGGTGCAGAAGATGTACTAGTTGTAAATAATAATGCAGCAGCAGTGCTTCTTGTACTTAGCACAATGGCAAAAGGAGGAGAAGCAATTGTATCACGTGGAGAGTTAGTGGAAGTAGGAGGTTCTTTCCGAATTCCAAGTATAATGGCTCTTAGTGGTGCAGAATTAGTGGAAATAGGCTCAACTAATAAGACACACTTAAAAGATTATAAAGAAGCTATTACAGAAGAAACTAATGTATTGATGAAAGTTCATACAAGTAACTATAGAATTATGGGATTTACAGAGAGTGTATCTATCGAAGAACTAGTTAATTTGGGTAAAAAATATAAGTTACCTGTAATAGAAGACCTAGGAAGTGGAGTATTTATAGATTTATCAAAATATGGATTATCTTATGAACCAACTGTATTAGATTCTATAAGACAAGGTGCGGATGTAGTTACTTTTAGTGGAGATAAAATGCTTGGTGGGCCACAAGCAGGTATTATAGTTGGGAAAAAAGAGTATATAGAAAAAATGAAGAAAAATCAACTTACTAGAGCTCTTAGAGTCGATAAGCTTACAATATGTGCACTTGAAGCAACTTTAAGGATGTACCTAGATGAAACAAAGGCTGTAGAAAACATACCTACTTTAAAAATGTTGACATATAGCATTGGAGAATTAGAAGCAAAGGCAAATAAATTATTTGAAAAAATAACTGACTTAAATCTAAATGCTAAGATAAACATAGAAGATGGATTCTCTCAGGTAGGAGGAGGGTCTATGCCTCTTGAAACAATAGCCACAAAGGTAATAACAATAACTCCTGAGCATATGAATGTATCATCTTTAGAAAAAAAATTAAGACTCAGTGAAGCTCATATAATAGCTAGAGTATATGATAATAAATATGTTTTAGATGTAAGAACTATATTTGATGATGAATTTGATGTAGTAGTTGAGGAATTAAGAAAAGCCTTTAATTAACTAAATTTGATATAGTAATACTATTAATTTTAATTGAAAATTAAAAGCATTGAAGCTTTGATAGGGGGCAAAAAATGAAAAACGTAGTAATTGGAACAGCAGGTCATATAGACCATGGAAAAACAACTCTTATAAAAGCATTGACTGGAAGAGAAACTGATACCTTGGATGAAGAAAAAAAGAGAGGTATATCAATAAATTTAGGGTTTACTTATTTTGATTTACCAAACAATAGAAGGGCTGGTATCGTAGATGTACCAGGACATGAAAAATTTATAAAAAACATGCTAGCTGGAGCATCAGGACTTGATATAGTTTTACTTGTTGTAGCAGCAGATGAGGGTGTTATGCCACAGACAGTTGAGCATTTAGACATTTTAAGTTTTTTAAATATAAAAAATGGAATAGTAGTTTTGACTAAATCTGATACTGTAGACGAAGAATTTAGAGAACTAGTAAAAGAGGATGTTTGTGAAAAAATAAAAGGTACTTTTCTTGAAAGTGCAGAAATAATTGAAGTTGATTCTGTATCTAAAAAAGGAATAAATACTCTTATTGAAAAAATAGATAAGATGAGTGAGGCAATAGAAGATAAAAACGAAAATTCTCCAGCAAGACTTAATATAGATAGAGTATTTTCTATAAAGGGATTTGGTACTGTAATAACAGGTACATTAATAGAAGGAAAGATAAGTATAGAGGATGACTTGGTTATATATCCACAAGTATTAAAAACAAAGATAAGAAGTATACAAGTTCATGGGGAAAGTAAAGATACAGCTTATGCAGGACAAAGAACAGCAATCAACATATCAAATGTAAAGGTAGATGATATAAAAAGAGGAGATGTTTTGGCTGCTCCAAATTCATTAGAAGAATCAATGATGTTAGATGTGAAATTATCATTGGTAAATCATCTAGAAAAAGGGATAAAGCATTGGGATAGATTGAGATTGTATCATGGGACTAGAGAAATACTTTGTAGAGCAGTTCCACTAGATAAAGATTTAATTGAAAACGGAGAGAATGGATATGTTCAATTAAGACTTGAAGAAAGTATAGTATCTAAGAAGGGTGATACTTTTGTTGTCAGACGTTATTCTCCAATGGAAACTATAGGTGGAGGTGTGATAATTGACCCATCTCCTAAAAAGCATAAGAGATTTGATGAAAAAGTTATAGAGGGATTAAAAATAAAAGAAAAAGGTGAACTTAAAGATATAATAGAAGAATACTTAAAGAGAAATCTAAAAAATTATCCAAATCTAAAAGAAATAATGAGTTATAGTGGTGCTCATGAAGAGCATGTAAAAAAAGCTATTGAGATACTTATATCAGAAAATAAAGTATTGCTTATTGGAAACATGTACATGCATATAAATCAATACAATAAACTGAAGGAAAGTACAATAAATCTTTTAAGTGAGTACCATAAGAAGTATAGATTGAGAAAAGGTATGTTAAAAGAAGAAGTAAGGTCTAAGGTAGAAAGTAATTTTAAGACTAGAGAAATGGATATCTTATTAGAAAAATTATCTACAGAAAATATTATAAAAATAGAAAATAATATAATATCATTATTTGATTTTGAAGTTATCTTAAATGACAAACAAAGAGAAATAGCAAAAAAAATAGAAAAAAAGCTAAAATCATGTGGAGTTTCTTCAATATTGACAATAGATGAAGTTTCTGAAGGAAATCATAACTATGCTGAAGTATTAGAGTCAATGATAGGTAACAAGGTAGAAAAATTGGATGATTTGTATATAATGGATAAAGATATTTATGAAGATGCAAAGAATACTTTAATAAATTATATAAAAGAAAATAAGGAAATAACATTAGGAGAATACAGAGATTTGATAGATTCTAGTAGAAAAAACTGTATGATTATATTAGAAAACTTTGATAGAAACAAAATAACTAAAAGAGTAGAAAACAAAAGAATTTTGTTTTAGCGGAAAATGTCTGTTTTTGCTTTGAGGTATAAAGAAGGAATTATAATGTCGAGTATCGTATAAATTAATTAGTATAAAATATTAATTAAGAGGAAGTGTAAAGTATTGAAGAATATAATACCTGCTGTGAAACCAGATATAAAAGAAAGAGAAGACATGAGCCTTTTATTTATAATAATGGGCTCAGTGCTTTTGTTATTTATTATAAAAGATACAAATAAATATGAAATTTTACTGCATGCTGTATATGCTACATTCTTAATAGCTACAGGAATGATTATATTTAATACTACAAAATTTAAAGTAGATTCATTTTCTACATTTTTAGGATTAGTATTTGCAGCAACTGGAGTATTGGAGTGTATATATTTATTTAATTGTTTAGGTACTAGAGCAGAAGCTGTAATTGGAATTAACATTACAATATCAGCAATGACAGATTTATTTCCTATATTAGGTGTGTATTTAAGTTTTAAATTTGTTAAGGATAATAAACAAATTCATTCGAGCATAATTTTATTTGTAGTAACTGTAGTTTTAACAATATCATCTTTATTCATAATATCTGAAATTTGTAACTCTTTAGATAGAGGGACATTACACTATACTTTAGGGGTTGTTACATCTATATTTATGATAATTGTCTCTATTATGAGTGGAATTGAACTAAACTCAAGTTCAAACGCAAATAAATGGGAATATAGTGAGAAAAAGTTTTTTAATAGAATAATAATAATAACAATCTTATCAAGAGCTCCAAATTTACTACATATAGTAATTGGTAATATACATATAGAAGGTATGTTATCACAAATAACAATAAATGTAGCATTATATTATTTATATAATTATATAGTATCTAAGAACATTAAGAAAACAGCATTGGAATTACATGATACAAATGAAGAATTAACAATAAAAACGGAAAGTTTGAAAGAAAAAAATAAAAAATTAATATATGAAACAGAAAAAATAGAAGAACTTAAAGAAATACTTATAAAAAGAGAATTACGACTACAATCTACTTTAGATGTTGCTGTAAATAGTATAGTTGTGTTTAGTAAGGATGGAGAAATTACATATGCAAATAAAAGTTTTAGAAATATTTTTGGAGATTATAAAGAACAAGATAAATTAAGTTATAAAGTTAAAAATTTTAGTGATTTAATAGAAAGCATTAATTATGTATTTATCAATAAAAAAAATATAGAAAAATTTATTGATACAAGTGACAATAAGGTTTACCAAGCTATATTTGCTCCTTTAATTATAGCTACACAAATAGAAGGAGTCTTATGTGTATTAAAGGACAAAACTAAGAAAAAGGAATACGAACGAAAAGTTATTGAAGCAAATAAGAGAAGTGAAGACTTTTTGGAAAGTGTTGGAGATGGTATAGTAGTACTTGAAGGTAGTAATAAAATATATGTAAATAATGCATGTAGACAAATATTTAAAGAGACATTAGAAAACATCGATTTTTCCTCAATATGTAAAAGTGAAGAAAATATAGAAAAAAGGTATGTAATAGAGGGTGAAGTAAAATATGTAGAGATGAGTTTTTCTCATTATAATAATGAAGGAACTTATAAAACTATTATTGTAATACGTGATACAACTTCTCGAAAGATATCTCAAATAAAACTTGAAGAAAGTCAATCCTCTTATTCAAGATTTATAGATATACTACCTGATGGTATATGCTTGTTAAGAGAAGACTTAAGTGTAAATTATGCAAATAAATCATTTTTGGATATGCTATCTTTTACAAGTATAGATGATGTAAAAGATTCTAATATTAAGATATTAATGAATGCAAATACTGAAGAAAAAATGAAATTTACTGAAAATATGACTAAAGTTTTAAATGAAAATAAGAGTATACTTTTACTAGAATATGAATTAATAAATAATTATGATGATATAGTAGAAGTAGAATTAAGTGCCTTGCCTTTTTCGATATATAACACTAGATATATAATGCTTATTATAAAAGATTTAGCACATAAAAAATACTCTGAACAAGCTGAAAAAGAATTACTTGAAAGATTTAAAACAGATAAAATAAAAACTGAGTTTTTTGCAAATATGTCTCATGAGTTAAAAACACCATTAAATGTTATATCAAGTTCAAATCAATTGGTAGATTCTTTCTATAGAAGTGAAAAAATAAAAGACTATAATAATAATATTAAATCTCATGTTGATTTAGTTAGACAAAGTTCCTATAGACTTCAAAGATTGATAAATAATATTATAGATTTGACAAAGATGGAGTCAGGATTTTACACACTTAAACTTGCAAAATACAATATTGTATCTGTAATAGAAGATTTGTTTATGAATATAGAAGAGTATGCAAGCAGAAAAGATATAAGAATTCTATTTGATACAGAGCTTGAAGAAATCAATGTCTATGTAGACAAGGCTGAAATTGAGAGAATTATACTAAATCTATTATCAAACTGTATTAAATTTACTGATAATGGAGGATGGATATATGTAAACATCTACTATAAAATTGATAAAGTAATAATAAGTGTTAAAGACACTGGTGTTGGTATACCTCAAGATAAATTGGAGTTGATTTTTGAAGAGTTTTCACAAGTTGACAAGACTTTATCTAGAAATACTGAAGGAAGTGGAATAGGACTTGCTATAGTTAAGAACCTAGTAAGTCTTCATGGTGGAGATATAGAAGTAATAAGTGAAGTTAATAAGGGTACAGAATTTTTAATCTCACTGCCAATGAAAAGCTTTAGTAATGAGTATTATACAGAAGATAAGAGAATATACAATCTTCAAGAAAAAATAAAAATAGAATTTTCTGATATATATTATTAGAAAGTTATTAAATTGTAAAAGTAAAATAAAATATTCTATATTTAATAGAGTACATTATAAAAAGCTAGGCTATCATAAAAATAAGTTTTTATGATAGTCTAGCTTTTTTTGATGTTAATTGTATTTTGTATCTATATGTGAGAACATATGATTTCTAGATTACCTTCAAATCCAAAACTTCCAAAGTTATTTGGTAATATAAAATGCATACCTTTCTTTAAATCATACTCTATAGAATTGTGTATCAATTTACCAACTCCATCTAGGATACTGTACAAAGAAAAAGGTGTATTGTGAGTAAAATCACATTTTCCAAAAATATCTAATTTATAGACACTAAAAAATTCATTTGATACAAATGTTGTACATTTAAAGTTTGGTGTTGATACAATTTTATAATCAGTATCAAAATCTGTATGAGGAACATTTGTAACTTCTATTGATTTTTGAACATGAAGTTCACGTTTATTTCCTAAGTTATCAGTTCTATCATAATCATAAACTCTATAAGTAGTATCTGAGTTTTGTTGAGTTTCTAAAATTAATGTTCCCTTACATATAGCATGTATAGTTCCGCTTGGAACATAGAAAAAGTCACCTTTTTTTATATTAACTTTTCTAAGCAGTTTGTCCCATTCGTTATTATTTATCATTTCTATAAATTCTTCACGAGATTTTGCATTGTGACCTATTATAATTTCTGCATCATCAGAACAGTCTATTACATACCAGCATTCTGTTTTACCCAATTCTCCATTTTCGTTTTTTTGAGCATATTCATCATTTGGATGAACTTGAACCGATAAATTGTCATTGGCATCGAGTATTTTTGTAAGCAAAGGGAATTTATCTCCAGGTGTATTACCAAACAATTCTCTATTTTTCTCCCATAATTCAGATAGCTTTTTATTTTTATATTCTCCATTTTCTATCAGACAATCTCCATTTTTATGAGAACTTATAGCCCAACATTCACCTGTTGTAGGTGATTTTATCTCATAGTTAAATTTATCTTTAAGTGCAGTACCACCCCATATTCTATCCATAAAAATAGGCTTTAAAAATAATGGTTCCATAATCTTGTTCCTCCTATGATATTAAATTTATCCTACAAATAATTATATATAAATAGATTATAAAATCAATAGCAAAAAAGTTTTGTCCCTTGAAATGACATAAAGTATAAGGATTTATGAAACAAGATAAACTATGATATATAATATAAAGGTTTAAATTGGAGTGATAATCATGGAGAGATTTAAAGAAGAAAATCAAAAATATAAAAAAGAATTCTTGAAATTGTTGGAGGAATGGGTAAGTATACCTTCCTTTTATGATAAAAATACTGTATCTAAAGATATGCCTTTTGGAAAAGGTGTATATGATGCATTAAAGTGGTTTGAAAATTTAGGTAGAGAAAATAATTTTACTGTTAAAAATATAGATAATCATGCTGTTTATATTGAATATGGAGATGGTAAAGATTATATAGACATATTTGGGCATTGTGATGTTGTAAATCCAGGAGAAGGATGGGATAGTGAGCCATTTAAGCTAGATATTATGGGTGACAAATTAGTTGCTAGAGGTGTTTCCGATAATAAGGGCCCTATGATAGCAAATTTTTTGGCATTAAAAATGATAAAAAGTCTAAATATAGATTTAAAGAGAAAAGTTAGATTAATTGCTGGAGGAAATGAAGAAAGTGGATTTAAGTGCATAAAGCACTATTATAGCAAAGAGCCACATGGTGTATATGGATTTACTCCAGATGCTAAATTTCCTGTATTAAATGGAGAAAAGGGTGGAGCGATAATAAAGCTAATGCTGGATATAGATGATAAATATCTAGATATAAGTGGTGGAATAGAGTTTAATACAATTCCAGACAAAGTGTATATCAAAAATATTGAAAATTTAAGTAATGATTATATAAATTCTGATTTTAATAATGTTTCAATAAGTTTTAATGATGGTAAGTATATTGTGAATGGGAAAGGTGGACACTCATCTAAACCTGAAAAAGCAATAAATCCCATATTAGATACAATTAAAATTTTAGCAGAAAATCTTGGTGAAGATTGGGCAAAAGATTTGTACAGGCTAATAAATAAAGATAATATAGATGGAAAACTGTTTGGCTTAAATGTTGAAGGAAAATGTGGAATTCTTTCAATGGTTCCAACAATAATAAATATAAAAGAAGGAAAGCTTGAAGTAATTTTAAGTGTTAGGTATCCTGAAGTATTGACAGTTGAAGAAATAATAGAAAAATTTGATTTGTATATAAAAATAAATAATATTAATAAATTTAAGTTTATTGGGGAAAATTTAAAGCAAGCAAATTATATAGATGAGAATTCGAAACTTGTAAGACGTTTACATGAGATATATGTAAAGTATTCTGGAGACTCAAAAAGTGTTGTTAGAGTAACCAGTGCAGGAAGCTATGCAGCTGAAATGAAGAATTCAGTAATATTTGGGTGTGAATTTCCTGATGGTAGTTTTGGAAATGTTCATAGTGCAAATGAATTTGCCAGTTTAGATAGGTTTATAACTGCGATAGGTATCTATGCGGAGGCAATAGTTACATTATGCAATAATATATAAATACAAAATGTCCCTTATATAGACATATTATATATACAACTAAAATTTTATTTGATATATAATTGAAATCAAAGAGAAGGTGATACAATGATAACTAAGAAACATGCAGTAATAGTAAAAAGTTTAAGCAATAAAGATGGATATATGACATCAAATGAACTAGCTATTAAATTAGATGTATCTACTAAAACTATTAAAAGATATATAGCAGATTTAAATGGTATTTTGAGTAAGTATGATTTAGAAATAGATTCTTCAAGAGGTATAGGATATAAGCTAAGTGGCTCTAAAACCAACATATCAAAAGCTGTAAAAGAAGCAAATAAATATATAAATGGTTTCTTGGATGATTCTGAAGAAGCAAGGATGTCAAATATAATATGTATGCTGATTAACAGAAATTATATGAGTATAGAAGTAATGGCAGAAGAATTAAATCTAAGTATAGCAGCCATAAATAAATTATCTAGTAAGCTTAAAAGAAAACTTGAAAAGTATGACTTAGTTATAAAATCTAAACCTTATTATGGAAGCTATATATATGGTGAAGAAATTAATATAAGACAGTTGATTACTGATTATGCAATAAAGTTGGATGAGAAGAGTAAAATCAAAGTATTTTTGGATGATATCAGTGAAAACGATATAAATTGCATAGAAAGTATTTTAGAAAAGCATTTAAGAGAAAAAGAAACAATAATTTCAGATAAAGACTTTAATCTTTTACTTTCAAAAATAATAGTTTCTGTGTTTAGAAGTAAGAGAGGTCATAGCAAAAATATAAATTTAATAGATACAGGATATAGATTTCATAATTACAGTTTTATAGAAAAGCTTATGAAAGAAATATCTGATAAAGTTGGATTTAAACTTATTGAAGATGAAGTAATTTATATTTCCAATTATTCTGGTGTAATAGCATATAGAGGTGCACAAGGAATAAAAAATGCAAGTGAAATTGAAGAAAGAATAAGTAGCGTTATAAGTAGTGCTCTTCAAGATATACTGCTTATTTCAGGAAGTGACTATACAAAAGATGAAGAGTTTATGATAGCGATATCTGACCATATAAAGAGGTTTTTAAATAGAGCAAAAGCTAATATAAAATCTAATAATCCTCTGCTTCATCAAATAAAAGAGAAATTTCCAATAGCTTTTAACTTAGCTGTGTTTTTATCAAATAAGCTAGAAACTGAATTTAATTTAAAATTAGATGAAGATGAACTTGGATATATAGCTATTCACTTTGCTGCTTCAAATGAAAGAATGAAAAAAAATACAAGTAAGAAAATTTGTATAGTTTGTCATTATGGTATAGGCACAGGTCAGCTTCTTTCTGAAAAATTAAAGCAGAATATAAGTGACTTAAATGTTGTAGGTGTTTATCCATTTAGATATCTTGATATGGCAATAGGTCAAGATGTTGATTTGGTAGTATCAACAGTTGAATTAAAAGGATATGAAAAGCCAGTCTTATATATAGAAAATATATTTGATGATAGCCTAATTGAAAACGTAAACAAAGCCTTTTATGAAAAGGAAGAAAGAAGAAAAATAATAAGTAATATGTTTGATGAAAGAGCTTTTTTCAGTATAAAAGCAAATACAAAAGAAGAAGTTATACTTTCGCTTTCAAACAAGTTAAAAGAAAGAGACTTTATAGAAGAAAGCTCAATAAAAAGTATAATAGATAGAGAAAATATTTCATCAACTGAAATAGGAAATCTAGTAGCTATACCTCACACAATAGTGAAGGGAGATAAAAAATCTATAATCGGAGTTGGAATACTTGAAAATCCAATAATTTGGGATAAGCAAGAAGTTCAACTAGTATTTATGGTATTTTTTAATACTAAAGAAAAACATAATTTTTCAATATTTAAATACCTTTACAATTTTATAAAAGATGAAGGTGGAGTAAGAGGAATTATTAAAATATGTGACTTTAATAAATTAATGGCACTGATAGGTAATTAAGGAGGAAATTAACAATGGGAACAAACATATTTAACAAAGAATATGTATTTTTAAATACTGAGGCTAAGTCTAAGGTTGAGGTTTTAAAATTTATAGCTAAGAAAGCTAAAGAATTAAATTTAACAGAAGATGAAAATCTAGTATACGAAGGCTTAGCAGCTAGAGAAGAGCAATTTACTACAAATTTGGGAGAATCTATAGCAATACCTCATACTAAAAATGATGCAATTGAAAATCCAGCAGTAGTGGTACTAAAGTTTAATGATAATGTTGTTTGGAATGAAGGTGAGGACAATGTCAAATTGGCAATAAGTTTGCTTATGCCAGGAAAAAGTAAAGAAAACATACACCTTAAATTATTATCGTCTCTTTCAAGAAAATTAATAAATAAAGATTTTAAAGATTCTCTTTTAAAGAGTGATAATGTGGAAGAAATCGCTAATTTAATAAATGAAGCTTTAGGTTTATAGATAAATACTAAAGTTAAAATAAAAATAATTAATTAAAGTAAATAGGAGGAATTTAAAATGAATAAAAAATTAGTAGCATTATGTGCTTGTCCAATGGGACTAGCTCACACTTTTATGGCAGCAGAAGCAATAGAGCAAGCTGCAAAGGCATTAGGTTATGAAGCAAAAGTTGAAACTCAAGGTGCAGATGGTGTGCAAAATGAATTAACAAGAGAAGACATATTAGGAGCAACTATGATAATACATGCAGTAGCAATAACACCAGAAGGTATGGAAAGATTTGATGGTTGTGAAGTTTATGAGGTTGAATTACAAGAGGCTATAAAGAATGCAGAAGGTGTTATAAAGGAAATAGAAGAGGATTTAGGAATATAATAAATTTACTGTGGAGGAAATAGAATGGCAATCAAGAAAAAAGTTATAAACAGTTCAGGTGCTTCTACAACAGGAGGCAATAACGCAGGAAAAACTACTCCATCTAATCCAACTCAATCAAAGGGAAATGGAAAATGGAAAGAAATTAGTAAACATATAATGACAGGTATATCATATATGATACCAGTCTTAGTAATGGGTGGACTTATAGGAGCTTTATCTCAATTAATACCATATGCAATATTAGGGCTTGACCCATCTGTAGGTATAGTTGATGCTATGAACTCAGGTGAATTTACAGGATTTAAACTTAGCCTTTTAAACATGGCACAATTAATGTCAAACTTCGGATTTACTCTGTTTGGATTTGCAATACCACTATTTGCAGCATTCTGTGCAAATTCTATAGGTGGAAAAACAGCCCTAATCGCAGGATTTATAGGTGGATATATAGCTAATAAACCTGTAGGTGTACCACAATTCGTAGATGGACAATGGACAGAAGTTGTACCAGTTGCATCAGGATTCTTAGGTGCAATATTAATCGCATTTATAATAGGATATTTTGTAAAATGGTTAAATAAATCTATAAAAGTTTCTCATAACTGGTTAGCTTTTAAAACAACATTTTTAATACCACTAATAGCATCATTAACTTGTATGGTATTGATGATATTTATAATAACTCCATTTGGTGGATTAATTAATGAAAGTATGAAAAACTTCTTAACAGCAGCAGGAGCAGCGGGAGAATATGTATATGCAACAGCTTTAGCAGCAGCTACAGCATTTGACTTAGGTGGACCAATAAATAAAGCAGCAGGATTCGTTGCACTTGGTTTGACTACAGAAAATGTACTACCAATAACAGCAAGAACAATAGCTATAGTTGTTCCTCCAATTGGATTAGGACTTACAACTTTATTAGATAAAAGATTAGTGGGAAGAAGAGTATATGATAGACAATTCTATCAAGCAGGAAAAACTTCTATATTCCTATCATTTATGGGTATATCAGAGGGAGCAATACCATTTGCACTTGAGAGACCAGGTTTTGTTATACCTTTAAATATCGTAGGAAGTATAATAGGAGCTATTACAGGTATAGTTTTAGGGGCAATTCAGTGGTTCCCAGAGTCAGCTATATGGGCATGGCCTCTAGTAGATAACTTATTTGGATATGTAATAGGTATAGCAGTTGGTGCTATATTCATAGCTGTAGGAAATGTATTTTACAGAAATAAATTAATAAAGGATGGTAAACTTGTTGTAGATTATATTGATTAATTTATAAATTTTACTATCTATAATAACCTTGGCTGGTAATATTGATTGAAACAATATTACCAGCCTTACCTATATGACTAATTAAGGGTGGTGAAGATAAAATTATGAATAAAATAGAAAAAATAAGAAAGTATCTTAAAGAGTATAATGTAGATGGAATTCTTATTAATAGTTCTACCAATAAGTTTTATATTGGAAATCTATTTAGTTCATCAGGCTATGTTTTTATAACGAAAGATAAACAATATATAATAGTAGATTTTAGATACTTTGAAGAAGTTAAAAGAAAATCAGATTTATTTGATGTTATATTAATGGATAAAAATAGAACGTATTTTGATATAATTAATGATATTTGCAGAAATCAAAATATAAAAGAAATTGGCTTTGAAGGAAGTGAAGTATCTTTTGACTCATATAAAAGTATGAATAACAAATTAAATGTAACTTTAAAATCAATTGATTTATCTACTTTAAGAAAAGAGAAAGATGAAGATGAAATAAAATATATAAAAAAAGCTTGTGAAATAGTAGATGCTACGTTTTATCATATAATTGACTTTATAAAAGTTGGTATGACTGAAAGACAAGTAGAAAATGAAATTGTAAGATTCATAAAAGAATTAGGCGGACAAAAAGAATCATTCGACACTATAGTTGCATCTGGTTTGAGAGGAGCCTTACCTCATGGAAAAGCTAGTGAAAAAATTATAGAATATGGAGATTTTGTTACATTTGATTTTGGAGCAAAGTATAATAATTATTGTTCAGACATTACTAGAACTATTTGTATGGGAACTACAAATAAAGAACTAGAAAAAATATATAATATAGTAAAGAAAGCTAATGAAGAGTGTATAAAGGTTTTAAAGCCAGGTATGACTGCTGGTGAAATAGATAAGGTTGCAAGAGATATAATTAGTTCATATGGATATGGTGATAATTTTGGACACAATCTGGGTCATGGTGTAGGTATTATGGTTCATGAGTATCCAGCATTAACTTCAGAATCAAATGAAGTATTAAAAGAAGGCATGGTTGTAACTATAGAGCCTGGTATATATGTGCCAGAACTTGGAGGAGTAAGAATTGAAGATGATGTACTTATAACTCAAGATGGGTGTATGAGATTGACTATATCTACCAAAGATTTAATAGTTGTAAATTAAAAATAAATTGTAGCTAAGTATTTTTATAATAATAAGAAAAGACGAGGTAAATTTAAATGTATAATTTTGATGATAGGCCAGATAGAGTAAGTGAAAAGTGTAGAAAGTGGGATTTAAATATTATAAGAGATAAATTTGGAGATATTAGAGAAGATTTTGTACCAATGTGGATTGCTGATATGGATTTTAAAATACCAACAGAAATAGAAAGTAAATTTATTGAAGCTGTAAAAAGAGGTGTATTTGGATATACATACTGTTATGATGAATTTTATGATTCAGTTATTGGGTGGCAAAATGATATGCATAAAGTAAATGTAGAAAGAGAATGGATTACATTGACTTATGGAACTGTGTCAACACTTCACTATGTAGTACAAGCTTTTTGTAAAAAAGGAGATAGTATAATATTAAATACACCAGTTTATGACCCATTTGAATCATCAGCTAAAAAGCAGGGTGTAAATGTAGTTTGTAATACATTAGATGTGATAAATGATAGATATTATATAAATTTTGATAGATTAGAATCTCAAATTAAAGAAAATAAACCTAAGTTAATGATGTTTTGTACACCACATAATCCATCAGGAAGAATTTGGTCAATTGAAGAAATGACGAAAGTAGCAACTATATGTAAAGAAAACAATGTTATTTTAGTTGCAGATGAAGTACATGCAGAGCATATTCATTATGGCGAATTTAATTCTATTCTTAAGCTTGAAAGGGAACTTTTAGAAAATATTATCCTATTGACATCACCAAATAAAGGGTTTAATCTTGGAGGATTAAAGACCTCTTATTCAATCGTCATAAATAAGGATATAAGAGATACTTTTAGAAAGAAACTAAAACAAAATTCTATAACTTCTCCAAATGTATTTGGAATAATAGGATTAATAACAGCTTATGATGAATGTAGAGAGTGGTTAAAGAACGTAAATGAGTATATAAAATCAAATTATGAACTTTTAGAGAATTGGGTAAATAAATATGAGAAGATTAAACTAATGAAGATGGAATCGTCTTATTTAGCTTGGATGGACATAAGCAATCTAGGACTAAGTGCAAGTGAATTTACAGATAGGTTAGCTGTCAATACAGGAGTGCTAATAGAAGATGGAAGTCACTTTGTAAAAGATGGAGAAAAGTATGTTAGGATAAATTTAGGAACTCAAAAAGAAAATGTAATTGAGGCATTAAATAGAATGGATTTGTTTGTAAAGTCGTTATAAAAAGTTAGTTGAGTTATTTATTAAAAATAAAAAAATGTAGGTTGTTTCAAAGATGTACTAAAAAAGATTAAAAAATAAGGTTTATAGACAGCAAGATGTAATTCAATTATAAAATTAAATATGTTTAATGATAGGCATTTCTAATGAAATGTCTATTTTTATATATATTTTGTAAAGTTTCCTTTACAAAAATAAAAGCAAGTGGTATATTATAAATGTAAAGGAAACTTTACAAAAAGGAGGCAATCTTTTTGAAAAATCGTGTAGAGGATTTAAGAAAGAAAAAAGGTCTTAATCAAGAAGATTTTGCAAAAATTCTTAAGGTTTCAAGGCAGACGATTAGTTCTATTGAAAATGGAAAATATAATCCATCTTTAGAACTTGCATTTCAAATATCTGATTTTTTTGAAATGTCGATTGAAGAAATATTTTTATGGAAGGAGAAATAGTTCATGGAAAAGAGAAATTTAAGAATAGGAATTGTATTTGTAGTTTTAGGTGTTATTTTCTTGTTTCTTTGTTTAATGAATGGTGATAAGTTAGGTTCTTTGTTTGCTGGACTAGCAGGAGGTTTTGGATTTGGTGGAATTTCTGCCATTTATCGTTACTTTTACTGGAATAAGCATAAAGAAGAATACAAAGAAAAGCTCGAAATAGAAAACATTAATCTTCATGATGAAAGAAATGTTATGTATAGAGATAAAGCAGGAAGATATGCTTACATTGTATGTATGATAATAATTCCTATATCTGCTTTTGTTTTCTCTGTACTAAATGCATTAGATATATACAACTCATTGGTAATAATCATATATTTATTTGTTTTGTGGATTGTTTTATATGTTGTAGGAGTTATTTATTATCGAAAGTTAAAGAGTAATGGGTAGTGTTTTATACAAATCAAGCTATAAATATGGTATATACATAAGTACAATTTGTTTTAGACTACTTAGTATATACCATATTTTATATAAAACTTAAATTTACATTAGTTATATTAGAGTTATTTAAATTTGTATGTATAAATTTGTATGCATAATAGATATAGTTATTATTTAAACTCATTATTTATTGAACTTTTTAATAGAAAAAGCTTTGTCTGTAAGTTTAAAATTATTTTGTATGCCATTAGTTAAATATACTTTTTTATCTTTGGTTATAAATATAGCATCTACATTATCAATACTATTAATTAAATCCATACCTTTTTCAAGTCCAAGTCCAAATGTAGAAGTGGATAAAGCATCACAATTAATAGATTTATCAGAGATTATTGTAACACTGCTTAAGTTGTTTTCAAAAGGGTATCCTGTAAATGGATTTAACATATGGTGATATATTTTACCGTCTTTTTCTATAAATCTCTCATAAATTCCAGATGTAACAACAGATTTATTTGTAGTTTCTATATTCCCTATAGATTCTCCATTTTTGCTAGTTGGGTCTTGAATACCAATTTTAAAAGGTTTGTTATTTTTGCTATCTTCTAGAGTAAATATATTACCTCCCAAGTTTACTAAAGCTTTTTTTATACCTTCTGATTTCAAATAGCCTACGATTTTATCAGCAGCATATCCTTTAGCTATTGCCCCTAAATCAATTTTCATATCTTCTTTAGCTAACTTTATAGATTTATTTTTTTCATCTAATATAATATTTTTGTAATCAATGAGCGGCAGAAGTTCGTTTATCTCAGAGTTATTTGGGACTTTAGCCTTGTCTGTTCCAATTGCCCATAGATTGGATAGTGGACCAACTGTTATGTCAAAGTATCCATTTGACAACTTAGAGTATTCTATAGCCTCTTGTACAACAAAAAATGTATCATCAGAAACTTTGACAAAATCTTTACCAGCATTATCATTTATTTTAGAAACATCGCTTCCTGGTATATGGGTACTCATCTTGTTATCAATATATCTTAAAATTGAATCACATTCATTTAAAATTTTATCACTTTTTGATTCTTTTATATTAAATATAGTAACTTCATTTACTGTACCAAGGTAATAGCTTGTCTTACTATATTTAGTATTTTGACTTGAACTCCTAAAAAATGAAAATAAAATTAATGCTAAAATCAATATCACAAAAATAAATGTGATTTTTTTCTTATTCATGGTATATTCCTCCTATGAAATTGTGTTATTATCTTATTATAGCATAATTTCATAGGAGGACAAAAAATGAAGAAAAAAGACATTCTTCTTATTTTAGGTGTTTTGATTGTTATCACAGCATGTTATGGAATAATAAATGTTATAAATTCTAAAAATGCTGGAAGTATTGAAATTTATGTAGATAATAAATTGTATAAGACTGTTTCAATAAATACCAAAGAAGAATTTAAAATAGAAAATAGAGGAGGGTACAATATAGTTAAAATTCATGACAAAGGTGTGGAGATAATAGATGCTTCATGTCCTGATAAGGTGTGTGTACATACAGGTTTTATAAACAAACCAAGTCAAAGTATAGTTTGTATACCTAACAGAGTGAGCATAAAAATAAATACTAATGAAAAAAATGACAATCAAGAGGACATAATTTCTAAATAAAACAATAAATAAAAATAGCTGAAAGGAATTGGTGATAACTATGGTTAATTTAGGAAACGATTGGAATGAATTATTAAAGGAAGAATTTGAAAAAGAATATTATTTAAATTTAAGAAAATTCCTTATAGATGAATATAAGACACGTCAAATTTTTCCTAATATGCATAACATATATGAAGCTTTAAAACACACTTCATATAAAGATACAAAAGTTTTAATACTAGGACAAGACCCCTATCATGGAGATAATCAAGCTCATGGTTTAGCTTTTTCAGTTCAACCACAAGTAAAAACTCCACCATCTCTATTAAATATGTACAAAGAGTTGAAAGAAGATTTAGGATGCTTTATACCTAATAATGGATACTTAATGCCTTGGGCAGACCAAGGTGTGTTACTTTTAAATACAGCACTTACTGTTAGAGCACATGAAGCCAATTCTCATAAAAATAAAGGGTGGGAAATTTTCACAGATAGAGTGATTTCTATTTTAAGTGACCGTGAAGACCCAGTAATTTTTGTACTGTGGGGAAGTAATGCGCGTAAAAAAGTAGAATTGATTGATACAAGTAAGCATTATATTTTGGAAGCACCTCATCCAAGTCCATTATCAGCAAGTAAAGGTTTTTTTGGATGTAAGCACTTCTCTAAGATAAATGAAATTCTCGAAAAGCTAGGAAAAGAACCTATCAATTGGCAGATAGAAAATATATAAAGATAAAAGGTAACAAAATGATAACAAAACAACAATAAACAATGACATTGTTGTAACTAATAGAAATATGCTTCAATAGTTGAAAATACTATGTATGCATATTTCTATTTTTTTGTCAAGTTGACAACTCTTGAAAAAATAGTTACAATTTAGTTACACAAAAAACAAAAAAGAAATTTACGAAGCAGAATATTACGAAGCAAAATATATAGTGTAAAAAATTTGAGGGAGGAAATTTTATATGAATTTAAAGAAATTGAGTAATGTTAAAGTCTCGGCAATGGCGGTTGTTTTATCAGTTGGAATTTTATCTGGATACTCTGCACTTAATAAACAAGTAACATTAGTAGTAAAAGGAGAAGAAAGAACTGTATCTACATTTAGTTCTAATGTAGGAGACCTTTTGGAAGCCCAAAACATTAGCTATGATGGAAATGATATAGTTAGTTTGGATGTAAATTCAAAGTTATCTAATGGAGATAAAATAGAAGTAATTGATGTTAAGGAAAAAACAGTTGTAGAGACTAAAGACATTCCGTTTGAAGTTACAGTTGTTGAAGATAACTCTTTGTCAAAAGGAGATTCTAAAGTTAAAGAAGAAGGAAAAGCTGGTAAAAGTGAATTAGTATATAAAGAAACTTATCACAATGGCAAGAAAGTAGAAAAGGAATTTGTGAAAAAAGTTGTTACATCTGAGCCAGTTAATAAAGTTGTAAATAAAGGAACAAAAGTAGAAATGCAAGTAGCTTCATCAAGGGGAGAAAGTTCAAGAAGGATGGCTTCATCTTCTTCAAGTAGTAGCAGTAGTAACAATGGTAGAAGTATGAGAGTTGTAGCAACTGCATATTCTGGTCATAGTATAACTGCAACAGGAACAAAGCCTAAGTGGGGAACAATAGCTGTAGACCCTAAGGTTATACCATATGGAACGAAAGTATATATACCTCAATTTGATATGGTATTTACTGCTGAAGACTGTGGTGGTGCGATAAAAGGAAATAAAATTGATATATTTATGAATGACTCAAAGACAGTTTATAATTGGGGAAGAAAAACTATAGATATACGTATATTAAAATAATTAAATAATTTATATTTATACTGGAAATTGTATTTTGATTAAATAGAGGAAAAATTCTTTATAGATAATTAAAATATGGTTTCCAGTTTTTAAGTTTATAAATATAGTTATAAATATAATAAGAAGATATATAAATATTAATTGCTATAGATAAAAACTATTTAAAATATGATTTGCTATCAAATTAATCTATAAAAATTGTTGCAAAGAGTCAAAATATATGATATTATAGATTTCGTTGAGAAACGTTTCGTTATGGGAGTGGATGGGTGCCGGTGTGCCCTCTAGTCTTCAAAACTAGTATGAGGGGTTAAGAGCCTCTTAGGTGGGTTCGATTCCCACGCATTCCCGCCAGTATAAAAGGTATCTTTTAATATTAAAAGATACCTTTTTAAATTTAAAAATTATTTTGAGATAATTTAGTTTTAGTAATATATAATATCTAGTATTATATAATGTAAATTTTCTAATACTAATATTAGGTATATAAAAGTCTAGGAGAGTGGAAAAATGGAAAATAACTTTACAACGAGAACTAGTTTTCTAGTTGGAGATGATGGTATAGAAAAACTTAAAAATTCAAATGTAATAGTATTTGGAGTTGGAGGAGTAGGTAGTTTTACTGTTGAAGCTTTAGCAAGAGCTGGAGTGGGTAATCTCACTATTGTTGATTTTGATGATGTAGATATAACAAATATAAATAGACAAATACCAGCATTACATTCAACTGTGGGAAAATATAAAGTCGATGTTATGGAAGAAAGAATTTTAGATATAAATCCTAATATTAATATAAAAAAAATAAGAAATCTTTATAATAAAGATACTAGTAGTGAAATACTAACAGAAAGATATGATTATGTTGTGGATGCAATAGATATGGTAAGCTCGAAGATACATTTAATTGAAACATGTGAAAAAAGAGGTTTAAAAATAATAAGTTCTATGGGTATGGGAAATAAATTGGACCCAACTAAAATAGTTGTTACTGATATACACAAAACAAGTACTTGTCCTTTAGCTAAAGTCATGAGAAAAGAGCTTAGAGATAGAGGAATTAAAAAATTAAAGGTGGTATATTCAACTGAACAACCAATAGAACTTAAAAAGAAAGTCATGAATGGTAAAAAGGTAACACCAGGTAGTGTATCATTTGTGCCATCTGTTGGAGGTCTAGTAATTGCATCTGTAATAGTTAATGAATTATTAGGGTAATAATACTAAATATTTTATCTATAAATTTTATGGACATATTTTAAAGGCTAAAAGCATCAATATAAAACCATTTTATGTTGATACTTTTAGCCTAGTTCTGTTATGTAGTTACAGTTTTATTTCTTATGTTAAGTGTCTATTTTATATTTGTGTTTTGTAAATATCATTTTACCATCACTATAAAAAACAATATCACCCATTTTATCTGTCCTATAAATTGATATATTGTTTTGTTTTAAATTATTGATAACTTCCTTATGAGGATGTCCATATTGATTTTTATATCCACACGATATTGCGGCTATATCTGGATGAATTTTTTCAATAAATTCTAAAGTAGTTGATGAATTGCTTCCATGATGACCGATTTTTATAAAATTGATGTTATCTAATTTAAAATAATGTAAAATTTCTTTTTCAATTGCTTCTTCAGCATCGCCCATAAATAAAAATGAGGTGTCATTAAAATTTAATTTAAAAACTATTGAGTTTAAATTAGGTTCTTCCTGTATATATGAAGGACTTAATACATATATATTTATATTGTTATCGATATTTAAAACATCATCTCTGTATAGATACTGTATAGATAGGTTTTTATCATTACAAGAACTTATTAGATTTTGATAAGCTTCACTTTCTGTTGATTGTTCAGGCATATAGATGGAGTTTACATTAAATTTTTTTATGACATTATCAAGACTTCCTATATGGTCTGAATCTGGATGCGTAGCTATTATTATATCAATGGTTTTTATTCTTTTTTGTTTCAAGTAACTAGTAACTATATTTCCACTATCTTCATCACCTCCATCAATTAATATATTTTTCTTTGTAGGTGTTTGAACTAAAAGACTATCACCTTGTCCAACATCTATCATATGTATAGATAGTAGAGATTTTTTGTCACAAGCACTTAAAAGTGATATTATAATAAGTATTAATAAAAAAATTTTATTTCTCAATAAAAAATCACTCCAGTCATTACATGTTTATATAATTTTATGATGGGTAATATAAGATATATGGGAACTATCCTATTTTATATTTTAGACAATATAAGTGAAATTAATACCATAACTAAATTGGAGTTTTTATAGATACAAAATAAAATTTTAAAAAATTAAGCAATAAAAAGGTAGGAGGATTTTATGTTTTTCAAAGATATTGAACTAAATTCAAAAAAGGAGCTAGACCCTTATTTTGATTTAGTAGATTATGAAGCTTGTGAGTACTGTTTTAGTACTTTATATATGTGGCAACATGTTTATAAGACAGGATACTATATAGGTGAAGATTTTGCTGTTTTAGTTGGTGAATATGAAGGAGATAGTTTCTCAATATTACCACTTGCTAAAAAAGACAAACTTCCAGAAGTTGTAGATTTTGTACTTGAGTATTTTTCACATAACAACAAAAAAATATACTTAAGAGGTATTACTACTGAAGTGGTAGAATTTTTAAAAGAAAAATACCCAAATAGATTTGAGTATATAGAAGAAAGAGATTTATTTGATTATATCTATGATGCAGAAAGTTTAAGAACGCTAGCAGGTAAAAAGAATCAAAAGAAGAGAAATCATATAAATTATTTCTTAAAAGAATATGCAGGTAGATATGAAGCAAGATTATTAGATAAAGAAAACTTCAATGAATGTTTAGTATTAATGAAAGAATGGGAAAGTAACAAAGAAGAAAATAACGAATTTGATGAAAGTATGGATGATGAATTAGTTGGTATCAAAAAGATATTTAACAATTATGATATTTTAAAAGATAAAGTAAAAGTATTTGGTGTATATGTGGATGGAAAATTAGAAGCATTTAGTATCGGAGAGCTTTTAAATAAAAACATGGCATTAATTCATATAGAAAAAGCCAATCCAGATATAAGAGGTTTATATCCATTTATAAACCAACAATTTTTAGTAAGTGAATTTAAAGATGTTGAGTTTGTAAATAGAGAAGAAGACTTAGGTATTGAAGGTCTGAGAAAAGCTAAACTTTCTTACCACCCTTGTAGATTTGTTGAAAAGTACAGTGTTAGGGAGGCTTAATAAACTATATGGAGATTAGGTATGCTAAAGAAGAAGAAATAGAAAGTATAAAAGAAATATGGAGTTATTGCTTTAATGATAGTGAAAGTTTTATGAAATACTATTTTAATGATAAATATAAATATGAAAATACTGTAATAGCTTTAGATGAAGGAAAAATTGTTTCCTCTCTTCAGCTAAACCAGTATAAATTAAGTTTAAATAGTAAGGTATACAATACATCGTATGTAGTAGGGGTTTCCACACTTCCTGAGGGGAGAGGAACTGGCTATATGAGTAAAGTTATTAAATTTACTTTAAATGAGTTGTATAAGAAAGGACAACTAGTATCTATATTAATGCCAATTGATTATAGACTTTATAGAAGGTTTGGATATGAGCATTGTTATGACCAAATTGAATATACTATCAAAACAGATGATTTAAAAACTTTCAAGGCAAATGGAAAAATGATAAAAGCTAATTTATCACAAATTGATGATTTAATTAAAATAGATAAAGTATTTTTAAATGAGGTTAATGGTAATGTGTTAAAAGATGAACATTATTATGAAAACTTATTTAAAGAAATCCAAAGTGAAGATGGACATTTATATATCCATGAAGATAGTGAAAAAGATGGATATGTAATTTATTTTCTTCAAGGAGATAAAATGTTTGTCAGAGAGCTATTTTATAAAAACATAGATGCCCTTAAATCAATGCTTAAATTTATATATAATCACAATACTCAATGTAAGATAGTTACTATAGCTACTCCTATGATAGATAAGATAAGGTTTATATTAGACAATCCTAAAGACTGTGAGATAAAAATAAAACCTTTTATGATGGGAAGAGTTATAAATGTAAAGCAATTTATTGAAGATATAGATATTGATAAGGATATTAATGGCTCTATAAAATTATATATAGAAGATAAATATATAGAAGAGAATAATGGACTATTCAAAATATCTATACAAAATAAAAAAGTAATGTTAGAAAAATTAAATAAAGAATGTACAGATGAGCTTCAAGAGTGTTTTGATATTAAATTAGATATAAATGCTTTAACACAATTGGCATTTTCTTATATAGACATTGAAGAAGCACTTTTATTAAATAATATAAAGGGTATTTCAAAAAAAACAATAGAAATACTTAATTGCATTTTTTCTAAAAAAGATAATTATATAAATGAATATATATAGAAATGAAAATACGTCAAAAGATTTTAATAAATCTTTTGACGTATTCTTTTGTTTATAGAATAATTTCTTTTGTTTAAAAAATATTTATTTGAAAATAATCTAAATAATATGTTTTATAGAGGAGTGATTATGATTCAAATAAGAAGACCTTTACTAATTATATTAATATTTGTGATAGCTGTATCTTTTATTATCACAAATAAGAAGAAAGAGGATGAAAAATTTAATGATAAGATAATAACTATACAAGGAACAGTTAAAGGAAGACTTGAAAAGCCTAGATATAATCAGTATAAAGTAGGCGCTTTCTTAATAAATGATTACACAAGAACTAAAAATTTGAAAATTGGTCAGAAAGTTAATATTACAGGCAAATTTAAAAGTTTAGCTAAAATGAAATATGAAGATTTTGATTATGGAAGGTATATAAAAAGCACTGGATATAAAGGTATAATATATATAAATAGCTATAAAATTATTGGTAAGAATAAAATATATGACTTAATAGGTAAAGTAAAGTTTTACATAAATAAAACGTATAGATATTTATATAAGAAAAATTCGGATTTTATAAATTCTATATTGTTAGCAGAAGTTGAAAATCTGACAGATGAGCAAAAAGAAATGTTCACCAGAACAGGAACTAGCCATGTAATATCTATATCTGGTCTTCATACAGGCATACTATGTGTTGTAATTGCTTTTTTATTAAGAGGTATAAATAAATTGTATAAATTATTAATATTGTCGATTTTTATATCTTTATATTGTATAATGGTAGGTGCGTCTCCATCTATAATTAGGTCTATAACATTTGTTATGGTTTTCTATTTATCAGTCTTTATTAATAGAAAAAAGGATGGAATATCAACACTGTCTCTAATAGGGATAGTTTTAATTATAAATAACCCCTATGTTATATATAATGTAAGTTTTCAATTATCTTTTTTAGCTACATTCTCTATACTAATATTTTACAATAAAATAAATAGTATTATAAAATTAAGTATGGTATCATTGACAATATCGTCAAATATATTAACCTTGCCTATAATATATTATACATTTAAAGGTATACCATTGGTTTCAATCATAGGAAATTTAATCATAGTACCATTTATAGGTATAATAATGTATTTGAGTATTGCAAGTTTAATAATATTTAAAATAAGTGTAGTAATAGCTAAAATAATAGCTTTATTTAACAGTACATTGATAGAAATCATATTTTTTTTACTAGAGAAACTCAGCAATTTAAATTTTACATATATTGATATAGATAACCCTAAACTTTATATTGTAGTGATTTATTACATAGGAGTATTTTTTTACATATTTTACATAGAAGGAAAAGAGATAAAGGAGCAAGAAAATGGATTACAAGGATATTATAAGGAATATAAAAGATAAAAAACTTGAGAAAATGTATCTTTTTTATGGCAGAGAGTATTATTTAATAGAAAATGCAATAAAAGTCTTTAAAGAGAATTTAAACGAAGGAATGCTCGATTTTAACTTAGATATAATAGATGGAAAGGAAATAGTCTTAAATCAGCTTATAAGCTCTATAGAGACACTTCCTTTTATGGATGATAGAAAAATAGTAATAGTAAAAGACTTTGAGTTACTAAAAGGAAAGAAAAAGAATTTTACAGATAGTGACGAAAAATACTTGATAGAGCATTTAGATAATACTCCAGACACTACTACCATAGTTTTTGTTGTATACGGAGATATTGACAAAAGAAAATCTTTAGTTAAAAAGATAAGTAATAATGGAATTGTTTTTAACTGTGACAAGCTTTCTGATATGGACTTATTTAAGTGGATAAAAAAATCTTTTGCTCTAAATGAAGTTATAATAGAAAACTCTCAGATAATGTATTTTATTGAACAAGAAGGATATAGAGATAAAAGTAGTGAAAAGACTTTATCAGACTTAGAAAACGAGATAAATAAAATTAGCTCATTTGTTGGAAAGGGAAATAGTGTAACTAATGATATAATAGATAAATTATCTCCTAAAAAGGTTGAAAATGATATATTTAAGTTAATTGATTATATTGGAGAGCAAAGTGCTTCTAATGCAATGAAAATATTGAATGATATGATACAGGAGGGCGAATCTGTTTTAGGTATATTTTCTATGATAGCTAGACAGTTTAAAATAGTTATGCAAGTAAGACAATTACAATTAGAGGGATACTCAGCAAAACTTATAGCAGATAAATTAAAAATTCATCAATTTGTAATAGGAAAAGCATTAAAGCAGGCTAAGAACTTTTCTGATGATATAATCATAGAAATTTTAAACTATATATTAGAAAGTGATTATAAAATAAAAACAGGTCTTATAAGGGATACCTTAGCAGTAGAAATGTTGGTTAGTAGATACTGTAAAAGACAAGCAGTGTAAAAAAAATTATACATTAATAAAAAATAAATAGCAAGATATGTTATAGTTCAAAGTACAAGTAGGCTAGATTGAGTCTAAGAGTATATAATCTACTATAATATGTCTAACTATTTATTTTTTATTGTATAAATTTCCAAAATAAAAAACCCCTACATAGGGGTTATTATATATAAGAAATATAAACTGGTAATTAAGCGTTCATACCGTTTAACTTTTGAGCTAATTTAGCTACTTTTCTAGCTGCAGCATTCTTATGTATAGTTCCTTTAGAAGCTACTTGGTATATTCTTTTTTGAGCGTATTGGAACTTAACAACAGCATCCTCTCTGTTTCCAGCTGCAACAGCATCTTCGAATCTTCTTATTGCAGTTTTTATTTGAGATTTTCTAACTCTATTTAAAGCAGTTTTCTTTTCGATAACACTTATTCTTTTCTTAGCTGATTTTATATTTGCCACCGTGTTCACCTCCCTGTATTTTTTTCTCATATTCATCGTCAACATATTAGATTTTAACAGAAATAAATCTAAAAATCAAGGATTATTATTTATATATTTTAATAATGTTTTTTGTTTTGATTTTTTAGACTATAAATTATGTATAAATAATTTGAAATATTTTGTTTTTATGTTGATATATTTTGTTCTTTAAATATTTTAATAGATACAATTTAATATTTTATTTTTGTAACATATATCTTGAAATAATACAAATTATTAACATACATTTTGATAGTATTTCCAATAATTATAAGATAATACAAGAAATTACTCATTTTTATGGACTTAGTAATAAATTTTATAAAAATATGAATTTATATGGTTAATATGAAAGTTTTTCTATTAATTAAAGGTAATTTTTTTATTGTCGCAGATAAGCAGAACTATACTATCGCTATTTTTATTACTGTTGACTGTTTAATAGTTTTATATCATACTCTTGTATAGTCTAAAAAATTAGACTATAATAATTTTATGGATTAAAGAAAGGATTGATAAAGTGGATACAACAAAACTAATTTTAAATCCAGCTAGACTCCAAATTTTACAGTATATCAGAATTCATGGTAGTGTTCGTACATCTGATATTGTGAAGTATCTAAGTGATATTCCTCGTGCAACAGTTTACCACCATGTTAAAATTTTGGAAGATAACAATATGATTGAAGTAGTTAAAGAAAATCGTGTACGTGGTACAATTGAAAAAATTTATTCATTAAAGGAATATGCTTTGGATATGGAAGTAGATGCATCTGTTTCACTCTCTACAGCATTTCATATGGGTTTGATGCAAGAAATGAATGAATATTTTAGTTTAAAAAATCAAGACCATAAGAAAGACAATGTATTTTTCACTTCAGCATTGTTATATATAACTGATAGAGAATATGAAAATCTTCTTCAAAGTATAGTTGATTTATTGAAGCCATACATAGACCAAGAACCCAAATCAGATTTAAAACTCCGAAAACTCTCAATTATATCTTCTCCACCTGCAAAAAATGATGAGAAGAAGAAATAACAAACATTTTGTTTTTATAAGGAGGTATTATATATGAACTTTCATGAATTTGGGAATAAAAACAATCCACATATCATGCTGATTCATGGAGGTGGGAATGCATGGTGGAATTATTTACGACAAGCACGAGTATTGTCTGAATACTATCATGTAATACTTCCTACACTGGATGGTCATGGAGAAGAATACAAGACTACATATATTTCTACAGAGGATACAGCAGATAAATTGATGAAATATATAGATGAAGAATGTGGTGGTCATCTTTTTTCTCTGTGTGGAGTATCTCTTGGTGGACAGATTGTTATAGAGATTTTATCTCGAAAACCAGATATTACTGAAAAGGCAATTATTGATGGCAGTATTTGCTATCCTAGACCCAATATGGCACGAGCTTGTATGATGTCGATTCGATTTTTTAGAGGACTTTTATTTAGTGAAAAAGCTTGTAGATTTCAAATTGCTATAATGTCAAAATTATTTCCAAAAAACATGCAATATCCAGATGAAATTAAGAACTATTATATGAAAGATATGCCACATGTCAGAAAAGAAACACTCTATGCTATGTATCGTACTTATATGATGAAGTACACACTTAAGGAGAGTTTAAGAGAAACTACAGCACAAGTGATGTATTGGTATGGTGAAAAGGAAATGAAATGTGTAAAAAACTCTGCAAAGATGTTTCAGTCTTATGTACCTTCTTGTAAAATTTATGAAGCTAAGGGATATAATCATGGTTATCTAGCTATTTATTTGCCAAATGAGTGGTTGGAGATTACTGAACCATTTTTTCAACAGAATGAAATGATATAGAAATTATAAAGTTATTTTGATAAAAAGAAATGTATAATGAATGAAAATTTGACAGGAATTTGATAATATGAAATTGATAAATAGATTAAAAGGTAGCGCCTATATAAATAGTTGCTACCTTTTTATATTTGTAAATAGATGATAGTTAAGGAAGTTTACTGACTATTTACTGACCAAACTCAATTTTCTTACATTGAAAGCCTTAATTTTACTTGTTTTAAATAAATTTATAGTTTTTTGTTATAAAATACTAAATTTTGTTAACAATTATAATTAGCATTTAATTTATACTGGAGGTTTATATGATTAATGTAAGAACAGATTTGGCTTTAGAAGCTAGTGAAATGTGTGAAAAATCTCAAGAAGGAAGTAGTATTCCTGGGGTGGAAATAGAAACTAAAGAATTAGAAAATTGTGTTGTAACAAAAGTTGAAGTAATAGATGAACAAGGTTCAGAGATAATGAACAAAGATATAGGAAAGTATATAACCCTAGAAAGTAATCTTATGAAGTTTGATGATGATGAGTCAAGAGAAGAGATGATAAATTATCTAAAAGATGAATTAGTAGATGTATTTGGACAAGACAAAAATAAAAAGACACTAGTAATTGGTCTTGGAAATAGAAATATTACTTCTGATGCATTGGGTCCCAAAAGTGTATCTAAAACACTAGTAACTAGACATCTCTTTAAAAATTACAACAAGGATTATGATGATGATTTTACTGAGGTATCAGCTCTAAGTCCAGGGGTTATGGGTGTTACTGGGATAGAAACTAGTGAAGTAGTGAAGTCACTAGTTGAGAAAGTTAAGCCAGATAGAGTAGTAGCAATAGATGCACTAGCATCAAGAAAAATGGAAAGAGTAAACTCTACTATACAAATATCAACAGCAGGAATATCACCTGGTGGAGGTGTTGGTAATACAAGAAAATCTCTCACTAAAGAAACCTTAGGAGTGGATGTTATTGCAATAGGAGTTCCAACTGTGGTTGACGCAGCAACTCTTACTATAGATGTTTTGGATATGGCAATAGATAATTTAATATCTCAATCAGAAGAAACAGAAAGTTTTTATAATATGTTGAAAAAACTTAAAGAGGAAGAAAAATATCATCTAATAAAAGATTCGTTAGATCCATATGATAAGAACTTAATCGTAACACCAAAAGATATAGATGATACAATTGAAAATCTATCTATAATAATAAGTGAAGGTCTGAATAGATCTTTACATCCAGGTAGATTGTAAAATAAGGAGGAGCAAATATGTTTAAAAAATGCATTAAAGTAGTAACCTTGACTTTTATATTAGCATGCATTTTACCAGGAAAATCATTGGCTTTAAATCAAGATGACTTTTTAAAGTTTTTAGTAAATTCATCTTATCCAGAAGCTAAAGTCGAAGGAAATAATACAGAAAATAAAAAGAGTGATAAAAATAAAGAAGCAAGTAAAGAAAGTAAAGATGAAAATAAAAAATCTGAGGATGTAAGTAAAGCCGACAATAAGAAAGAAAGCGAAAAAGAATATATAAAACTTTATGTTGGTAAAGAAAATGTTCCAGATATTGAGTCAAAAAACTCAGATACAACTGAAACTAGTACTGCATCTAGTGCAGAGTATAAAGATGACTTAAGAGTGACTAAAGAAAATCCAAGAATTTTGATATATCATACTCATGGGTGTGAAACTTATTCAAACTCACCTGATGGAAATTATCATTCAAGAGATAAGAAAAATTCAGTAATGGAAGTAGGAAATGCATTAACTAGTGCTTTAGACAGTAAGGGATGGGGTGTAGTCCATACTACTAAATACCATGACTATCCATCTTATAATAACTCTTATGCAAGTAGTTTAAAAACAATAAAAAGTATACTCCCTAAATATAATACAGTGGACATAGCAATAGATTTACATAGGGATGCTAGGGATTTAACTAATCCAGCCACTAAAGAAAAAGACCATTTGAAATATACAACTATGATAAATGGAGAGAGAGTATCTAAATTCTTCTTTGTTGTAGGAGGAAAAAATGAAAATAAAGCACAACTTAGAGCTTTAGCAGATGATATAACTGCTTTTGCTGAAAAGAAATATCCAGGCTTGGTGTCTCCAATAGTAGAAAAAGACTATGCTAGATTTAATCAATTTGCAGTTAAAAATCACATGTTAATAGAAATTGGAAATAATGCAACGAGTATAGAAGAATCTAAGGCTACTACAAAGTATCTTGCTGAAATTTTAGATGAATATTTTAAACAAAAAAATTAGATTGTTTAGTGTAATTAGGAGCATGTTGAATGAGCCGATTAGAAAGAAATATAGAAGGTAAAAGTAAACAAAGAAAATATAAGTATATTATGAGAATTATATTTTTAGTTATTATGATTATAGGGACATCCATTTGTGTATTTATAGTTGATAGTAATGCTAAAAGTATGTTGGGAATAAAACAACATAATTATTTCTCAAGTATTAAATTTGATATTACAAAGTTTGATATACCAGATTTTGATATACACAAAATCGTTGAAAAATTTAATAAGTAGGAAATAAGTGAATAAGGTTTATTGATTAAAATAAGCCTTATTTTAGTTATGTATTTTTAATTGTATAAAATAAAAACACATTAACTATATTTTATAGGATTTACTTTAAGTTTATGATATTATATAATATTTAGTGTTAGACTTGATAATCCACATATAATGTGGATAATTTTGTTTAATGCCAATTAGTTTATATTCAAAAATTTAAAATTTGATATATAAAAAGTTTTTATATAATATAAAATGATAACTATAAGAATAATCAAGAGGAGGGAATTTAAGGTGGACAATAAACAAAGTAGAACTAGAAATTTTAGTATAATTGCACATATAGACCATGGAAAGTCTACCTTAGCTGATAGATTAATACAACAAACGGGGCTTGTCAGTGAAAGAGACATGAAGAGTCAATTACTTGATAACATGGATCTTGAAAGAGAAAGAGGAATCACTATAAAGCTTCAAAATATAAGATTAATGTATAAGGCGAAGGATGGAAATGAATATTATTTAAATCTTATAGATACACCAGGACATGTAGACTTCAATTACGAGGTATCAAGAAGTTTAGTAGCATGTGAGGGAGCATTATTGGTAGTCGATGCAGCACAAGGTGTTGAGGCACAGACTTTAGCTAATGTGTATCTTGCAATAGACCAAGATTTAGAAATATTACCAATAATAAATAAAATAGATTTACCAAGTGCAAGACCAGATGAAGTAAAACATGAAATTGAAGATATAATAGGGCTTGATGCAAGTGAAGCACCTCTTATTTCAGCTAAAACAGGTTTAAATATAGAAGATGTTTTAGAAGATATTGTAAAAAATGTCCCTGCACCTAAAGGAGATAATGAAGCACCATTAAAGGCGTTAATATTTGACTCTTATTACGATGCTTATAAAGGTGTTGTAGCCTATGTTAGAGTGTTTGAAGGAACTGTTAAAAAAGGTATGACAATAAAAATGATGAATACTAAGAAAAAGTTTGAAGTAACTGAAGTTGGTGTTATGGCTCCAGGGCAAACTGAACTTAGTGAATTATCAGCAGGTGATGTTGGTTATATTGCTGCTAGTATAAAAGACATAAGAAGCTGTCGTGTAGGGGATACAATAACAGATTCAAATAATCCTACAGAAGAACCTTTACCAGGATATAAAAAAGCTACTCCAATGGTATATTGTGGTATATATCCAGGAGAAGGTGAAAAATATGAAAATGTAAGAGATGCTCTTGAAAAATTACAAGTAAATGATGCTGCCCTTGAATATGAGGCTGAAACTTCAGCAGCACTAGGGTTTGGGTTTAGATGTGGATTTTTAGGTCTTTTACATATGGAAATAATGCAAGAAAGACTTGAGAGAGAATTTAATCTTGATATAATAACTACAGCACCATCTGTTATATACAGAGTTACAAAAACTGACGGAGAAGTTGTAATGATACAAAATCCTGCAAATTTGCCAGAAGTAGCTGAGATAAGAATGATAGAAGAACCTATAGTAAAAGGAGATATAATAGTTCCTAAAGATTATGTAGGTGTTGTTATGGAACTTTGCCAGGAAAGACGTGGAAATATGTTAAACATGGAATATATAGATGAGAGAAGAGTAATGCTTCATTACGACCTTCCTCTTAATGAAGTTGTTTATGATTTCTTTGATGCCTTAAAATCAAGAACTAGAGGATATGGTTCTCTTGATTATGAGATTAAGGGATATGTTGCATCTACTCTTGTAAAACTTGATGTTTTAATTAATAAAGAGCAAGTTGATGCACTTAGTTTTATTGTACATGAAACTCGTGCTTTCCCTAGAGGAAAGGCAATGTGTGAGAAATTAAAAGGAGAAATTCCAAGACATCAATTTGCTATACCTATACAAGCTGCTGTTGGTAATAAGGTTATTGCAAGAGAGACAATAAGTGCTTTAAGAAAAGATGTACTTGCTAAATGTTATGGTGGAGATATATCTCGTAAGAAGAAACTTCTTGAAAAACAAAAAGAAGGTAAGAAGCGTATGAGACAAATTGGCTCTGTTGAAGTTCCTCAAAAAGCATTTATGTCTGTACTTAAGTTGGATGAATAATTTATTAAATTTTTATAAATTTAGATAAATATACTTAAAAGCTAGAGTGATTTTAGAATTATTTCTAAATTAATCTAGTTTTTTTGTGGTATATTTTAATTAAACACATAGAGAATATAAGTAAGAGTATATTAAAGAAAAAATAAAAAAGGTGATATTTATGACTAATATAGAAATTCCTAAAAAAGTGGATTATATAATTAAAGAATTAGAAAAGAATGGTTATGAGGCATATGTAGTTGGAGGATGTGTGAGGGATTGTTTATTAGAAAAAATTCCAAATGACTGGGATATAACAACTAGTGCAAGACCTGAAAAAGTGGTAGAGATATTTGAAAGGACTATTCCAACTGGTATACAACATGGTACTGTAACAGTCATGATTGAACATGAGCCATTTGAAGTGACAACATATAGAATAGATGGAAGTTATAGTGATGGTAGACATCCAGATTCAATAGAATTTACAAATGATATAGTTAAGGATTTGTCAAGAAGAGATTTTACTGTTAATGCAATTGCATACAATTCAAAGACTGGATTAGTTGACCCATTTAATGGTTGTGAGGATATACAAAATAAGTGTATTCGTTGCGTTGGAAATCCAGTAGATAGATTTGAAGAAGATGCACTTAGAATGCTTAGAGCGATTAGGTTTTCTGCACAGCTTAATTTTAAAATAGCTGAAGATACTAAACAAAGTATCTACAGAAACGCAGATTTAATAAAATGTGTGTCTATGGAAAGAATTCAAGTAGAATTCAATAAAATGCTAATATCTGATTCATCTAAGTTAAATTTATTAATTTCAACAGGATTATTAAAATTTATAATTCCTGAAATATGTGACTTAGAAGATGTTATTCAAAATAATCCATATCATATTTATAATGTTGGAAAACATACATTGATAGCTACTGAAGTAATTGAAGATGAATTATATCTAAAGCTTACAATGTTATTTCATGATTTGGGTAAAAAAATTACTAAAACGACAGATAAAAATGGAATTGACCATTTTTATAGTCACAGTAGGGAGTCTGTCAAAATAGCAAAGCAAATTTTGAAGAGACTTAAGTATGATAATTATACTATTAATAAAGTTTTAATATTAATACAATATCATGATTATAGAATAGAACCAAAAAGAAAAATTATTAAAAAGTTATTAAATAAACTTGGAGATGTTGAACTATTTGAAGATTTAATAAAGGTTAATTGGGCTGACACACTTGCTAAAAACCCAAAATATGCAAAACAGAAAATATTAAACCTTATTGAGAGTGAAAAGGAATTTAAACATATAATAAGTCAAAATGAATGCTTTCATATTAAAGACTTAGCTATTAATGGAAACGATTTAATGTCTATAGGTGTTAAACCAGGTAAAGATATAGGGTATCTATTAAATAAGATGCTTGAAATTGTTATTAATAATCCAGAACTAAATGAAAAAGAAATTTTAAAAGGAAAAGTATTAGATATATACACATTTTAAGTTAAAAGATTAAACTTTAATTTAATTAATTTAAGATAGTAAATATAATTTACATTAAAAAAATAGACAGTCTTTAAAGGTTGAAATTATGAAGGTTGGTATTCTATAATTTTAAATGTATAGCAAATTAATATAAATTTAGTAAGTTAATATAAAAAAAAACTTTGGGAATACTAAAACCATAAATTTATAAAATTAATATTTTATGCACTTATAAAACAGTAAGGAGGGACATCATGCGTACTCAACTACAAAAGACTATTGGTCTTTCAGCAGCTCTTTCTACTGTTGTAGGTATGGTTATAGGTTCAGGAGTTTTTTTTAAGCCACAGGCAATATATACCACAACTAATGGAGCTCCAGGACTAGGTATTATAGCATGGCTTTTAGGTGGATTTATAACAATAACAGCTGGACTTACAGCTACAGAAATATCAGCTGCTATCCCAAAAACTGGTGGTATGATGATTTATATTGAAGAAATATATGGAGAAAAATTAGGATTTTTAACTGGATGGATGCAAACTGTATTATTTTTTCCAGGTACGTCAGCAGCATTAGGGGTAATATTTGCTCAACAAGCATCTGAACTTTTAAATATGAGTCCAAACAATATGTCAGTTGTGCTTCCAATAGCAATTGGAGTAATACTGTTTTTATCATTACTTAATATAATAGGCTCATCATTGGGAGGAAAAGTTCAGACAGTAGCTACTATTGGAAAAATGATACCATTAGCTCTAATAATAATATTTGGATTTATTAAAGGCCAAAGTAGTGAGATATTAAATCCATTTGTAGGTGATGGAGTTAATGTATCAAGTGCACTTGGACAAGTATTAATAGCAACGTTGTTTGCATATGATGGATGGATAAATGTCGGTGCTATCTCAGGAGAGATGAAATCTCCAGAAAAAGATTTACCAAGAGCAATAGTTGGTGGGCTATCATTAGTTATGGCAATATATATTATAATAAATGTAGCATATCTTTGGGTTGTGCCAGCAAGTGAATTAGCAACTGTTACTTCACCAGCAACATTAGTTGCAAAAAAATTATTTGGAAATTTAGGTGGAAAAGTAATAACTGTGGGTATATTAATATCAGTGTTTGGTACATTAAATGGATATTTATTAACAGGGTCAAGAATACCATATACATTAGCTGAAAAAGGAACTTTGCCTGCTTCTAAGGTTTTATTAAAAGTAAATTCTGGTGGGTCTCCTGTAAATTCAATACTGCTCATAACTGTATTAGCATGTATATATGCCTTATCTGGTCAATTTAATCTTTTGACAGATTTAACTATATTTTCAATATGGGTATTTTACGTATTGACTTTTGTTGGAGTTATAAGGCTTAGAAGAGAACAACCAGATTTACACAGACCGTATAAAGTTCCTTTATATCCAATAATACCAATTATAGCTATATTAGGTGGATTATTTGTAATAATAAATCAAATACTGACTTCAACAGCAGTATCTTTAGGTGGTATATTTATAACCCTACTTGGATTACCAGTTTATTATTATATGAAGAAAAAATAGTCATTTATTTTAAGTTGAAAAATTTGGATAAAAGTAAAAATCTACTTTTATCCAAATTTTTTATGATATTACATAGTGAAGATGCTTTATATGTTATTTGATGAGTTATTTTGTTTGATTTATAATTTAATAACTGATGCTTTAAGATAATTTTAAGAAATGAGGAATATAAAATGTTAGGACTTTATATACATATCCCATTTTGTGTGAAAAAATGTAAGTATTGTGATTTTAATTCTTATAAAATGGACCTAGATTCAAAAAAAAGATATATAGAAGATTTGAAAATAGAAATGGAGTTATACAGTAATAAATTAAATAGAGATGATAAATACAAAAATAAAGAAGATTTCAATATAGACAAAAACGATATAATAACAAGTATATTTATAGGTGGAGGAACACCTAGTATTTTGACATCTGAAGAAATAAGAGAAGTATTTGTAAGTGTAAAAGAAAAATTCAATATAGACAAAAACGCAGAAATAACCATAGAATGCAATCCTGGCACACTGACACTAGAAAAATTAGAAACTATGAAAGAAGTTGGTATCAATAGACTTAGCATAGGGTTACAAGCTGTCCAAGAAAAGCATTTGAACTTTATAGGAAGAATACATAGTTATAAAGAATTTGAGAAAAACTATATGGACGCACTGAGTGTAGGATTTAAAAATATTAACATAGACTTAATGTATAGTCTTCCCAATCAAACACTATGTGATTGGAAGGAAACTCTTGAAAAAGTTACAGATTTAAATCCAACACATATATCAGCATATTCTCTTATATTAGAAGAAGGTACTGAACTGTATAATATGTATGAAAATAATCAATTTGACCTTATAGATGAAAATATAGATATAGAAATGTATGAGTATACAATAAACTATTTAAAATCAAAAGGATACAATCAATATGAAATATCAAATTACTCACAAGAAGGCTATAATTGTAAACATAATATTTTATATTGGGAATGTGAACACTATATAGGTCTTGGAGCAGGAGCTTCTGGTTATATTGATAATAATAGATATAATAATTTAGAATCTTTAGAGGATTATCATTTAAGTCTGATTAAAGGAGAGAAGCCAATACAAGATAGTGAAAATCTTTCTATAAAAGATATGATAGAAGAAAAGATATTTATGGGCCTTAGAATGAATAAGGGAATAAAATTTAAAGATTTTGAAAAAAATTTTGGAATAGATTTTAGAAAAAAATACAGTAAGCAGATAGAAATGTTACTAGCTAGAGACCTTATAAACCAAAGCTTTGAGGGAATACAATTAACTCAAAAGGGAAGAGAAATATCTAATAGTATATTTATAGAATTTATGGAATGATTTTTAGGGTGTTGACAAAATAAATTTATAATGGTATATAATATATATAATCTTTTTAGCACTCGAACTTAGTGAGTGCTAACAGCTAGGAGGTATAATAATATGGAATTAAATGAAAGAAAATTAAATATCCTCAAAGCTATAGTTAAAGATTATATAGAAACAGCTGAAGCTATAGGTTCTAGAACAATATCTAAAAGGCATGATTTAGGTGTTAGTGCTGCCACCATAAGAAATGAAATGGCTGACCTTGAAGAATTAGGATATTTAATTCAGCCACATACTTCTGCGGGTAGAGTTCCATCTGAAAAAGGCTATAAGTTATATGTAAACTCTCTTATGAGTAAAAGTGAATTAGATGATAATGATAAGATTCTTATTGAACAATGTATGAATCATAACATAAATCATATAAAAGAATTAATTCATGAAACGTCTAAGCTATTATCTCAATTAACTAACTACACAACTGTAGCAGTTACTAAGAGTTTAATAAATCAAAGCGTCATAAAGCATATACAGTTAGTTGCTATGCATGACAATAATATTTTACTTATAGTTGTAACAGATAAAGGGGACTTAAAAAAAGCTAACCTTACAACTAATGTATATTTAGATCAATCTAAGTTAAATTTGATTTCTGATAATCTTACAAAGAAGCTCTTAGGAAAAAGTATAACAGATTTAGATGATAATCTGATTGCTTTTATTAAATATGAAATAAGTGAGTATTCAGGGTTTATAGATGAACTTTTAAATGCCCTAAACTCAAATATGGAAGAAGAAGATTTTTCTCTATCATTAAATGGAGCCACTAATATATTTAGTTATCCAGAATTCAATGATGTGTTAAAAGCAAAGTCATTTTTAAATATGTTAGAAAGAAAGGAAACAATAGCTGACATAATTAAATCAAAGGGAATACAAAAAGAAAATCTAAATATAATAATTGGTAGTGATAATGATTGTAAATTGGCACAGGATTGTAGTATAGTTACAGCAACTTATAATGTAGACAGAGACTTAGTTGGGCGAATAAGCTTCATAGGACCTACAAGAATGGATTACGCTAGAATTTACTCTATAATAAATTATATGAGTTTATTAATTAATAGAAAGTAAAGAAATTTTAAATTGAGGGGTGTAAAGTCTTGGATAAAAAAAATGAGCAACAAGAAGTAAAAGAAGAAAATGATACTTCTATTAACCAAGAATCTGAAACTCAAGTAGAGTTAGAAGATGAAGTTGTTAATGAAGAATGTGAAGAGTCAAGCGAAAAAACTGATGAAGAAAAAGCTGATGATGAAAATGTAACAGATATAAATTCTAAATTAGCAGAAAAAAAATTAAAAGATGAAGTAGATGAATTAAATGACAAATATCAAAGACTTCAAGCCGAATATGCAAACTATAGAAGAAGAACTCAACAAGAAAAAGAAACAATTGGTGTGTTTGCAAATGAGAAAATAATAACTGAGTTAATACCAGTTATAGATAGTATGGAAAGAGCCTTAGATGCATGTGAAGATAAGGAAGATACTATGTATAAGGGTATAAGCCTTGTACATAAACAATTAATAGATACTCTAGTAAAATTTGGAGTAGAAGAAATAGAAGCAGAATCTAAGGAATTTGACCCAAACTTACATCTAGCAGTTATGCAAGAGAGTGTAGATGGAGTAGAAGCAAATCAAATAGTGATGGTACTTCAAAAAGGATATAAGCTAGGAACTAAAGTTATAAGACCTTCAATGGTTAAAGTTTCTTGCTAAGTATATAAATTAAGGTTAAAATATTTAGCCTAATATAAAATACACAAATAAGTAAAATTTAATTATACAATTACTCAAGGAGGATTTTTAGTCATGGGAAAAATAATAGGAATAGATTTAGGAACAACAAATTCATGTGTTGCAGTATTAGAAGGTGGAGAAGCACAAATAATAGCAAATAATGAAGGTATGAGAACTACTCCATCAGTAGTGGCATTTACAAAAGATGGTGAAAGAATAGTTGGAGAACCTGCAAAAAGACAAGCAGTTACAAATGCAGATAAAACAATAACTTCAATAAAAACTCACATGGGAACTGATTACAAAGTGAATATAGATGGAAAATCATATACTCCACAAGAAATATCAGCAATAATATTACAAAAATTAAAATCAGATGCAGAAAGTTACTTAGGACAAACAGTAACAGAAGCAGTTATAACTGTTCCAGCGTACTTTACAGATGCTCAAAGACAAGCTACTAAAGATGCTGGTAGAATAGCAGGGCTAGATGTTAAGAGAATAATAAACGAGCCAACAGCAGCAGCTCTTGCTTATGGTATGGATAAATTAGACCAAGAAAAGAAAATATTAGTATTTGACTTAGGTGGAGGAACTTTTGACGTATCTATACTTGAAATAGGTGATGGTACTTTTGAAGTTTTAGCTACAGCTGGTAACAATAGATTAGGTGGAGATGACTTCGACCAAATAGTAATAGACTATTTAGCAGATGAATTCAAAAAAGCTGAAGGTGTAGATTTAAGAAATGATAAAATGGCTCTTCAAAGATTGAAAGAAGCAGCAGAAAAGGCTAAGAAAGAATTATCATCAACAATGAATTCAAACATAAACTTACCTTTCATAACTGCTACAGCAGAAGGTCCAAAGCATTTAAATATAGATTTATCAAGAGCTAAATTTGAAGAATTAACTAGAGGTTTAGTTGAAAAAACTATGGAACCAACTAAGAGAGCTTTACAAGATGCAGGACTTTCTACAAGTGAAATAGATGATGTATTACTAGTTGGTGGTTCTACAAGAATACCAGCAGTTCAAGATGCTGTTAAGAAATTTATAGGAAAAGATCCTCATAAAGGTATAAACCCAGATGAATGTGTTGCAGCAGGAGCTTCTATACAAGCAGGAGTTTTAGCAGGAGATGTTAAAGACTTATTATTACTAGACGTTACTCCATTATCTCTTGGTATAGAAACTATGGGTAATGTAATGACTAAGATAATAGAAAGAAACACTACAATACCAACTAAGAAATCTCAAGTATTCTCAACTGCTGCTGATAACCAAACAGCTGTTGATATACATGTACTTCAAGGTGAAAGAAGTATGGCTTATGACAATACAACTTTAGGAAGATTCCAATTAACTGATATACCACCAGCACAAAGGGGAATACCTCAAATAGAAGTTACATTTGATATAGATGCAAATGGTATAGTTAATGTTTCAGCTAAAGATTTAGGTACAGGAAAAGAACAAAAAATAACTATAACATCAAATACTAATTTATCAGAAGCAGATATAGAACAAAAAATAAAAGAAGCTGAGATGAATGCTGAAGCTGACAAACAGAAAAAAGAGAAAATAGAAGCATTTAACCAAGCTGAATCTACTATATATCAAACTGAAAAAACTTTAAATGAACTTGGAGATAAAATAAGTGCAAGTGATAAAGAAGATATAGAAAAAGCAATAGCAGACTTAAAAGTTGTAAAAGATAATCAAGATGCTACAGCAGAAGAACTTAAGAAAGCTACAGAAGAAGTAATGACTAAGTTCCAAAAAGTATCTCAAGAAATGTACCAAAAGGCAGCTCAAGAACAACAAGCAGCACAAGGTGCAGAGCAAGCTCAAGATAATGGACCTAAAGATGACAATGTAGTAGATGCTGACTTTAAAGAAGTAGATGAAGATAAATAAGCTATATAATATAACATCAAATGATAATTGAAGAATAGATTATTTATGAAAATCATATAGATATTAAAGATATATGGACAATATACATCATAAAGAATATAATATATCATAGATTATATAACTTAAAGTAGAATATAAGAATTAATGATAGCTTGTAGTTTATTATTCTACAAGCTATCGTTTTGTAAAATGAAGGTGGTGTCAATTTTTGAGTACAAAAAGGGATTATTATGAAGTCTTAGGTATCAGTAAAGGTGCAGAAGCTCAAGAGATAAAAAAAGCTTACAGAAAGTTAGCAATGAAGTACCATCCAGATAGAAACCCTGGTGATGAAGAGGCTGAAGAAAAGTTTAAAGAAATAAATGAAGCTTATGAAGTACTTTCAGATGATACAAAGAGAAAGACTTATGACCAATTTGGACATGATGGGCTAAATGGTCAAGGAGGCTTTGGAGGCCAAGGTGGATTTAATGGCCAAGGCTTTGGTGGATTTGAAGATATGTTTGGAGATATATTTGGTGACATGTTTGGAGGGGGCTTCGGAGGTGGAAGACAAAGAAGAAGAGGTCCACAACGTGGTGCAGATATAAGACAAAATGTTACTATATCTTTTGAAGAAGCTGCATTTGGTAAAAAAATGTCTATAAAGCTAAATAGAAGTGAAGAATGTGATGAGTGTGATGGAACTGGAGCAAAACCAGGAACATCAAAGAAAACTTGTTCAACTTGTAATGGAACTGGTCAAGTTAGAACTGTTCAAAGAACTCCATTTGGAAATATAGCAAGCTCAAGACCTTGTAGTACTTGTAATGGAACTGGAGAAGTAATTGAATCTCCTTGTAGCAAATGTCATGGAACTGGAAACACAAGAAAAGTTAAGACTATAGAAGTAGATATACCTGCAGGTATAGATGATGGTCAAATGATAAAACTTGCTGGTCAAGGTGAAGTGGGAGAAAAAGGTGCTCCAAGAGGAGACTTATACATTGTAGTTAATGTAAAATCTCATCCATTATTTACTAGAGATGGAAATGATATTTACTTTGAGATGCCAATTACATTTGTTCAAGCAACCTTAGGTGATGAAATAGAAGTACCTACTTTGGATGGAAAAGTTAAGTATAGTGTGCCAGAAGGAACACAAACTGGAACTGTATTTAGACTTAAAGAAAAAGGAATTCCTAGAATTAGAGGTAATTCAAGAGGAGACCAATATGTCAAAGTTGTAGTCGAGATTCCTAAAAAATTAAATGATAAGCAAAAAGATCTGTTAAGAGAATTTGCGAAGGAGTGCGGGTCGAACGTCCACGAAAAGAAAAAAACATTCGGACAGAAAATAGAAGATATGTTTAAGAAAAAGTAGTTAAAATAGCCAATATAATGTAATCATATTCTTTAGAATCTAAATTATTTAGTTATAAGATTTTGAATTAATATAATATGATTTTTATATTGGCTATTTTTAATTTTGAGTATGTAAAATATGTATAAATAATTTCTTTATAATACTCACCATTATAATGTAGTTGATGACAAAAATACTTATGTTTTTTAACGTGAGCTTTGTGGCAGGTATTAACTATATAACTTTTTTTTATAAAATAATTGTTTTGACCAAATGTACATTTTAGACGACCAGTTACGCATAAATTGTTGAATATTCTTTTAAATATCTATATACTTTATAGTATAATTTATCAGAAAATTTAGAAAAAAGGATATAAAAAGAAAATCTAATGAAATTATAGGCGGTGTTAATCATATGGAAAGTAATAATAAAGGTGTGTTTAACAATGGAACAATTTCTATAGGTGAAGTATCTATGCCTAAAGGTGGTGGCGCAATAAAAGGTATGGGTGAGACTTTTAGTTCAAATCCATTTACAGGAGTTGGAAATTTTTCTATACCAATAAAAACTTCAAAAGGTCGAGGTTTTGAACCAGATATTTCTTTAAATTATAACTCTGGTGCTGGGAATGGTCCATTTGGATTAGGATTTTCTATTTCATTGCCTTATATATCTAGAAATACGGAGAAGGGTGTGCCTACATATGAGGATATTTTGGATAAGTTTATATTATCTAATTCATCAGAACTTGTAAAAACATGTGATAATAGAAAACAAATGAAGAAATCAAAAAATTTAAATTCCTCATGGGAAGTGACTTCATATTTACCTAGAGTAGAAGGAGACTTTTCAAGAATAGAATATTGGAAGAGTAAAGAGAGTTCTTATTGGAAAATTACTACAAAAGATAACATTACATCAATCTATGGCAAGTCTTTAAATTCAAAAGTTGCAAATCCAAACAATGACAGTCAAATATTTATGTGGCTTATTGAAGAAAGTTTTGATTCAAAAGGAAATAAAATTGAGTATATTTATAAACAAGAAAATAATGAAAATATAATAGATAAATCTAATTATGTAGATAGAAGATTTGATTCATATAAATATATACATAAAATAAGATATGGGAACTATTTTGATAAACAAAAAAAAGAAAAATGGGCCTTTGAAGTGGTCTTTGATTATGGTGAATATGAATTAGAAGATACTTTATTAAAAACGAGTCAGTCGAATCCATATGTATATACAAATATGTGGAAAGTGAGAAAAGATTCTTTTTCGTCATATAGAAGTGGATTTGAAATAAGAATTTGTAGGCTTTGTAGAAATATATTAATGTTTCATAAATTTGAAAATGAACTTGGAGAGATACCATGCCTTGTAAATGTAACTAACTTAAAATATGAAGAAACACTGCAAATGTCTATGCTATCAGAAGTTCAACTGAAAGGATACAGAAGGAATAAAGATAATAGTTATTTTTTAAAATCTATGCCTCCAATAAAGTTAGGATATTCTAGTTTTAATCCAAATAATAAAAAATTCAATTTATTAAAAACAAAAGATGATTCTAATTTACAAGGATATTTACAAAAAACTGAGTTTAATTTTATAGATATTTATGGTGATGGTTTACCAGGAATTTTAATGAGCAATGAAGAGTCTACATTTTTTTGGAGAGCAGAAGGAGATGGAAAATATGGATTTTTAGAAAAACCAATTAAGTTTCCTATTGAAAAAGATTTAACTTCCTCTAATTATTTTTTAATGAGTCTTGAAGGTAATGGCAAATTGAACTTTATTGTTTCAAAAACAGAAAGAGCAGGATTTTATGAGTGTGAAAGTAATGGAGATTGGAAACAATATATGGATTTTGAATATTTTCCTATGGAATTTACAAGAAGCAGTAGAAAAGAAATGGTTGATATAAATGGAAGAGGACTAATAGATATTGCTATATTTGGAGATGATTACCTAAATGTGTATTCATCTATTAAAAAAAGTGGTTTTAGTAGAGCAAATAGAATTGATTTTGGAAATAGAATAAGTTCAGGAGAATTTCCATATAAGAATAGTGAAAACATAAATGAATTTATTGGATTTGGTAATGTACTTGGAGACGGTCTTTATCATAGAATTAGAGTCCGAAATGGATGTTTTGAATGTTGGCCAAATTGTGGTCATGGTAATTTTGGAGAAAAAATATTGTTGAGAAATGCACCAAAGTTTGATGAAGATTTGGATATATCAAGAATTCATTTTGCAGATATTGATGGTTCGGGAACTATGGATATGTGTTATGTATATTTAGATAGAGTAGATATATATCTAAATTTAAGTGGCAATAGATTTAGTGATGCAATATCAATACCATTACCAGAGAATTACTCAAAGTTTGACCAAATAAACTTTGAAGATGTAAATGGAAATGGAGCTTCTTGTATGATATTTACAAAGGTAGGAGAAATAATAAAGCACTATGTTTATGATTTTACAAATAACTCAAAGCCATATTTATTAACTAATATAGATAATTCTTTAGGTATGTTGACAAATATAACTTATTCTAGTTCTGTAAAGTTTTATCTTGAAGATAGGGCTTTAGGTAAAGAATGGCAGACAAAGTTACCATTTCCACTACATGTAGTGGAAAAGATAGAGTTTATTGATGAGATTTCAGAATCTAAATTTACAGAATATTACAAATATCATTCTGGTTATTATGATTATGTGGAACGAAAGTTTAGAGGATTTGGGTTTGTTGAAAATTGGAACTCAGAAAAGATTAATTCAAGTCTAGAAAATCCACTCATAGTACCTACTACTTATATAAAAAAATGGTATCATACAGGGTGTTGTGATCAATTAGAAAATATATCTAAACTTAATGAAGAAGACTTTTTTTCTGAAGATTTGGATGCCTATGTACTACCAGATATTATATTAGATAGTTCTATTAACAAAAAAGATTCAGAAGAACTGAGAGAGGCATATATCTCTTTAGCTGGAAAAATTTTGCGTGAAGAAACTTATGGATTAGATAGTGATATAGAAATTTCAGATATACCATATACTGTGTCTGAAACTAACTTTAAGATAGTAAAGCTTCAAGATAAAATAGAAAATAATTTTGGTGTGTTTTATTCTCATCCAACTGAGTGTATAACATACAATTATGAAAGATTAGTAAAAGACCCACGTATAGCACACAAATTTATATTAGATGTAGATAAGTTTGGTAATATAGAAAAATCTTGTGAAGTATATTACCCAAGAAGGTTTAAAATAATAAACCAAAATAGTGTTTATAGTAAACAATACAACCTTAATATAACAGCAGAATGTACAAAATTTATAAATGAAACTGAAGATTTTAATTTAATTGGAATTGCATATGAACATAGTTTATTTGAGATAGGAGAAGTATCATTAAATGGAAAAATCTATTTTTCATATGATGAAATCAAAACAATAACAAATGAATCTTTTTGTAATGTAGTAAATTACAATGAAAGTTTCAAAAAAGGAAAAGTACAAGCTAGATGTATTTCTTGTGATAGAAAATATTTTTGGAATGAGCATCAGGATAATTTACTGGATTTAGGAAAGATAACTGATAAAGCGTTACTTCATCATCAGGAATTTGCTGTTATGCCAGAAACTTTAGTAAATGATATATTTGCGGATAGGATAAATGATAATATATTAGTTCAAGATTGTGGTTATATCAAAAAAGAAAATTATTGGTGGAATAGAGGGCTTGTTCAAAGTTATTTTACTAGAGAAGAAAATGGATTTTTTATGCCTATATCAAATGAAAATTTATTTATAGAAAAAGATTCAAAATTATATTGTAAAAAATATATTGAGTATGATGAATATAGATTATTTCCAATTAAAATAGGAGAATATTTGTCTGAGCAAATATCAAATGAATCAGAGTTTATAATTGACTATATAACTACTTTACCAAAACAATTGAAAGATATAAATGGTAATATATATCAAGTTATTTTTGATCCATTAGCAATGGTAATTGCAAAATCTAACTATGGTATTGTTGATGAAAGTTTTCAGGGAAACGGAGATTTAGATATATATAAATATTTAGAGAATGCTACGTTTAAAGAGGTTATAAAAAATAATCAAAAATATTTACAAATGGCATCTGAATTTTTCTTTTATGATTTGTGGGAATGGAGTGATAATAAAAAACCAGCTTGCTTTATTCAACTTGTAAGAGAGAATTATTTAAGTGAGATTCAAACTAAGGAAGAAGATAAGGTTCAAATTAATATAGGTTTTTCAGATGGTTTTGGTAGAAATATAGAACAAAAAACTAAAGTTGATTCAGGAAAAGCAATCTTATATAACAAAGGAAATCTTATATATAACAAGTTAGGAGAAGTATCAACTGGGTATGTGGATGAACGTTGGCAAGTGTCCGGAAGAGTAGTGTACAACAATAAGGGAAAACCTATAAAGCAGTTTAAGCCATATTTTTCATCAACTTCTGAATATGAACAACAAAAATATCTAGATAATATATTAACTGCATCAGAAGTTATTTATTATGATTCAATTCTTAGGGTTGTGAAGATTGAAAAAGCTAAAGGTATACCATCAAAATGTTCTATAGTAAAGAATGTATTTACTAAAGTTAAGTATTCTCCATGGGAGGAAATTCACTATGATGAAAATGACACATTAGTAGATTCAGATTATTTCAATGAATATATAAATAATTATCCTGAAAATCCTACTGTAGAACAAGAATATGAGAAAAAAGCACTTTTAAAAGCTAGTAAATTTTATAATACCCCTGAAAAAAAAGTATTTGATAATATGGGAAATCAATATCTATTTATAAGGGATAACCTAGGTGAAGTTTATAAGGATTCATTTAAAGAGATAGCTTGTAAAAGAGGTATAAGTGTAGATGATATATGGAATGAGCTTTTGGGTAAGGAATATATAAAACCAAGCAAGATTCAAGAAAACAAAATTTTAAGTGGATGGGTATCTGAAAAATTTCAACCATATAGTAGTAATTTTAAATTAGAGATAGATGAGAAATATGAAAGTTGCAGTAATGAGTTAATAGATTTTATGAAAAAGAGTTGTCTAACAACGTTTAATGATATAGATGTAACTGGTAAGATTAAGCGTAGTGTAGATGCAAGATTGTATTATTCAAACATTAGTGAAAAAACAGATTTTTGTAATTTTAAGTATTTTTATGATATGAAAGGTAATGAAATTTATGTAGAAAGTGCAGATGCAGGTATAAAGTTAAACCTATTAAATATGTATAATAAGCCTACACATTTATGGGACTTAAGAGGTTTTCATAAAAAAATATATTATGATAATCTACAAAGAATTAAAGAAATTTATGTTGATGGAAGATGTGAAATTGGTCTAAACATAAATCAAACTGTAGAAAAGTATGTTTATGGAGAATTTTATAATCAAGATATTAAAAAGGTGAAAAGTAGGAACCTAATAGGCAAAATTTATAAACATTATGATAGTGCAGGTATAGCTATCTCAGATATTTATGATTTGAATGGTAAGGCTATTAGTGTTAGTAGACAGTTTGCTTCCGATTATAAGAATGAAATTAATTGGGATAAAATAAGTAGTGTTCAGCTTGAAGAAGATGTATTTCATACTAAATATAAGTATGATGCACTTGAAAGATTAAAAATAGAAATTACACCAGATTTAAGTATATATAAAGCCAAGTATAATCAATTAGGTCTATTAAATGGTGTAGATGTATTTTTATCTGAAGAAAACAAAGAATACAATTTTATAAAAGATATAGAGTACAATGCAAATAAGCAAAGAACTAAGATTTATATGAATAATGGTTTAATTACTCAGTATACTTACGATGATATAGATTATAGGTTGAGAGGAATTAAGTCTATAAGGACAATAAATAAAAATGAGGCAGATAAAGGTAATGAGATGAGCACATTTCAAGAGTTAAAATATATATTTGACCCATGTGGAAATGTTATGACTATAATAGATAGTTCTTTGGAAGCAATATTAAAAAGCAAAAAACAAATAAGTCCTGTAATGGAGTACACATACGATGCTATGTATCAATTAATTAATGCAACTGGGAGGAAACATTCAGGTGTTATTGCAGATAAATCAGGTTGTGGCTTTGGAAATTCAAAATACATTAAACTAGGAACATTACATATAAATGATAGTGAAAAAATTGAAAATTATAGAGAGATGTACGGATATGATGATTCAGAAAATTTAGTATCTATAAAGCATATATCAGATAGTTTAACATGGATTAAATCTATTGATATTGATAAAAAATCAAATCATTCTCGTGGTATTAAGTATGGAAATAAAGATGAATTATATTATGAAACTAATTTTGATGAAAATGGTAATATGAGAAACTTAGAAACTATTTCTCAAATTTGCTGGAATTACAAAAATAATATATCTCATGTAGATACTTTAACTAGAGAAGATGAAATATGTGATAGTGATTATTATATATATGATGCAAATGGTCAACGTGTAAGAAAAGTTAGTGAAAGAAAGATAAATACAAATATTTTTGAGATAGAAGAAAAATTTTATATTGGTAATTTTGAAATTAAAAAGATAAAGAGGATAAATAATAAAAATGAAACTATAATTTTAAGTAGAAAATCTATAAAGGTAATGGATGATAAGAAATGTATATCAATGATCTATTTCTGGAATATTGATGAAAGACAACGAGAGACTAAAAATACTAATAAGTACTTTTTTAAATATCAGTTAGATAATAGTAATGGCTCATATTGTGTAGAGATAAATGAAAATGCAGAACTAATAACTTATGAGGAATACTATCCATATGGTGGAACAGCTCTGATTTTAGGAGAAGATGATAGAGAAGTTAATCTAAAGGAATACAGGTATTCAGCAAAAGAGAGAGATTTATCGACAGGACTATATTATTATGGGGAAAGGTATTATGCGTCTCATATTGGGAGATGGGTTTCAGCTGACCCTGCTGGTAAAGTGAATGGTTTAAATTTATACACATTTACTATAAATAATCCTATTAGATATAGTGATGATTTTGGAATGGATATAGGTGATAATTTTACCTTTGAAAGAGATGATTTACTTTACGGATTGCATGAATCAAGGTCTAAAGATATTTATATGAATGAAGTTAGAGCAGCTAATGGACGTAGCCGTTTAGGTGTAGGACCCATAGTAGTGGACAATATGAATAACTTGTTTTTGGGAGTGCAAAGAGGTGAGACTTATGGTCAAGGTAAAGTAGCAATTAATGGGATGACTATAAGAACTCCTATTGTATCTAGATTTATGGCTTTTCTAGAGCATAATTTTTTAGGAAGTAAATTACCTAGAGATAGTAGCCCTTCTTCAATAAAAAGAAGAATCATATCTGGGTGTAAAGCAGGAATGTTGTTTACTGTTGCATCAGGAAAAACTATAAGGTTTGTGTTAGATGGATTGAATATAAGAAGTATATGCTACAATACTCATGAAAAAAGAAGCTATACAGAAAGAGAGCTTAGATTTATATATAAACGACGTAATGATGCAAATTTTATGCAAAACATAAAATTTTATAAAGAAGGTAGAGAAGTTGAAGCTCCATGGATAAGTAATAGTAAGTGGTGGAACACTTGGTATGAAAGTAAAACTGTTAAAGGGTATGGAAAGATTTTAAGTACACTTGAAAAAGTAGGATATGTTGCCTCTGTAATATTAGCTCCATTATTTCTTAACTTTGTTGCTAGTAAGGTTGGTTATAAGTTAAAAAAAGTTTTAAGTGTATAATATAAATTTAGAAAGGAGAATACTATGGATAAGGACAAGCTGACACAAAAAGAGCAACTCAATGTTTTTTATGGTAATAATCCAGATTTTGAATTATCGGATATTGAGTTACATAAAAAAGAAACTTTAGATAAATTAAATTTAGATGGAGTTAATAAAGAAGTGGTTTTAAAAAACCTTATGATACAAAAAAGATTACATCAATTGCATGCGTCAGAAGGTATACATTCAAAGTTGATTGAAAATGATTTAATATCAGCTCAACAAATTGCAAGTATGGAAGAAGAGTATTTTGTTAATACATATTCAACTAAACTAGAAATAAGCAAAGAAACTGCTAGGAAAATTTATAAAAATGCAATATCAATACAGAATAAAGTAATGAATCTCTTAGTAAATATAAAAACAACAGTTGCATCTCCATATTTTAGAAATCTCAAAGTAAATACAATAGGTGATGATACAATTAGATATTTTGAAAAATTACCTAGTTACCAAGAGATGTTCGGAAATTTAGATTTTTGTGATTGTGAAGATTGTAAATCAATATTTGGACCTGCTGCGTATTTCGTAGATTTAATGAGAATAATAGATAAATATATAACTAAACCAAATGAGCATACTATTGATAAAGACCTGAGTTTAAATTATAGAAGGCCTGATTTACAAGAGATACCTCTTACATGTGAAAATGCAAATAATCTTGTTCCATATCTAAAAATAGTAAATGAACGTTTGTATGATTGTATTAAAACTTTATTTAATACAAAAGACACAAGTATATTTGAGGTTCTTGCTACAAAAACTGTGTATCCATTTAATCTCCCATTTAATTTAAACTTGGAGCAGATAAGAGTATATCTAAATCAAGAAAATTTAAATTTGAGTGACATATATGAAACTTGGGATATAGAACAAAACGAAGTTGAGAGAGAAAGGTTAGGTATTTCATTAAAACAGTATAATATTTTAACACAGAGTTTTAAAGATGATAATCAATTAGCAAACTATTATGGTATGAGTGATAAAGCTAAATTAGCAGAATTAAATAATACACAAACATTACTAAAAGTAACACAATTAAAACATAATCAACTTGAAGAATTACTAATGCAAAATGTTTCACAGAACGAAAAAGATAATAATATAGCACATAATTTTTATATAAATCAAGGTCTTTTAGACAAAAAATATTTGTATATTGATGACAATAAGGAAAATAAAAATAATAATCTATCAAATTCAATTAAAAACATCAATAATGATGTTCTCGATAGATTAAATAGATTTATAAGACTAAGTAAAGTAACTTCTTTAAATTTTATGGATTTAGACTGGATGATAAACTCAATTCATTATTATGATAAAAATATAGAAATATCAAAAAAAACTATTACAGATATATCCCGTTTATTAAAATTATCGAGCGATATGGAACTTGATGTAATAGATTTATGTGCACTTATTGCTCCAATAAAAACATATGGAGAAGGCAATGACTTATTAAAGTCAAAAGTACCTTTTGATGTCATATATAATAATTGTAAAACTAAAAAAACTGAGTCTACATATCATCCTAAAAACAATAAACTAAACCCTCTATATATAGACAATTTAAAACTTTGGAATCCTGCTAAAATTGATGAAAATAATATTAAAATTTCAAGATGGCTTTCCAGTAGCTTAATTATGTCAATTGAAGATTTAAATTTTTTAGCTATCACAATTTTTAAAGAAAATGCAAACATAGATTTAAATGCAGATATAGAATTAACTGTAGATAATTTATCAGCTTTATATAGACACTCATTACTTGCAAGAAAATTTAAAATGAAAATTGAAACCTATATAATATTGCTTAAGCTATGCCACTTAGATACTAAAAAGGTTTTTTCTATTGATGATATTTATTGCATTAAAAATGTTGTAAGTTTTATAGAAAATTCTAAAATCAACGTACACAACTTTAACTATTTTATAAATGGAGAAGAAAGTCAGTATGTAAAGCAAATATTCAAAGAAGATAGTATTGATAATTGGTTAAAGTCATTATGTATGAGCATAAAAAAAGATTCAAGTTTAGATATAGAAAATGAAATTATAGAAATGATGTCTGCTTATCTAGGTACAGAAAAAGAGTTATTAAAATATTTAGTGATTGTGTTTAAAAAGTCAATTGTTTTACCTGAGGGTATAAAATATTGGACAGAAGCATTTATAAACTATTCTAACCCTGAGAAATATAAGTTTTATGTTATAGAGGTATTAAGATGTTGTTCAAGATGGATTAACTTAGTAACTAAAATAGCACCAGATTATAAGCTTGTTGAAAGTATTATTAAGTATCCGAACTATTATGGTTTCCAAAATGATTTTAAGTTGTATTCTATAGATAATATTATGAATTTTTATTTGATTAATGAGTATTTATATACTTTTGATGATGTAGATTATGACATGCTTAATTTTATTGAATCAAGCGCAAAAAAAGAAACAAATAGTACAAAATATCTGTCAATAGCAACTAATTGGAATAAATCTCAAATAGATGATTTAATATCTAAGCAATTTTCAAAAGAACAAAATTTAGTGATTTTGATAAAAAAACTAAAAAGCTGTTTTGAGATAGTTAATAAATTAAAGTCTGACAATGCATTTATAGACAATATTCTTACATTATCAGGTTTGGATGAAGAAAAAAATTGGACTAAATATGTTGACATTTCGAATATGGCAGTACAAAAAGTAAAAGGGACATACAGTATAGAAGAATGGAAATCGATAAATACAAAATTACAAGCAATTATAGAAGGTTCTAAACGAGATATTTTGCTTAGTATCACTTTGTATACTCTCAATAAAAAGTTTGTAGATATTAAAACATCAAATGATGTCTATAAGTATTTATTAATTGATGTAGAAATGGATGATTCTACGCAGATTTCTTATATAGTAGAAGCATTAAATGCTACTCAACTTTATCTTCAAAGATGTAGATTAAAAATGGAAAAAGGAGTAGAGTCACTAAATATACCTGAATCTTGGTGGTCCTGGATTATGAATTATAGAATGTGGGAAGCGAATAGAAAAATTTTTGTGTATCCAGAAAATTATTTATTACCATCAATAAGACATACAAAGTCAGAAATATTTAATAAGTTAGAAAGTGCATTATCTCAATCTGAAATAACAGATGCATATATAGAGACAATTTATAATGATTATATAGAAGAATTTTCAAATATATCAAAATTGACTATAGCAAGTTCATATCGTTGTACATATAAAGATTCAATGCGTGGAGATGTTTGTACCTTATTTTTATTTGGACGAACAAGTCAACAACCATATATATATTATTATTGTTATCAAGAAGAGGGGATGCCTTGGACTGAATGGAAAAAAATAGATTTAGCTATAAATTCACACTATATAACTCCAGTATTTGCATTTAACAAACTATTCATATTCTGGGTGGAATTAAAAGAAAATCAAAGTACATCCATAGATGTGGTGGGCTCAGTAAGTAAATCTAATAATAGCAAAACATTTAAAATGGATATGTACTATTCGTTTTTAAATATTCAACAGAAGTGGGTAAATCCTCAAAATATATTATCAGAAGATTTGGTATATTATACTGATTACTCTGACAAGGATTCAATAAAAAATCAACTGCCTTTTAAAAATATTTTTGAAATGGATAGTATTTCTTGGCTTAAAGTAAATGCATTTTCCGTTAATGCATCTAATTTTAAAGCGTTTGATAAAAAATCAAAGGATTTTGAGCGTATAAATATACTTTATGGACCATTTGCAAATCAATCTGGAAAGGTAATTGAAATAAAGCAAATCAATGATGATGGTACAAATAAGTATTGTTTTGAATCCAAGTTAAGTGAAATAGGGGAAAGTTTTAATAGATTGGTTTTAGCAAATAATACGGGTTACTTACCTATTCAACATCAATATTCATTTAATATGAATATGAACAATGAACCACTATTATTAAAAAATGAATTTTTATTGGTTGATAGATATTCACAAAATAAATATCAAATACCTTATAAACCTATTATAGATAAATTTAATAATAAGCTTGGGATTGTTTATTCTCAAAGTGTAATTTATGATAATTATCTATCCGATATGAAAGACTTATCGCATCAAATAGAGGAAAGCTTTGTTGAGTCAGATTCTTTTACATCAGATACAATTGAATTTAGTTTATCAAGTAAGATTTTTAATGATTTAAAAACAAGTAAGATAATTGATGATAATGGTAAGATATTAAAATCAAATCTCAGTACATTAGATTTGGAAATAGTGCTTATAAATAGGATTGTATCAAAAGAAATTAGTCCTAATCAACTTTTAGATATACAAAAAGTATTGTTTAGCCATGTTGGTGGTTTAAATATATTTAATAATATAAATCAAAAGGATATTTCTGTTATGCCTATATATAACCAAGTTGGTTCTTTTGTATTTGACAATGTAGATGAAACATTTATGATTTCTCCAGAGGATAAAATTTCAGTTCCAAGGTTTAGCATGTTATCAGATGGGCTAATAATTACAAGACCACCAGCAAGTGTAAGTTCTTTTTTATCACTTGGTCTTAACTATGATAAATCAATAAAATGTATAAAACTTTTGAAAAATTATGGGTTATTGGATGAAAATAATATAGTTAAAGTTTCGAATATAGATTACAACATAATAGAAATAATATTGAGTAATGCTCAGTTGGATGACACAACAAAAAAATCTATCTATAGGATGTTGATGAATTTTCCAATAGTAAATAAATATAGTTTTGTAAATAAGGATATTAGTAAGAGTGTATCAGAAACTATTTACAATACTTTTGAGTATTATAAAATTATAGATTCACATGGTAGAGCAGATGGAAATAATTTAACATATCCAGATGTTAAGTTGATTCTAAAAAATCAAATAGAGAAAGGTATTATTAAGGTAAATCAGATTTATGATATTTATGAAAAACTAGTTCATTCACCTGTACCAGTAACACTTAAATATGAAAATTTATATGAAGATAAGAATATGTCAGACCTATCTAAATATAAATTTAATATAACTAGACTGTCAACAGGTGCAACAAAAATATTACAAAAACGTATATTTATAGGTGGAATTGATATGCTTCTTAGTACTAATTCTCAAAATATACCAGTTGTTCCTGTTTTACCTTTTGATAGATTTGAACCAAATAAAGATTATATAAACTATCCAAGTGCAATTGATGGTGTACAGGTAGATTTTGATGGGCTTTATGGTGAATACTATTGGGAACTTTTTTATCATGCACCGATGTTATTAGCTCATAATCTGAGAAATAATCAAAATTATGCTCAAGCGCAAAGATGGTATCAATATGTATTTAATCCAACAAATCCAGAAACAAAAATAGTTAAAGATACTTTTTCAAAAGAAACTGAGCATATAATAACTGATAAAATGTCTGAAGATGTACTGTCAGTTTTAAATACTAAAAAAATAGGTAATCCAGCATATCCTATTATTGATGCTAATGGAAGAGTAAACCCAGAATTTAAATTAAATACAGAACTTAGTTTTTTAACAGAATGCAGTTTAAATAATGAAATGATAATCATGGTAAGAAATATATTGATGAATAAGCTTTTAGCTACACCATCAAGTTGTTATTGGAATTTCCAACTATTTCGTACTCATGTTTTAGATGAATTTATAGATACTTTAGATGACAGTAATCCTGCAATGAAAGTTTATAATAATGACCCATTTAACCCACATGCTATTGCTAGACTAAGAATGGGAGCATATGAAAAGTACACTGTGATTCAATATATAGAAAATATAATAGAGTGGGCTGATAAACAATTTATGCAAGATACATGGGAATCTATAACTTCTGCAACGATGCTTTATATATTAGCATCAAGCTTATTGGGAGAAAGACCAGTTAATTTAGGTAGACATGACAAAAAAAATGTAGAAACATTTAAGTCTATACAGACAAAATATAAAGATTGTCCAGGTGGTATACCTCAATTTCTGATAGACCTTGAAAATCATATATCTAATATAAATTCAGATATACAAGTTGATTTAGGGTTTAATAATATAGATGTTTATTTTGGAATACCAGAAAATGAGGAACTTATAAAACTTTGGGATATAGTGGATGATAGATTAAATAAGATTAGACATTCAATGAATATTAAAGGTGAAAAGAGATTATTGGAGTTATATCAACCACCAATTTCACCAGAATTACTTTCTAGGGTTGCAAGTTCAATCAATAATGTAAATTCATTAGCAGAATCACTAGATATAGAACTTTCTAATTATCGTTTTTCATTTCTAATTGAAAAAGCAAAGGAATTTGCAGGGCATATATGTCAACTTGGAACAAGTTTATTAAATACAATTGAAAAAAACGATGCAGAAAGTATGGCAGTGCTTCATTCAATACAAGAAAACAATATTTTAAATATGGTTACAGTAACAAAAGAGAAGCAAATAGAAGAGATAAATGAAACTATTAAGTCAATGGATCAATCCCTTAAGAGTGCAGAACATAAGAAAACATATTATGAGAATTCAATAAAAGATGGACTTTCAGAAGAAGAACAAACAAATTTAGATGCAATGGGAGTAGCTTTATTTTTCCAAGTTTATGCAAATATATTTAAAACATCTTCAAGCATTGGATATGCAGTTCCACAAGTAGGTTCTCCTTTTGCCATGACGTATGGAGGACAGCAGTTAGGAGCTGTATTAGAAGGAATGGCAGGTGCAGCAGAAATAGGGGCATCTATCTCAAATTATGAAGCACAACGCTCTTTAACAATGGCTGGATATAATAGAAGAGAAGAAGATTGGACACTTAACAAAGAATTAGCTAATTATGAAATTGAGAATATTAAGAAACAGATTGAGACTCTTAAAATAAAAGTCCAGAGCGCAAAACAAGAGCTTGAAATACATAAGAAAACAATTTTACAGGGTAATGAAGTTTATAATATTCTAAAAAATAAATTTAATAATGTAGATTTATATTCTTGGATGGTAGGTAGAATAAGTTTAATATATTGGCAAATGTACCAAATAGGATTAAATATGGCTCATGTAGCTGAGAAAGCTTATCAACTTGAATTTGGTTGCGATGATAAATTTATAAATTTTAACAATTGGGATAGTATGAGAAAGGGACTCTTGGCAGGTGAAGGACTTCAATTAGCATTAAGTCAGATGGAGGCATCCTATTATAATAAAAATAAGAGGGGTCTAGAAGTAGAAAAAACTATATCTTTGGCAATGATTAGTCCTGAAGCATTATTAAATCTCAAATCATTTGGAAAATGTAGTTTTGAATTGACTGAAAAAATGTTTGATTATGATTTCCCTGGACATTATTTACGAAAAATTAAGAGTATATCTATATCTGTGCCAGCAGTGGTTGGTCCATTTCAAAATATTAAAGCTACATTAGTTCAGAAAAACAATAGTGTTGTTACAAAACCTTTATTGGAAGTTGTAACTTACCTGTTGGGTAATAAAATTGGAAATAAACCAAAAGAAGGTATTAGAGAAAATTGGTTGCCTAATCAAAAAATTGCCATATCAAAAGGTATTGATGATAGTGGAATGTTCTTGCTTAATTTTAATGATGAGAGATACTTACCATTTGAAGGTACAGGAGTTGTTTCTAGCTGGGAACTTGAGATGTTAAAAGAAACGAATAGGTTTAATTTTGATAGTATATCAGATGTAATAATCAATGTAAAATATACAGCTCTTGAGGATTCAAATTTAAAAGAAAAGGTTATAGAATTGTTATCTAAAAGTTATCCATATGTAGGCGGACTTTATTTTCCTTTACAACAGATATTTTCTACAGAATGGAATATGTTTATAAATGAATGTGATAATCAAGAACTACAGAGTTTTAATTTTGACATTTCATTATCCCAACTTAGTTTCTTTAGAGAAGTTAATGTTAAAGCTATATATATGAAGTTAGATATATTAAAAGATATTGTTTTACCAATAAAATCAGACTTCATAACAATTGAAAATTTAGGTATGAAAGAGACTGTAATCAATTTAAATAAAGATATTGGAATGGTAAATAATATCAATTTAAATATGAATGATATTAAAGGCAAATGGAGTATAAAGATAGATTTAGAAAAAATGAAAAAAGATAAGGATTTAAAGAAGCTTCTTAAAGAAAATAATCATATTGATGGTAAGAAATTATATGGAATAGAAATGGTTTTGGACTATGAAAGTAAAATTTTTTAAGTTGATTAAATTGGTAAATCTAGTCAGTATTATGTTTTTTAAATCATATTAGAAAGAAGGCAAATACAAATGGATATTATTAAAAATATACAAAGCTATTGTGTAGAATTTAGAAATTTATTTGGGTTAAAAGATAATATATCAAGTCAGGTTTTATTAAGTATTGCAAAAGATAGTACATATGCACATAATCTGCATACATGTAGAAATGTTCAAAGTTTTCTTGAATATCTTATAAAGAATCCAGCTTTAGATTATACAGATGAAGAAGTTGAAAAAGAATTTTTAGATAGCACATTATTTTCTAAACTTGATAACATAATTAAAGAATCTAAAATAAGTTTTGTATATGAAGATAATAAAAAAGATTATGAAGATAAGTATGGTTCTTATATAGAGGAAGAAAAGAAAAAAAATCCTGAAGCTAAATCATGTAAACCATGTGCTGAAATTAAAGCAAATGATTTTAGAGAAGTGTACTTAGATTCAAATGGAACAACTTATATTCGTGATGAGATAGTTAAATTACTTAAAGATTATTATGATGGGGTTTATGGCTATGCTAATCCAAGTAGTTCAACAGTACAAGGACATTATACTTTCGATATTATAAATAGTTCCAGAAAGACAATAGCAGACTGTTTAATGGTTGATACAGAGGAAATATATCTTACAGGCTCAGGTTCTGAATCAAATAATTTGGCTATAAAAGGGATAGCGTTTAAGTATTTGGATAAAAAAGGTCATATTATAACCACTAAGATTGAGCATCCATCAGTACTTAGAACTATGGAATATCTTGAAACACTTGGATTTTTGGTAACCTATATAGATGTAGATAAATTGGGAAGGATATCACCAGAAGATATAAAAAATTCTATAAAGGAAAATACAATACTTGTATCAGTAATGGCTGCAAATAATGAAATAGGTACAATAAATCCTATTAAGGAGATAGGAGATATATGTAGAGGTTATAATATACCTTTCATGGTGGATGCAATACAAGCTTTTGGTAAAATACCTTTAAAACCTAAGGAGTGGGGAATTTCACTTCTTACATTTTCAGGACATAAAATATATGCTCCAAAAGGCATTGGTGGAATATATGTAGAAAATGGATTAAGCTTAGTTCCAATAATACATGGTGGAGGACAAGAATATGGACTTAGAGCTGGTACAGAAAATGTAGGTCATATAATGGCTTTAGGAATGGCAACTAAACTTGCTTACAATGAAATGAATGATGAATCAAATAGACTTTTAGAATTACGAAAGTTTTTCTTAGAAGAGATTGAAAAAATTGAACCAGATTATATTGTGAATGGGTCTCTTGAAAATCGACTTCCAAATAATTTAAATATAGGCTTTCCGCTTCTTGATAGTCATGCGATTATAAGAAGTTTAAATAATATAGGTATAAGTGTTTCTCCTGGGTCTGCATGCAGTTCAAAAAGGATAAAAACTTCTCATGTACTTGAAGCAATAGGAGCAAACACAAAACACTATGCTTCAATACGTTTTAGTTTTGGTCTTAATACAAGTAAAGAAGACTTAGAGTATCTATTTAAATATCTTAAACAAATTATTTATATATTAAAATCGAACAACGAAGAAGTGGCAAGAGAAATATTATTAGAAAATTAAAATAATGAGGAGTGTTTTACTATGGGCTATGATTATAATGAATGTAAAAGACGTTTGGAGCAAAAAAAGTTAAAGGCTTGTTTAGAAATGCATTGTATGGATTTTTCTACTTCAAAGGCATATCATGATTCATGTGGAGACCAAGGAATATATCAAGCAGTACATGTGGTAATGTGTAGGAATAGTAAGACAGGAGAAACACTTCCATCTTCTACAGAACATTTAATTGATGACTGTATAGCTAAACGTATGGAGAATAAAGACTGGAATTTAGAAGATTGTTGTTGCTGCTGTTCATGCTTTGCAGATGGTACTTTCATTGCAATACCAGATGGAGAAGTAGAAGTACAAAATATTAAAAATGGTGATGAGGTATTGGGAGGCTCTATAAAAAAGGCTGGAGAAAAAATAAATCTTGCATGGGAGCCTGTAAAAGTACAATTTAGTACAGGGACAGAAAGTGGAGAACAACCATCAATGGTATACATTGTATATCGTTCTTTAGATGAAGAAAGTTCAGATGAGTTAGAAAAGAAAATAAAAAATGGTAAGAGCGAATTAATCGTAACTGCAGACCACGTATTTTTACTTGCTAATGGAAAATTTACTGTGGCAGGTAAATTGAAACCTGGAGACATGTTAATTGACAAAGATGGAAATGAAGTACCTGTTTTAACTGCAAGTTTAGGTCATTATACTGGTGGAGTTCATCATATAACAACTGATATTAATTTTGAGGGAAGTGCTGACAAACATTTAGTTATTGCAGGTGGAGTAGTTTGTGGGGATTATACACTTCAACTTCACTTTGAAGATTTAGAGGATAATCTAAAAGTGGAAAACTACAATGAATTACCTATTATAGGAAGTGAAGAACATATGAAAGCATGTAAACATCTTGTGAAAGAAAGAGGTGTGTTACTTTTCCATAAAGAGGACAACACAGAGGTGGCCATTAATAAAAAATTCTCACCATATAAATTTGGATATAAAGGAACTATAACATCTGCACATACCCTATTTACAAGAGAACAAGCAAATGATATATTCCAAAATGGCACACAATTTCCAATACATATGACATTGGGCTTAAATGCAATCCAATATTTAATAAAACTATTTAAAGGATTTTATCCAGATATAAATATACATTTAGAATGGGATAGAATAGAACCAAATGTATATGCATTTGAAGAATATGGAGTAAAGACTGTCCTAGTATCTGGTGGATTAGTTAGAATGGAAAACTTAGATGTTGAGGGTCTTGCTATGGCAATTGGTCATGGGATAGGTCGTTTCTATGGAGGAGTACCACAAAATAGTGATAAAATGTCAGGGACAGGACCATCAGATTATTATTCGTTTGGTGTTGTAAGTAGAAAAATATGGTTTGGTGACCAATGGATGACTTTAACTCTTAGAGGATATGAGCAATTGGGAGATTTATGTAGATTAATATCAGATGAAAATGCTACAGGAAATGAATATAATGTTTGTGAAGAACCATCTATAAAATGTAGATTGAGCGCAATGGCTTCTGGTATACAAGGAGGAAGTTTACCAGTTTGTGCAGGTGGTGTAGAAAAGCCAAAATTAAAACTTGAAGCAGTTGATAATAATAATGATGGAATTTCTCTTACTTTTAATATGACACTTGATAAGGTATTAGCAGAAGATGAATTGAACTACTTGATAGCCCCAGTAGTTCAAGTAGAAGATATTATAGTAGATTCTAAAAGAGATTTTATAGTGAATATAAAGGCTAAATTTGAATCTGGAAAAGAGTATACTATAAGTGTTAAAAATCTAAAATCTATATATAAGACTGACTTAGATTCAAAATATTCTTCTATTGTTTATATATGTAAAGAGTAAATTGTATAAATATTAATTACATTAACATGCTATAAGATAGACAAAAAATAAAACTGAATATAAATAATTTTCTGAAAAAAATGCTTGTCCCTACATATCTAATATGCTATAATATAATCAAATAAGAGAAAGGGGTGATTCCAGTGGGAACGGATGTGGCACAGCCAAATGATGAAGAAAACTCAATTATAATCTATGAAATAAAGTTAGATGTTTTTAGTGCTATATTAAGTACTGGAAAAACTCAAAAGCTGGGATAATTATTGGAATTGCCTAGACTTAAAATTTTGGTAGTAAAATAGTCATATTGTATAGCCAAAGCATCTAAGTTTTAAAGTTATTTGTAAGAATTAAAACTTTTACAAATTGCATATTTGCTTATAATTTAGTTAGAAAAATTTACGTAAAAAATTGCTTTTGATATGTGCATATGTAAAGAAATATGTATATATGATTAGGTAATAGGCTAGATATGTATGTAAAGAAATATGTATTTAGTAAAATATATGTATATGTAAAGAAATATATATATTATGTGTATAAGATTTTTAGTATAGATTGGTGAATAATAAAAGCAACTTATTATGTTATGGAAAACTAATTTATGTTTGTAAAAAATATATTTAAGATTTGGTTGATATATAGTTGCAAAAATATTGTTTAGTATGAAAAAATAAGTCGAGATAAAAGTTTAAAATAATTGATTTAAATATAGTTTGTTTTGACATCTAATAAATTGAAATAATTTATAAAAATAGACATCTTCTCATAGTGAAAATATACTATGGGAAGGTGTTTTTGTTTTGTATTAAAGATATTATTAAAGATTTGCATGGTTTTACATTTTAATATAATATAGACATGATAATATATATATATTAATAAAATTTAAAAGAGAAAGGTGAGAAAGATGTATTATATAGGTGTAGACATTGGAGGAACAGGCATACAAGCAGGTGTGGTTGATAATCAAGGAAAGATACTTTTTAGAACAGAATGTAAAACTGTGGTTGAAAAGGGATTTGAAGGAATACTAGATGATATAAAAATAATGATTGATAAATTGTTAGAAGAAAACAATCTAAAGATGAAAGAGATAAAGTCTATTGGATTTGGAGTACCTGGGTTTATAAATAAAAAAGGTTTAGTAACTTGTGTAAACTTAAAATGGGATGGAGAAAGTTTTGAGAATGAACTAAAAAGAAGGTTTCCAAATGTTGAAATTCATGGAGAAAATGATGCAACAGTAGCAGCACTTGGAGAATCAAAGTTTGGAAGTATGAAAGGTGCAGATGTTGGAGTTTTATATACTTTAGGAACTGGAGTAGGTGGAGGAATAGTAATTAATCAAAAAGTTTTTTCTGGAGCCCATGGATTAGGCTCAGAAATAGGGCATCAAGTAATAGGAGAAAACTATTTTGATTGCAATTGTGGAAATAATGGTTGTGTGGAAACTTTTTGTTCAGCAACTGCCATTATAAAATATTCTCAAAAACTTATACAAGAAGGTAGAAAAAGTATGATTTTAGATTTAGCAGAAGGAGATTTGAAAAAAATAAATGCAAAGATGGTGTTTGATGCACATAGAGAAAACGACACAGTTGCAATTGAAGTAATAACTAGATTTAAAACTTATTTAGCAAAAACATTTGCAAATACAATAAATACATTAGACCCAGAAGTGATATCAATTGGTGGAGGAGTTTCTAAAGCAAGTGATATAATACTTGATGGGATTGAAGAATTGGTAAGAAAGTTTGTTTTATACAAAAAAGAAGATATAGCAAAAATTGTATGTGCAACCCTAGGTTCAGATGCAGGAATTATAGGAGCAGCTTTTTTATAAGATAAATGAATCAAAAATATTGGGGGCATGATATATGAGTAAGATAAATGCTAAAAGAACTCTTTTTTTAGTGGCTATAGGCTCAGGAACTATGCTGAATCCTCTTAATTCATCTATGATTTCACTTGCATTACATAGTATACAAAACGATTTTAATATTAGTTTTACAACTGTGTCTTGGATGGTTTCAGCCTTTTATTTAGCTAGTGCTATTGCACAGCCAGTTTCAGGAAAGATTGGAGATTTAATAGGTAGAAAAGTTTTATTTTTAAGTGGTTTAATACTCGTAAGTTTTTCAGCATTTATGGTACCATTTACTCAATCATTCTTTATATTGATTTTTATAAGAGTAATTCAAGCTATTGGAACAAGTACATTGTATCCATCTGGAGTTGCTCTTATACAAAATAATATAAAGGAAAGACAATCTTCTGCATTAGCAGTTTTAACTATTTTTGCTTCAACTACAGCAGGATTAGGTCCAACTTTAGGCGGAGTATTGCTTGATTTAGGTGGATGGCATGCTATATTTCTTGTAAATATACCAATTGTTATGGTTGCCATTTGTCTAGGATATTTTTTATTTCCAAAAGAAATAAAAGAGAAAAAAAGTATAAAAGAGACTTTTAAGAATGTTTTATCAAGATTAGATGTTGTTGGTATAGTTTTATTTTCAATTGCAATGATTTTTATATTACTATTCTTATTATCAGTTAAGGAGTCTTTTAATTTAGAGCAATTTGTATTAGGATTAATTTTGATGTGCATTTTTATTTGGCATGAACTGAGAACGAGATTACCCTTTATAGATATTAAACTTTTTATGAGTAATCCTAAGTTATCAAAGGTATATTTACAGTTTATTATATTAAACTTCTTCAATTATATCTTATTTTTTGGTCTTCCAAGTTATTTTCAAGATGCACTACATTACAGTGCTAGGTCAACTGGTCTATTTATGTTGTTCATGTCTGGTATAGGAATTTTCATATCTCCATTGACTGGAAAATGGATAGACAAATCTGGAACTAGAGTACCTCTTATAGTGTCATCAATTTTTATGTTGATTAGTGCAATACTTCTTTCATTAATCTTTATTCAAATACCAGTAATAGGTAAGGGGATAATTTTATCATTAGCAGGTGTTAGTTATGGAGTTGGTAATGTAGCATTACAATCTTCAATGTTTAAAGAAAGTCCTCCTGAGAGCATAGGTACAGCCTCTGGTCTATTTCAAACTAGTCGTTATTTAGGTTCAATTTTTGCTACTGTACTACTTGGAATGGTATTTGAAGCAACTATAACATCAAGTCAATTTAAAATTTTAGGATATGTTATGGTGATTTTAGGTACAATAAGTTTTTTGCTAAACTTTGTTTTTACAAAACAATTAAAGCAAGCGAAATAATGTATTAAAGAAATAATAGATTCAATAAGATTAAAGATATTATTTATAAAAAAGGATATCTTATCAAATATTTACAAGTTTAAAGGAGAGAATATTTGATAAATAACATTTGATAAAGTATATAGTATTTTAACTTAAAATCAAGCAGAAATGTGAGTTAGCATTTCTGCTTGATTTAGCAGTTAATTTTTTTTATATAGAAAATAAGATTTTACACTTAGATAAAAAATCATTGCATTTTCAAAGTTTTTTAAATCAAGGTTGAGTATTTCATTAATTTTTTCCAACCTATATACCAGTGTATTTCTATGTAAAAACATATCACTAGATGTTTTAGAGATGTTTAAGTCATTATTTATAAATTTTATTCCTGTAGATAGAAGTTCTTCATCAATAGATTTTATTTTATTGAAGTCTATCAGTCTATTAAGTACATCGTCTTTGTTAATTAAGTCTAAAGTTTTATACCTAATAAGGTCAAATAAATTTAAAAATTTATCCTTAGCATTATCTTTTACAATATAAGATAGTAAATTAGAGCATAACTGCAATCTAAAATTAAAATCAGATTTGTTATCTAACTCACCAAGATAGAAAATATAAGTACTTTGATAAGTTTCAGTTTCAATTATATTTTGTGTAGTTACATTAATGTCTAAGTTATACTTAGAGTTTACTACAAAAAAACTACTATGTTGAATTGTATTTATATCATCATATAAGTTATAAAAAATACCTTTTAGATATTCAAAATCTATATGTGGCTGATAAATTAAATAAAAGTGACCATTTAGATTATCTAAGTTATTTTCATCTAAAAAATCAATAACATAAACAGTATCATTAAAAGTAACTAAATGACTATTGGCATCTAAACTTTGATTTTTATAAGGGTAAATATTTATTTTTTTATTGAGTTGTTTTTCAAAAAAACTTTTCAAGTCTTCCATAAAGTCTCCTTAGAAATAAGATTATACTCTTATCTTATAGCTAAGTCAGTTTCTTTGTCAAATAAGTGTACTCTATTATTATCAACTGAAAGAGTTAAATTATCACCAACATCAACTCTATTTTTGCTGTCAAATCGAATTGCTATTGTATTTACATCTAATTTTAAATGAGCATAGGTCTCTGCTCCCATAAGTTCTTTTATTTCAACTGTTGATTTAAAGCAAGTATCTTGATTAGATTTAACAAAAGTATCTTCTATATGTATATCTTCTGGTCTAATACCCATAATAACTTCTTTTTTAATATAGTTGTCTTTTATTAAATCATAGTGTTTTTCTCTATTTAATTTTATCTTAATGTATTCGCTTTTAGCATATATTTCTTCATTCTCTTCTATTAATGTAACATTAATAAAGTTCATCTGTGGAGCTCCAATAAATCCTGCAACAAACACATTAGCTGGATAGTCGTATACATCTTGTGGAGTTGCAATCTGTTGTACCACTCCGTCTTTCATTACTACTATTCTGTCAGCCATAGTCATAGCTTCAACTTGGTCATGTGTTACATAGATGAATGTAGTTCCAAGCTGTTGATGTAACTTAGTTATTTCTGTTCTCATGGCAGTTCTAAGTTTTGCGTCCAAGTTAGATAAAGGTTCATCCATTAAGAATACCTTAGGATTTCTAACTATTGCACGTCCTAGAGCAACTCTTTGTCTTTGTCCACCAGATAGTGTTTTAGGTTTTTTATCTAAAAGAGGGACTAAATCCAATATTTTAGCGGCTTCTTTAACTTTTTTATCTATTTCATCTTTTGGCATTTTTCTAAGTTTAAGTGCAAATGCCATGTTTTCATAAACAGATAAGTGAGGATATAAAGCATAATTTTGAAAAACCATTGCTATGTCTCTATCTTTTGGTTCTATATCATTGACAAGTTTATCTCCTATATATAATTCTCCAGAAGATATTTCTTCAAGACCAGCAATCATTCTAAGCGTTGTCGATTTACCACAACCAGATGGTCCCACTAAAACTATAAATTCCTTATCTTTAATATCTATATTTATATTTTTTACTGCATTAAATCCATTAGAATAAAGTTTTGATATATCTTTTAATATTACTTCTGACATTGTAATTCTCCTTAATAATTTAAAATTTAATTATATAATATCAGATGATTTTATTGTAGGAAACATATAAAATAACCAAAAATTTTTGTTTAAAATGTATATCTTGCTAATTTGTATATAATAAATATAATGTGAACTATTTAAAATGTATTAAGGGAAAAGCATAATCAAATAAAGTGCTAAAAATAAGTTAGACAATTTATTATAAATTAAGTAAATTAACTATAATGTAGATATAAACTAATAAAAAATTTATAAAACAAAAAAGTATGATATTTGTGATATAATAAAAGTTATGGAAAAATAGGAAAATTAATATAGAAAAGAGAGGTAAACTTATGAATAATTGGATAGAAGTAACTATAAAAACAACAACAGAGGCAGTTGAGCCAATAACAAATATACTATATGAACAAGGTGCTGGAGGGGCTGTAATAGAAGACCCAAAAGATTTCTTATTTCAAAAGAAAAATGAATTAGATTGGGATTATGTAGAAGAAGAAGTATTTAAAAAGAATGAAGAAGATGGTGTACTGATAAAGACTTATGTGTCAGAAGAAAAAAATGTGATGGAATTTGTCGAAATAATAAAGCAAAAAGTTTTAGGACTAAGAGATTTTGGTATAGATATAGGTGAAGGAAGTGTGTCATTAGACCAAGTAAATGAAGCTGATTGGGCAAATGCATGGAAAGCATACTATAAACCAACAAAAGTAGGTCAAAAGGTAGTAGTAAAACCTACATGGGAAGATTACGATATGCAAGAAGGGGATTTGATAATAGAGCTTGACCCTGGTATGGCTTTTGGTACAGGAACACATGAGACTACTAGTATGTGTATTAGAGAATTAGAGAAATATGTAAATAAAGATTCTAAAGTATTTGATATTGGTTGTGGTAGCGGAATTCTTGCAATAGCAGCAGCTAAATTAGGGGCAAAAGAGGTTGTAGCTGTAGATTTAGACGAAGTTGCAGTGAAAGTTGCAAAAGAAAATGTGCTTGAAAATAAAGTTGAAGAGAATGTATCTGTAATGCATGGGAATTTAACAGATGTAATAAAAGATAAAGCTGATGTTGTAGTTGCAAATATAATCGCTGATATAATAAAAATACTTGCAAAAGATGTACAAAATTTTATGAAAGAAGATGCTATATTTATATCTTCAGGTATAATTTTGGACAAAGTAGAGGAAGTTAAAGAAAGCTTAATCGAAAATGGATTTGAAATAGTTGAGGTTCAAAAACTAGGTGAATGGTCAGCGATAGTTTCTAAACTTAAAAAGTAAAAGGCTGGGTGGAATATAATGGATAGATTCTTTGTTGAAAAAAATAATATAAATTTACAAGACAAAGCCTGCATTATAGAAGGTGAAGATGTAAAACATATTTCAAAAGTTTTAAGGTGTAAAATAGGAGAAAAACTTGAGATATGTGATAAAGATAATAATGAGTATATTTGCGAGATAACAAATATAGAAAAAAATATGGTTAATTTAAAAATTTTAGAAGAAGTTGATATAAATAGAGAATCTAAACTTAAGGTAAAATTATATCAAGGTCTTCCAAAAGCTCCAAAGATGGAGATGATACTTCAAAAACTAACTGAAGTTGGTGTAGATGAAATAATATTAGTTCAAACTAAGAGAAGTGTTGCTAAAGTTGATGATAAAAAAGAAGATAAAAAATTTGAACGTTGGGAAAGAATAATTTATGAAGCCGCAAAGCAAAGTAAAAGAGGTAAAATTCCAAATTTAAGAGGTGTTTTAAGTTTTAAAGAAGCTTTAGAAGATATGAAAAAAAATGATGTAAATATTTGTCCTTATGAGAACGAAAGAACTGTCTCAATAAAACAGGCACTTAAAAATTGTGATTCTAATATAGATAGAGTTGGAATTTTTGTAGGTCCAGAGGGTGGTTTTGCTGAGGAAGAAATAGAGCAAGTTCAAAAAGATAATTGCAGTACTGTATCATTAGGACCTAGAATATTGAGAACTGAGACAGCTTCTGTTGTAGCATCAACAATAGCTTTGTATGAGCTGAGTGATTTAGGAGGAGAATAATAAATTGAAAAAAGTAGCTTTTTATACACTTGGGTGTAAAGTCAATCAATACGAAACTGAAGCTATGCTAGAACTATTTGAAAAAGATGGATATGAACAAGTTAATAGTGAAGAATATGCAGACGTTTATGTTATAAATACATGTACCGTAACTCATATGAGTGATAGAAAATCTCGTCAATATATAAGACGAGTTAAAAAGAAAAATCCAGATGCAATAATAGCTGTTGTGGGATGTTATTCACAAGTATCGCCAGAAGAAATTTTGGATATAGAAGAAGTAAACCTAGTCATGGGTACAAATGATAGAAGGAAGATTGTTGAAGAGATTAGAAGGATAGATGCAAGTAAAAAAGTTAGCACAGTTGATGATATAATGAAGGTAAAAGCATTTGAAGAAATAGAAATTAGTCAAACTAATGGAAAGACTAGAGCATTTATGAAAATTCAAGATGGATGCGACAGATTTTGTACCTACTGTATCATTCCTTATGCCCGAGGACGTGTTAGAAGTAGGGATATTGATAGTATAGTTGATGAAGTGAAAAAATTGGCTAAAAATGGCTATAAAGAGGTGGTATTAACAGGAATACATGTAGCCTCTTATGGAAAAGATTTAAAAGATAAGGATATTAAACTTCTTGATGTAATAAAACAAATAAATGAAATAGATGCAATAGAAAGAATTAGACTTAGCTCTGTTGAACCGATTTTGTTTACTGATGAATTTGTGAATGAAGTTTTAAAGATGGAGAAGGTTTGTCCTCATTATCATCTATCTCTTCAAAGTGGATGTGATGAAACTCTAAAAAGAATGAATAGAAGATATACAACTGAAGAGTATAAGACTATTGTGGATAGATTAAGAGATAAAATACCAAATGTAGCAATAACTACAGATGTAATAGTAGGTTTTCCAGGAGAAACTAATGAGGAATTTAAACAAACATACAATTTCTTAAAAGATATAGAGCTTTCACAAATGCATATTTTTAAATATTCGCCAAGAAAAGGAACTCCAGCTGCAACTATGGAAAATCAAATTGACCCTCAAATGAAACACTTTAGAAGTGAACAACTTTTAAATTTAAGTAAAGAAAACTTTAGTAAATTTGCAACTAAATTTATTGGTAGTGAATTAGAAGTCTTATTTGAACAAAATATAGAGGGCAATAAGTTTGAAGGACTGACTTCAAATTATATAAGAGTTGTTGTTGAAAGTGACAAAAACATACAAGGTCAGATATTAAAAGTAAAAATAAATGATGTAAAAAATGAATATGTAGAAGGAATTTTGCTATAACATGTAGAAATTATAATATTTATAAGATAGGAGGTGGAAGGAAATGGATTGTATATTTTGTAAAATAGCGAACGGAGAAATACCTTCAACTAAAGTTTATGAAGATGAAAGAGTATTGGCATTTAATGATTTGAACCCAGTTGCTCCATATCATATATTAGTTGTACCTAAAAAACATTATGATAGTGTAATTGATATTCCTGATATAGAAATGGATATTGTGTCACATATTCATGTTGTTATTAATAAAATAGCTAAAGAGAAAGGTTTTGACCAAACTGGATTCAGAATCATAAATAATTGTGGAAGCGATGGAGGGCAAGAAGTTAAGCATTTGCACTATCATATTTTAGCAGGTAAAAAGCTTCCTAATTACGAAGCAGAACAAAACTAAACTAAATTATTGAAAAATTGAGTTCCTTCTTGATAAAAATACTTGATAAAAGTAAAAATTTAGTTTATAATAAACAAAGTGTTAGGTTGTAATGCATATTATGCAAAAAGAACATAGTTACAGTCCCAGCATAATTGCGCTATTGGAGGGAGGGAAAAAGAAATGTCAGAAGTAAGAGTTAGAGAAAATGAAACATTAGACAGCGCTTTAAGAAGATTTAAGCGTCAATGTGCAATGTCTGGCATCATGTCAGAAGTAAGAAAAAGAGAGCACTATGATAAGCCAAGCGTTAAGCGTAAGAAAAAAGCTGAAGCAGCAAGAAGAAAAAACGCTAAAAAATAGTAGTAAATAAGAATAAAGAGGTGAAGGGGATGTCCCTTAAGCAAAAGTTACAAGAGGATTTGAAATCTTCGATGAAAAACAAAGATACAGTGAGAAAATCTGTAGTAACTTTAATAAGAGCTTCCATAAAGCAGTATGAAGTTGATAATAGAACTGAACTTGATGAAGATGGAATTATCGATGTAATAGCAAAACAATTAAAGCAACGTAGAGATGCATTAGTTGAATTTGAAAAAGCTGGAAGAGAAGACTTAGTAAAAGAAACAGAAGCTGAAATTGAAGTTTTAAAAGAGTACCTACCTCAACAATTAAGCGAAGAAGAGTTAGAAGAAATTGTAAAATGTACTATATCTGAAGTAGGGGCAACATCTATGAAGGATATGGGAAAAATAATGTCAGTTATTCAACCAAAAGTTAAGGGTAGAGCTGACGGAAAACTTATAAATAAGTTGGTAAAACAAAACTTACAATAGATTGATATAGCCTAGAGAGAAATCTCTAGGCTTTTTATAATTTTTGAGAATAACAAGTCATATCTGAGCATATCTATAATCAAAGAAAATTTTGAAAGAAGGGGAAAAATTTGATTATATCGGTAAAGGAAATTAGAAATTTTTTGATAAACATATCAATACCATTAATAATAGGTTATTTAAGTAGTATTTTGACCATGTTGATTAGTGGAACAGATATTTCAACGTACTATCTACAACTTACAAAACCAAGCTTTGCACCACCAGCTTTTATCTTCCCTATTGTTTGGACTATATTGTACATATTGATGGGTATATCTTCATACCTAATATTAAAAAAAGGTTACAACTTGCCTAAAGTAAGAGATGCAGTGTTTTATTATGGATTACAACTTGCATTAAATTTTGTCTGGAGTATACTATTTTTTGGATTTGGACTTAGATTTACAGCTTTAATAGACATAATAATAATGATTATGGTTTCTATAATAGTTATTTTAAAATTTTCTAAAATAGATAAGAGAGCTGGATATATAAATTTGGTTTATTTGATATGGCTGGTTTATGCTGGATTTTTGAATTATTTTATATGGTTTATTAATAAATAGAATGTAAAGGTTTTGTAAATTACCCCGTACTTTTAATAATATCATATCAAATAAAAAATGAATAGACTATTAAAAATAATCATTTTCATATACAATTATATTAATTTAAATATAATAAATGTATCAAAAATATATTTAAAGATTAACATATTAAAGTATTAGAATTGGAAAGGCTCGAAGGGAGAGGTTTTTATGCAAATAATAGTATCTGGAAGACAAATGAAATTAACTGACGGAATAAAAGGATACGTAGATGGAAAATTAAGTAGGTTAGAAAAATACCTTGATCCTGAATCAGAAGTGAAAGTAACAGTAAGTGCGAAAAAGGATAGACAGAAAGTGGAGGTTACAATAATTCCTATTAATGGTCAAATAATAAGGGCAGAAGACGTAGAAGAAGATTTATATGCAGCAATTGACATTGTTTGTGACAAATTAAGTAGACAAGTTGTAAAGTATAAGACTAAGGTTAAAGACAAAGTTCAAAATAATAAAAGCATAAGATTTGAAAATATTGACTTTATAGATAATAGTAGCGAATTTAATGATTATGACTATGATGATGAGGAAGATGAAAATATAGTTATAGAGAGAAGAAAGAAATTTAATGTAAAACCTATGAGTTCAGAAGAGGCAATTCTTCAAATGGAGTTGGTAGGACATAACTTCTATATGTTTAGAAATCAAGATAACTTTGAAATAAATATAGTATATAAGCGTAAAGCAGGTGGATATGGTTTAATAGAGCAAGACTAATAAAAAAATTGTATACTTTTTATATTTTATATACAAAAAAGTAAAAAGGTAATCATGTTGATTTTTATCAATATGATTACCTTTTTCTTGTTTAAATAATATATTAAATATTAGGTATTTACTGTCTAAAAAAATTTAAAACTACTCCATGATAGTATCAATAAAGTGCATAAATACCTATTTTAAGCATAAAATTAATTAAGGGGGTAATGCTTATGTTAGAAATATCCACTGATTTACAAGTAAATCAACCAGTTGTTACTGTTACAAGTAATACTTTTATGAGTATAGAAAATTATCTATCAATACTAGAATATGAAGTTGATTTAATAAAAATAAAGACTAAGGTAAAAACAATTAAAATATCTGGGGATAAACTTTCGCTTAAGTATATTACTGACAGTGAGATAGGTATAAAGGGAATTATATACAATGTGGAGTATGTTGATTAGGAGGAGATACACTTGATAAGTTTTATAAGGGGATACTATGTTATAGTTGTGGAAGGAGTAGGGCTTGAACAATTTTTAAATCATCTTATAAGAAATGGAATAAATGTTTACAATGTAACTAGAATAAAAAATACTAAAATCGAGTTTAATATAAATAGACAAGATATAAAAGAATTTAAGAATATTTATAGAGGAAGTAAGTTTGATATTAAGGTAAAACAAAAAACAGGAGTTCCTTTTATTATTAAAAGAATTTATAAGCACAAAGGTATGTGGATTTGTGCTATTGTTTCTTTACTTTTATTGATGTCAACATCACAATTTGTAACGGATGTATATATACAATCTCCAGAAGGTATAAAAAAAGAAACTCTTAGAAGTGAACTTTATAAAGTTGGAGTAAGACCAGGAGTATACAAAAAGAGTATTGACAGAAAAGAAGTTAGGGACCATATGATGTCAAAATTTAATGATGTCGCATATTTATCTATTAATGTAAAAGGAACCAATATATTTGTTACTGTTACAAAAAAGGCTGAATCCTTAAAATCTACAGACCAATCAAATTATTGTAATGTAATTGCTTTAAAAAATGGTATAATAGAAAAGGTAATCCCTAGAAGTGGTAAGTCTGTTGTTAAATCTGGAGATATAGTCCAAAAGGGCGCTGTTTTACTAAATGGTGCTAATACAAAATCAATACCCGAAGTATGGGCAAGTACTTTTTATGAATCTACTAAAAAGGCAAGCTATGTAGATACTGTAAATAAAAAAACTGGAGAAAAGAAAAAGGTACACACAATAAGTTTTTATGATAAAGAATTTACAATTAGAAAAAATATAAAATATAAAAATTATGTTGTTGAAAATAAAGAAAAAAGACTTTCAATGGGAGATTATACTTTCCCTATAAAAATAAAGACGAGTACTTTTTATGAAACCAAAAAAGTTGAAGTGAAAAAGAACAAAGAAGAGTTGAAAAAAGAATTATCTGAAAAAGCTTTAAAAGAATTAGAATACATAATACCAGCTTCGGCTAGAATAATAGATGTAAAACATAGCTATAAGGTTAATAAAAATATGTTAGAATATTTAATAACAGTTCAAACTAGTGAAAATATAGCTAAAATTTATCCTCTTAGTAAAGCAGAGGCAGAAAGATTTATAAAGGAAGATAGTAAACCAAAAGAGGGAGAAGAGGAAGTTCCTTCTAATCCACAAAAAAGACCAATAAATGATATAAGAAATGAGTTTAATGAGGATAATAAAGATAATAACGACCAAAATAATTCTGATGGAAATAATAGTAATCAAAATAGTAACAATAGTCAAAATAATAATAGTAACAACAATTAATAAAATTTAACCTAAAACTTGAGGAGGATTAATTCAATTGATAATACAAAAAAAATTTACAATAGCAGATGGCAATTTTGAAAGAGAGTTATTTGGCAACTTTGATGAAAATGTAAAATTGATAGAGAAAACTTTAAATATAGATGTAATACTTAGAGAAGGCAATATAATTTTAATAGGAGAAGAAAAAAATGTAGATTCTGCATTAAAACTTATGAATGAATTGCATCAAACTGTATCAAATGGTAAGCATTTAGATAAACAAAGCATTTCTTATTCATTATCTCTTTTACTTGAAGGTAGTGAGCAAAAGATAAAAGAACTTGAAGGTACAATTGTTATAACTCAAAGAGGTAAAGCTGTTCAACCTAAAACTTTAGGGCAAAAAGAGTATATAAAGCTTATAGAAAATAATGATATAACTTTTGGTGTTGGCCCTGCTGGAACAGGAAAGACTTATCTTGCTGTGGCTATGGCAGTGAAAGCTTTTAAAAGAGATGAAGTTAGTAGAATTATACTTACAAGACCAGCAGTGGAAGCTGGAGAAAGTTTAGGATTTTTACCAGGAGATTTAAAAGATAAAGTAGACCCATATTTAAGACCATTATATGATGCATTATTTGAAATGTTGGGTGCTGATAAGTTTAATAAGTATTTAGAAAGAGGTACTATAGAAGTTGCACCACTTGCATTTATGAGAGGTAGAACTCTTGATAATTCTTTTATAATATTAGATGAAGCTCAAAATACAACTTCTGAGCAAATGAAAATGTTTTTAACTAGATTAGGATTTGGTTCTAAGGCTGTAGTTACAGGTGATATAACACAAACAGATTTGCCTCAAAATAAAAAAAGTGGTCTTATACAAGCTACAGAGATTCTTAAGGGCGTTCAAGGGATAGGCTCTATAATGTTAACAGACAGAGACGTTGTAAGACATGAGTTAGTACAGAGAATAATAAGAGCTTATGAGAAGCATGATAAAAAAGAAGAATTTAAAAAAGAAGAGCGCAAAAAAATGAAAATACAGGAAAAGACTTTCAAAAGAAAGTAAAAGTGTAGTAATATAGATGTATAGCATTATTAATGAATAAAAAGTAGGTGTAATTAATGGATTTGATATTAGATGATAGACAAGATAAATTAGAAGTAAATGAAGAACTAATAGAAAAAATAAAAGATATAATTTTAGAGTGTTTGGATTATGAAGGATATGATGATAATTATGAAGTGAGTCTTTCTTTTGTAGATAATAAAGAGATTCATGAATTAAATAGAGAATATAGAGGAGTTGATAGACCAACTGATGTTTTATCATTTCCTCTTTTAAGTGATGATTTTGAAGATGTTGAATTGGAAGAAGAATCTTTAGGAGATATAGTAGTATCTCTTGAAAGAGCTTTAGAGCAAAGCATAGAATATAATCATAGCTTTGAAAGAGAAGTATGTTTTTTAATATGTCATAGTATGTTTCATCTTTTAGGGTATGACCATGATACAGATGAAAATACAAAAGAAATGAGAGAAAAAGAAGAATACATATTAAATAAGTTAAACATAACAAGGGAGTAATTCTTATGAAAACAGGAAAAACTCGTCAAGGTATAATTAAAGCTTTTAATGCAGCTATAGAAGGAATATTATATACATTTAAATTTGAAAGGAATATGAAAATACATTACTTAGGCTCAGTTGCTGTGCTTATAATAAGTTTATTTTTTAACTTTTCAAAATTGGAAATGATAATGTTACTGATGTCTATATGTTTAGTTGTAGTTGCTGAGATGTTTAATACAGCTATAGAAAAAGCAGTAGACCTGGTAACTGATGAATATCATGTACTTGCAAAAATAGCAAAAGATGTTGCAGCAGGTGGTGTACTAGTAGCAGCATTAAACTCAGTAGTAGTTGGATATATTTTATTTTATGATAAATTGACAGATATATCTGGAATGTTAATTTACAAGATAAGAGAATCAGAATTACATATAACCTTGATATGCATATTATTGGTTCTTATAGCTGTAGTAGTAGTAAAAGCATTGACTTCAACAGGGACACCTTTAAAAGGAGGTATGCCAAGTGGTCATGCTGCTTTAGCATTTGCTATAGCAACTGCAATTACACTTATGACAGAAAGAGTAGTTGCATCTACTCTTGCATATATAATGGCTGTATTGGTTGCTCAAAGTAGGATTGAGGGAAAAATACATACATTCTGGGAAACCATAGCAGGAGCTTTGTTAGGCGTGTTAATAGCAGTATTAGTATTTCAGCTTGGAATGTTTTATAATTAAAATGAATGTACATAAAATATTTAACAATGAAACAAATCTGTTACAATTAAATTTTTATGATATAATGTAGAGTATTAAATAAAAATAAATTCTAATAAGTGTATACAGGAGGAGATGTTGTGGACAACATAGAATTGTTAAAGTTGGCAGAAGATGCTAGACAACATTCTTATGCTCCTTACTCAAGTTTTAGAGTGGGTGCAGCTCTTTTGACTAAGAGTGGAAAAGTTTATACTGGATGTAATATAGAATGTGCATCATTAGGTGGAACAAATTGCGCAGAAAGAACAGCTATTTTTAAAGCTATATCAGAAGGTGATAAGGATATATATAAAATAGCAATAGCAAGTGATAACTCAGAAAATAATGAACAAACATATCCTTGTGGAATATGTAGACAAGTAATTATAGAGTTTGGTTCTGATATAAAAATAATAACAGGATATACTAAAGGAGAGGTGTTTGAGCATGATATAAAAGATTTGCTACCAAACTATTTCTCTGGAAATGATTTAAAATAAATTAAAAAACTAAAATAAATTTAAAGCAATTAAATACAAGAAGATAAAAGTTAGGAGACAGTTAATGTTCAAATCAGGATTTGTCAGTATAGTAGGTAGACCAAATGTAGGGAAATCTACTTTAATGAATAATGTAGTAGGGGAAAAGATAGCTATAATGAGTGATAAACCTCAGACTACAAGAAATACAATACAAGCAGTCTATACAGATGAAGAAACTCAAATAGTATTTTTAGATACACCAGGTATTCACAAACCTAAAAATAAATTAGGTGAATTCATGGTAAAGGCAGCAACAGAAGCTTTTAAAAATGTAGATTTAATATTATTTGTAGTTGATGATTCTAAAAAAATAGGTCCTGGAGACAGAAAAATAATAGAGGATTTAAAATCTGTTAAGACACCAATAATTCTAGTTGTAAATAAAATAGACCAACTAGGTCAAAAAGATGAATTATTTGATATAATAAAAATGTATGATAGAGAAGGTATTTTCAAAGAGATAGTACCAATATCAGCGTTAAAAGGAAAAAATACAGATACTCTAATAAAAGTTATACAAAATTACTTAGAAGAAGGACCAAAGTATTTTCCAGATTATATGATTACAGATCAACCAGAGAGAGTATTAATAGCAGAACTTATAAGAGAAAAAGTTCTTCATTATCTTAATGATGAAATACCTCATGGTGTAGCTGTTGAAATTGAAAAAATGAAAGCAAGAAATGATAAAGAAATAGTAGATGTATCTGCTGTAATATATTGTGAAAGAGATTCACATAAGGGAATAATAATAGGAAAGAATGGTAGGAAACTAAAAGGAATAGGTAAATCAGCAAGACAAGATATAGAATTACTTTTAGGTTCACAAATAAATCTCCAGTTATGGGTTAAGGTTAAAGAAAATTGGAGAAATTTACAAAATTATATAAATAATTTTGGATATAATGATAAATAAAGGTGGGTTATATGGATAGGAAACTGGATGCTTCCCAAGATTTATTATATGAAGTAAAATCATTAATTGATAATAATAAAGTATTGGAGTTAAGAGAATTAATAGAGGAATATCATATAATTGATATATTCGATATAATGGAAAATTTAGAGGAAGACATGAAAATTCAACTGTTTGAAGTACTTCCTCTAGATATGGCATCTTCTATATTAGAAGAAGGTAGTGTAGAGTTTTTTATTAGTATTTTATCTAAGTTAGATGTAGAACATGCAAAAAACATACTTGAACTTATGTCTCTTGGAGACATGGCAGATAAACTTAGTGAACTTGAAGAAGAAGAAAGAGAACATATAATAAATCTTTTAAATCAAGAAAACGCTGACTATGTAAAAGAATTATTATTCTATGATGAAGACTCTGCAGGTGGAACAATGACCACTGGATATATTTCTATAAATAAAGATATGACAGCTCTTGAGGCAATAGAACATATGAGAGAAGAAGCTGATGAAGCTGAGACTATTTATTATATATATGTAGTTGATGATGAAGAAAAGCTAGTTGGAGTATTATCTTTAAGAGAGCTAATAATAGCGAGAGATGCAAATATAGTAGAAGATTTAATGAGTGAAAATATAATTTCTGTTTATGTAGATGAAGATAGAGAAGAAGCGGTTAGGTTAGTATCGAAATACAATTTAATAGCAATTCCAGTAGTAGATAGACAAGAAAAGTTAAAAGGGATAATAACAGTAGATGATATAATAGATGTTATGGAAGAAGAAGCAACTGAAGATATGTATAAATTTGCAGGAAGTTCAGAGCATGAAAGAGAAGTTGCTGAAAAGGAAAATCCTACATTGAAAGAGCAGACAATATCAGCTCTTAGAGGTAGACTGCCATGGTTAATTATTACATTAATTGGAGGTCTATTGGCTTCTCTAATACTTTCTAATTTAGATTATATAATGAACCCTATATATGCTCCACTGGTATTTTTTATACCTGTAGTAATAGGTATGGGTGGTAATATTGGAACACAATCATCTTCTGTTACAGTAATAACACTGTCTAATAAAGATTTGAATTTTAGCAATGTGGTAAGAGAAGGTATTGTAGGAATTATTACAGGTCTTTTGTGTAGTATAATAACAGGTATTGTAATTTACTTTGTTATGAAAAAATTAGACATTGTATTAATTGTTTCAATATCATTATTTATAAATATGGTTTTGGGTGCAACAATAGGTGCATTTATGCCTGTTTTATTAAAAAAGATGGATGCAGATCCATCTACAGTTTCATCACCAATTATATCTACAGCTCTTGATATAACTGGTATAGCAGTTTATTTTATAATAACGACAGCGTTATTGTCAAAAATTGTTTAATAACTTTATGTATGATTTATCCTCTTCTTACTAAAAATATAAGTATAAATGTAAGAAGGGGGTTTTTTAAAAATGAACAATATCAGTTGGGAAGTTTTTAAAAAAACAGGCAGTATAGATGCATATCTATACTTCTGTGATTGCAAAAACCTAAGTGAAGAAGTCGAAGAAGTAAGGGAGAAAAAAGAAGACGATGATAATCCTGAACACCCAGGGGATAGTACTTAAAGCTATAAGGTACAAGGAAAGTGATATAATACTTACTCTGTTTACGAGAAAGCTTGGAAAAGTATCTGCAATAGCAAAAGGAGCTAAAAAAAATAAGAGCTCTTTACTTTCATCATCACAGTTATTTTCTTATAGCAATTTTACTTTAAAAAAACAAGGAAATATGTACAAGGTTACTCAAAGTGAAATCATAAAGAGTTTTTATAATATATCCTACGATATAGAGGCATTTTCTTATGCTACATATATTACAAAATTAGTTGAAAATTCTATACTTGAAAATCAGACTAATAATAGGTTATTTATATTACTTGCACAGACGCTGTATTTATATACACAAGAAAATACAGATAATAGATTTGTAACAGCTGCATTTGAGTTAAAGTTCTTGGACTATATAGGATTTAAACCAATAGTAAATAAATGTATTAATTGCGGAAGTAAAATTTTGCAAAATTCTATGTTTAATGTTTATGAAGGTGGTATACTATGTAGTAAGTGTAATACACTTTTTGATAATAATATAAAACTGGATTTAACAACTGTTAGTCTCATGGAATATGTATTAAGGAATGATATTTTAACATGTAGCAAAGCTAAAGTATCAAAATATATAACACATGAACTCGAAAATATACTAGAAAAATATTTGAAAGTTTATGTTGATAATATTAATCTAAAATCATTACACGTATTGCAAAGTGTAAAAAACAATAAGGGAGTGGATAATAATGAGTAGTAATATAACTATTGAAATGGTTGATTCAGTCTTTGAAAGAGTTCCAGGAGCAACTTATGCAGAAGCAAAAGAAGCATTAGTGGAATGTAATGGAGATGTAATTGAGGCAGTAATATATTTAGAAAATAAAAAGAATACTTGTAATTGTAAAGCTAAATCTGCTAAAGAAACTATGGAAGAAGTATTTGGTAAAGATGGAGAAAATATAAAATATCAATTAAAAGAACTTCTTAAAAAAAGTAGTGTTGTAAGAGTAATAGTTGAAAAAGATGGAAAAACTATGATGAATATTCCTTTAACAGTAGGAGTTGTTGGATTAGCTTTTGTACCATTAGCTACTCTAGTTGGTTTATCAGCTGCTGTTATAAGTAAATATCGTATAAAAGTTCAAAATGAAGAAGATGGTGAAGTTGTAGACTTAGGTGAATTAAATGAAGAAAAACTTCATGTTTTGAAGAATATGATAACTAATGCAGCCAAAGATGTAAAAGATGTAGTAGTTGATAAAAAAGAAGATGATAAAGATGTAACTGCTGATCTAATGAAAGAAGAATCTGAAAAGAATAATGAAAACGAAGACGAAAATAAATAGATATAAAGTGACTTTTAAAAAATGAAAAGAAGATAATTATAAGAATTATCACTAACATTGACAAATTTTATAGAATTTGATATTCTAAAAGTTGTAGAAGAACTATTAAAATAGCCTTTCGTGTAGACGAGAGGCTTTATTGTTATAGGAGGGATTTTTATGAATTTTCAAGAAATGATACTGGCATTGCAAAAATACTGGTCAAAGCAAGGTTGTATCATGATGCAACCTTACGATGTTGAAAAAGGTGCTGGAACTATGAATCCTAATACTTTTTTAAGATCATTAGGACCTGAGCCTTGGCAAGTATGCTATGTAGAGCCTTCAAGAAGACCAGCAGATGGAAGATATGGTGAAAACCCAAACAGATTATATCAACATCATCAATTCCAAGTTATACTAAAGCCATCTCCAGATAATATACAAGAATTGTATTTAGAGAGCTTAAAAGAAATTGGAATTGACCCAAGTGAACATGACATAAGATTTGTTGAAGACAACTGGGAAGCTGCCACAGTTGGTGCTTGGGGACTTGGATGGGAAGTTTGGTTAGATGGTATGGAAATAACTCAATTTACATACTTCCAACAAGTAGGTAATATTGAATGTGAGCTTGAGACAGGAGAAATTACATATGGGTTAGAAAGATTAGCTATGTACATTCAAGAAGTTGATAGTGTTTATGATTTAAAATGGAATGATAAAATAACTTATGGCGAAGTGTTTAATAAAGCTGAGTATGAAAATTCAGTGTATGCGTTTGAATTATGTGATGCAGATATGTTGTTTAATCTGTTTGATATATATGAAAAAGAAGCATTAAGACTTATGGAAAGTGGTCTTGTAATACCTTCATATGATTATGTATTAAAATGTTCTCATGCATTTAATACATTGGATGCAAGAGGAGCAATAGGTGTTAGTCAAAGAGCTTCATTTATAGGTAGAGTTAGAAATATGGCAAAAACTGTTGCAGAAACTTTTGTAAAACAAAGAGAAGAAATGGGATTCCCTCTTTTAAAGGACGGTGACAAATAATGAAAAATTATCTTTTATTTGAAATCGGTGTTGAAGAAATGCCATCAAGATTTATGGGTAGTACACTAGAACAATTAAAAAACAATCTTAATAAATTATTTGAGGAAAATAGAATATCTTTTAATAAAATAGATGCCTATGGAACACCAAGAAGATTGACTTTAGTAGTTGAAGGTTTAAGTGATAAGCAAAGTGATTTAGAAGAAGAAATAAAAGGTCCAGCTAAGAAGATTGCTGTTGATGAAGACAATAATTTCACAAAACCAGCTTTAGGATTTATAAAAAGTAAAGGATTAAGCGAATCTGATATATATTTTAAACAAGTTGGAAAAGATGAATATATTTTTGCTACTATAAAGCAAGCTGGGAAAGACACTTCAGAAGTGTTAAAAGAGATATTACCAGAAACTATAAAATCTGTAGTATTTCCAAAAGCTATGCGTTGGGGAGGAAAAAACCTAAAATTTGCAAGACCTATAAGATGGATAGTTACATTGTTAAATGATAAGGTATTAGAATTTGATTTAGAAGGAATAATATCTTCTAATGTAACAAAAGGGCATAGATTCTTAGGAGAAAGTACAATAGAAGTTAATTCTATAGAAGAATATTTTGAAAAATTAGAGAAAAATTATATAGTTTTAGACCAAAATAAGAGAAAAGAAATTATAAGAAAACAATGTATAGAAGTAGCCAATTCTTTAGGTGGCGAAGTTGAGTTTGATGAAGATTTACTTGAAGAAGTAACTTACTTAGTTGAATATCCAACTGCTTTTTATGGCGAATTTAATACAGATTATATAAAACTACCAAAAGAAGTTGTCATAACTCCTATGAAACAACATCAAAGATATTTCCCAGTTCTTAAAGAAGGAAAACTGTTACCTAACTTTATAGCTGTTAGAAATGGAGATTCTTACAGAATAGATAATGTTAAAGCTGGAAATGAAAAAGTTTTAGAAGCAAGACTTGCCGATGCTTTATTTTTCTATAGAGAAGATACTAAGAGAAACTTAGAAAGCTACATAGAAAAATTAAAAACTGTTGTTTTCCAAGTAAAATTGGGTACTATTTATGACAAAACTTTAAGACTTGAAAAACTAAGCGCTGATATACTTGATAGTTTAGGATTAGCAGATGAAAAGGCAGACACTATGAGAGCTGCTAAATTATCTAAAGCAGATTTAGTTACTGGAATGGTAGGAGAATTTGATGAATTACAAGGTTTTATGGGAAAAGAATATGCGAAGGTTGGAGGAGAAAATGATGTTGTAAGTGAAGCTATTTTTGAACATTATTTACCAAGATTTGCAGGAGATATTCTTCCTAAAACTAATGCAGGGGTAGCTTTATCAATAGCTGATAAATTAGATTCAATAGCAGGATTTTTTGCTATAGGAATACAACCAACAGGTTCTCAAGACCCATATGCTTTAAGAAGACAAGCTTTAGGTATACTTAGTATACTTATGGATAGAAAAGTAGCTGTAGACTTAAAAGTACTTATTGAACATGCTTTAGATAATTATTCTAACTTAGATTTTAATAAAGAAGATGTTGTTGAACAAATAATGAACTTCTTTAATGAAAGAGTAAAAAATCTATTTAAAGATTTAGGTATAAGATATGATGTTGTTGATGCTGTTTTAAGTTCTGATATAAATGATATTTCTGATATGCATATGAGAGCTTTAGAGCTTAATAATTGGCTAGAAAAAGATGAATTAGTGGAAATGCTTACTGCATTTAATAGAGTTTCTACTTTGGCTCAGAAAGCAGAATGTGATAAGGTTGATGAAAGTCTATTAAAAGAAGATGCTGAAATTAAGCTTTATAATGAATTTAAGCAAGTAAAAGTAAGAGTAAAAGAATTATTAAAAGATAAGAAATACGGTACTGCTTTAGATGAGTTTGCATCTTTAAGACCTGTAGTTGATAACCTATTTGATTCAGTTATGGTTATGGATAATGATGAAGCAATTAAAAATAACAGACTTGGTCTACTTAAACAAATATATGATACTATGTTAGAAATTTGTGATTTATCTAAAATAGTTTATAAATAGTATAAAAACATAAACGATTGTAAAAAATGAGATAGTTATAAGCTATCTCATTTTTTATAATCATTTATGTTAAGTCATATTTTATACTTATCAATTATTTTATTTAATAAATCATCATTTGAATCTATCCATTCATAAAAATTTTCTGATGAAACCTCAGCTATTTCATAAAGCATTTTAGGAATGTCACTAGCCTTAAAATCTCCTAGAGATTTTCCTAGTCTAGTCTTACCTATTTCAAAACTACCTCCAACAAATAATTCAAATGCATCAGTAGATACTCCATTGACATTTTTCTTTTTACCACATAATCCTATGCTACCAATTTGGTGAACACCACATGAATTTAGACATCCTGAAATATACAGTTTAGGAGCTTTACTTAAAACTTCTTCATTGTTTTGTAATCTAAAATAATCTATTATCTCATGTAATATTTTTTGGCTATTTTGTATACCCATCTGACAAATAGGAACACCTATGCAGGAGATACTCTGTTCTAATTGAGAGTTACAACTAATAGTCTTGCTTATTTCTAATATCCTTTTTGCCTCATTTCCATCTAAATTTAGAATGTACAAGCCTTCTGTCATACCTAATCTAATCATAGGATTTTTAATATTATCTAACTCTTGAAGTAAAAATTTTAAATCTTTAGTAGATAATAGACCTCCAATTGGATGTATATATACAGTATATAAGCCAGATTGTTTTTGATGGATTAATCTAGAGTCATGTAAATCTATCTTAATTCCAGGTTTAGAATAGTCAATTTGTTCAACATTAAGTTCAAGATTACCTTTTTCTTTTTCTAATTTATAGTATTCTTTAAATTTTTCTAAAAACATATTTTCTCCAAGCGTTTCAACCATATATCTAACCCTAGCTTTGTTTTTATTTTCATAATTACCATAAGCCATAAAGAATTTAATCATTCCTTCTACACAATATAATGCATCTTTAGGTTTTATAACTTCATCAAGTTCTAAAGCAACTTTAGGTTGTTTACCTAAACCTCCACCTAAGAAAACTCTAAAATATGGTTTGCCATTTTTTAGAGTAGCTACAAATCCTAAGTCTTGTATACTACAATGGGCAGAATCTGTGTAACAACTAGAATAGGAAACTTTTAGTTTCCTAGGTAAGTGATATGTAGTAGCATTTTTGATAAAATATTTATCAGTAGCAACTGCATAAGGGGTAACATCAAAAGCTTCGTCAGGGTCAACTCCTGATAATGGAGATAAGCCTACATTTCTAGGATAGTTACCACCACCGCCTCTAGTGAAGATATCATTTTTTATTCCCTCTTCCATAATATCAACTATAGAGTCTATAGACAAGTCATGTAATTGTATAGCTTGTCTAGTTGTTAAGTGTATCTTATCTAGCTTATGTTTGGTAGCCATTTGGTAAATTTTTTTAAGTTGAGATTTCGACAATACCCCAGCAGATACTCGAAGTCTTATCATAAATGATTTTTTGTCTCTTTGAGCATAAACTCCATATCCACCAGAAAATCCTTTGTATTGCATTTTATTTATTTCTCCATTTAATAATTTTAAAGAATATTCTTTAAAATTATCTAGTTCATTTAACAATGTCTCTTTTAAATTATCCATTATTTCACCTCATTATTAGACTTGTATAAAAATAAATATGCTGTATAATTATATATATATTATTATCTAGAGTTGGTAAAAATATAACAGTAGAGTACTATTAAAAGTCAAAATAAGGAACATATACTTAGTATGACTCTTTATTTTGTTAAATAAGTATAATATTTTTGTTTTATAAAATATAATTAAGATAAATAGATAATTTTGTAATTTTAATATATAATATTTAGTATAGTGTTAAATAAACGCTTAATATTCGCAGGAGGAGTACTTGTATATGGGAGAAATAATAAATGCATTAGATAGAGCCCTAGACATAATTTTGCTATTATATCATGAAAAGAGAGAAATGGGAATAACTGAAATAAGTAAGATTATGGGAGTATATAAGAGTACTATACATAGAACTTTAGTAACTCTTGAAAACAAAGGTTTTGTTATACAAAACACTGAGAATGGTAAGTATTGGTTGGGAATAAATTTATATGCAATAGGTATGGTTGTGGGAGAACAGATGTCATTGACTGAAATAGTAAAACCATATACGAAAAAATTAAATCAAGAATTTAACGAAGTGGTGAATGTGTCTATACTAGAAGAAAGAGCTCAAGATTCTCCAAGAAGTATCATAATACATAAAGAATATGGTTCAAATCAATTACTCTCAGTAAATCCGTCAGTTGGTTCTAGTAGCGAATGTTATTGTTCAGCGGTTGGGAAATGTCTTATGGCATTTAATGATTCTATAGATTTTGAAAAATACAGAAAAACTCCAATACACAAATATACAGAACATACAATTGATAATTGGGATGATATGATGATTTTTTTGGCAAAAATAAAAGAGCAAGGATATGCTCTAGATGACCAAGAACTAGAACATGGTTTAACTTGTATTGGAGCACCTATTTTGGATAAAAACAATAAAGCTATAGCAGCAATAAGTCTATCAGGTCCTACTATAAGGATGCGAGAAGGAGACTTTGAATATAAAATTAAAAGGGTTATAGAAACTGCAAAGAGCATATCTGAACTTTTTAGATAATTTTAAGAAATAAATTTGAATAATAAAAAGAGACTAAATTTAAATTGTTATTTGTAAATACCAGTTTAGATATGGTCTCTTTTTTATTGAATATAAAAATTAAATATTTTTAAAATTGAAAAAATTATTGAAATATATAAGCGAATGTGATATCTTTTAATTAAGCAATACAAAACAGAACAGTGTTCTAAAGAATAGAACAATAATAAAATATATATATAATAAACCCACATGAATATTATATATTTAAAATTAGGTAAAAAAATTACTACATAAGAGGGGAGATTTGAAAAATGGAAAAAGTCAAGTTGAGTGTTGAAAGATGTAAGGGGTGTTATCTTTGTATTGAAGCTTGCAAAAAAGAAGCAATAAGTCTTTCTGATTACACAAATAAAAAAGGCTTTGTAACAGTCAAAGTCGATGAAGAAAAGTGTGTTCAATGTGGCGCTTGTTATACAATGTGTCCTGATTTAGTATTTGAGATATTATAAATAACTTTTTATTGGAAGGGAGAAAACGTATGCAAAGTTTATTAATTAAGGGAAATGAAGCCTTAGCAGAAGGAGCTATACGTGGTGGATGTAGATTTTATGCAGGTTATCCAATAACACCACAATCAGAAATATTAGAAATGATGGCTTGGAGACAAAAAGAGGTTGGAGGAGTATTTATTCAAGGTGAATCTGAAATAGCCAGCGTAAATATGGTTATGGGGGCAAGTGCACTTGGAGCAAGAGCTATGACATCTTCATCTGGACCTGGATTTTCATTAAAACAAGAAGGAATTGCATATTGGGTATCAGCTGGTTTACCAGCAGTTGTAGCATGTGTACAGAGATATGGTATAGGAGATGGATTTATAGGAGCTGGTCAAGATAATTACTGGCAAGCTGTAAAAGGTGGAGGAAATGGAGATTATCATTTAATTGTATTAGCACCTAATAGTGTTCAAGAAAATATGGATATGGCATATGAGTCTTTTGAATTAGCTGAAAAATATATGCATCCAGTACTTATACTTTCTGATGCTACAATAGGTCAAATGGTAGAACCTTGTATAGCACCACCAATGAAAGAATATGATAAGGATAAAGCTCCATGGGCAGCAAAAGGAACTCCTGTTGGAGAAAAAAATAAAGTAATAACTGATATAACATATTTTGAGGACCAAGATACATGGCAAAAAGGTTATATAGAAAAAATGAGAAAAGTTCAAGAAAATGAACAAAGATGGGAAGAAATAGAGATAGAAGATGCAGATGTGGTATTTGTTGCATATGGAATTTCTTCAAGAATAGCAGAAGGCGCAGTTAGAGATGCAAGAGCAAGAGGTATAAAACTTGGATTAATAAGACCAAAAACATTGTGGCCTTACCCAAGAAAAGCTTTTAAAAAATTAAAAGATTCATTAAAAGGGCTTGTAACAGTTGAAATGAATATGATGGCACAAATGAAGGAAGATGTAATTATAGCATGTAATAATAGATTCCCAGTATATTCAGTAGCAACAGCTCAATATATGGCAGAAGTAAATCAATTAATAGATTTTGCTCAAGAGATTATAGATGGAAAAGCTAAGCAAGAGGAGGTATTTTAATTATGGCTAAAAAAGCACCAGCAATAATGATGTGTGAAAATATGTTCTGTGGAGGCTGTGGACACTCTATAGTCGATAGAATTATTGGAGAAGTATTAACAGAAATGAATATATGTCAAGATACGATTATATGCTCAGATATAGGATGTAATCATATGTTTCAATTTAGTATGAATGTAGATGTTGTTGTTCCTCCTCATGGTAAAATGGGTGCAGCTATGGCAGCTATGAAAAGAGTTAGACCAGATAAATATATATTTACAATAGCTGGAGATGGTGGAGCTTATGCAATAGGGCTTGGAGAAACTATGTCAGCTGCTACTAGAAATGATAATGTAATATTTTTAGTTATGAATAATAATATGTTTGCAATGACAGGTGGGCAAATGGCTCCAACTACTGTACAAGGTCAACATACAGCTTCTACTCCAGCAGGTAGAACATATGAAGACCATGGCTCAACATTTGATGTTGTAAAAGTTATGGGAAATTTAGATATAGCATATTTGGCAAGAGGAACAATAACTAACCCTAAAGAAATAAATACAACAAAAAGATATATCAAAAAAGCACTTGAAAAACAAAAAGATAAAAAGGGCTTTTGCTTAATAGAAATACTTGTACCATGTCCAACAAACTGGGGATTAAAGCCAGTAGATGCTATGAAGAGAATAGAAAACGAACTTGTTCCAAAGTATCCACTTGGAGAATTTATTGATTAGGGAGGAAATAATATGTTAAATGAAATTATATGTGCTGGTTTTGGAGGACAGGGAGTTCTTACAGCAGGAAAAATTATAATGTATGTTGCATATAAGGCAGAAAAGAAGATTACATGGTTCCCATCTTATGGAAATGAGATGAGAGGAGGAAGTGCAAATTGTAATGTTGTTGTAAGTGATGAAAAAATTGCAAATCCTTGTGTAAAAAATCCAGATATCTTATTGGGAATGAATAGTGTATCAGTAGATAAGTATGAGAGTTTAATGAAAGCAAATGGTTATATGTTTGTCAATGAATCACTAGTAAATAAGGATAGAAAATATAGAGAAGATATTAATGTTATAAAAGTACCTGTTACTGAAATAGCTCAAAATTTAGGTAATGAAAAATCTGCTAATATTTGTATGTTAGGTGCTATGGTGAAGAAATTAGATTTATTCACAAAAGAAGAATTTGAAAGTGGTATGTGTGAATACTTTGAAAATCAAGGTAAAGGAAAGTTTAATGCCAAAAATGTAGAAGCATTTGAAGCTGGATATGACTATGAGTGAATATTTTAAATATTTAAAATTATTATTGAAATACTCATTTTTATGTGTTAGTATTTAATTAATAAAATATAGAACGTCGTTCTGAGTGATAGGACGACAAAAATTTTAAAAAATTAACAGAACGACGTTCTACAGTATGAAACAGAGGAGGCGTTGAAGTGAAAATTTTAGTAATTAATCCTGGTGGTACATCTACAAAGATTTCTGTATTTCAAGATAAAGATGAAGTTTTGAAAAAAAATATAACTCATACAAGAGAAGATTTAAAAAAATTTTCCAAGGTATTTGATGAATATGATTATAGAAAGCAATTAATAGTGGATGTTTTAAGTAGTGAAAATCATGATATAAATTCTTTTGACGCAGTAGTGGGTCGTGGTGGACTTATGAAGGCTATAAAAGGTGGTACCTATATTGTAAGTAAAGAAATGATTGAGGACATGAGAAATGAAATAAATGGAGAACATGCATCAAACTTAGGTGCCTTGTTAGCTAAGACTATAGCAGATGAAATAGGAGTTCAATCATTTGTAGTAGACCCAGTTTCTGTAGATGAATTTGATGATGTATCAAGGATTACAGGTATATCAGATATAGAAAAAGCTAGCTGGCTGCATGCACTAAATCATAAGGCTGTATCAAGAAAAATAGCACAAAAACTAGGTGGAAAATATGAAGATTATAACTTTATTGTAGCTCATCTAGGTTCTGGAATATCAATTGTAGCACATAAAAAAGGAAAAATGATAGATGGAAGTGGTGGAAGGTCTGATGGTCCATTTTCGCCAGAAAGAAGTGGAGGATTACTTGCATACCCTCTTATAGAATTATGCTACTCAGGAAAATATACTCACGATGAAATGGTTGCAAAAGTAAGCTCAATTGGGGGTATGTACGATTATTTAGGAACAAAAGATATGATAGAAATTGAAAATAGAATTAAAGATGGTGATGAAAAAGCTAAACTTATAATGGATGCATTCATCTATCAAACAGCTAAAGAAATTTCTATGTATGGAGCATCACTTTCTGGAGATATAGATAGAATTATTTTAACAGGGGGAATATCGCATTCGGAAATGGTGATTAAAGGAATAATGGAAAAAGTTTCATATTTAGCACCAGTAGAGATAGTGGCAGGTGAGATGGAAATGGAAGCACTTGCTCTTGGAGCTCTTAGAGTACTTAATGGAGAAGAAATGGCAAAAACTTATTAATATTTAGGAGAAAAAATATGTTAAAAGATTTTAATAATTTATTAGAAGAAGCTAAAAAGCTTGAACCTGTTATTGTAAGTGTTGCTGTTGCAGAAGATGAAGAAGTGTTAAAAGCTGTAAAATCAGCAACAGATTTAAATCTTATAAAACCAATTCTCGTAGGCAATAAAGATAAAATAGAAAATATATCAAAAGAGATTGGACTAAAGGGATATGAAATAATAGGGTGTCAAAATCCTGATGAATCAGTTAAAAAAGCTGTAGAAGTAGTTAAAAATAAGGATGCTAAAGTTCTTATGAAGGGGTTAGTAAATACAAGTGTTTATATGAGAGCTATATTAAATAAAGAGTTTGGTCTTAGAACAGGAAGACTTTTAAGTTTACTTGCAGTATATGAATTACCTCAATACCACAAACTTCTTTATTGTACAGATAGTGGTATAAATGTATCTCCAAATTTAAATCAGAAAAAAGATATATTGATAAATTCACTTCTTACTATGAAGAGTATAGGTATGGAAAATCCTAAAACTGCGATACTTACTGCAAATGAAATGGTAGACCCCAAAATACAATCTACAGTAGATGCTAATTCACTTGTAGAGATGGTAAAATTAGGAGAAATACCAAATTGTATAGTAGAAGGTCCAATAGCCTTTGATGTTGCATTTGATGCATATGCAGCAAAGCATAAAGGTATCGAAAGTAATATTGCTGGCGATGTTGACTTACTTGTATTTCCAAATATAGAGGCAGGAAACATATTAGGAAAGTCATGGCTTAGATTCAATAAAGCTAAGTGGGCAGGGATTGTTTTGGGGGCAACAAATCCAATAATTTTAGGTTCACGCTCTGATACAGCCGAAATTAAAATAAATTCAATAGCACTAGCCTGCTTAGCATCACAATAAGAAATTATTTAAAAGGGGATGAATTATTATGAAATATGCAAAAAGAATGGATATGGTAAAGGCTTCAGCTATAAGAGACTCTCAAAAGAAGATAGCTCAAAAAGTGGCAAGTGGTGGAACTGTTATATCTTTTGCAGCAGGACTTCCTGACCCAAACTTATTTCCAATAAAAGAAATAAGTGAAGTAACTAAGCAAGTACTTGATGAAAGAGGAAAATTTGCTTTAGCTTATGGACCTACTAAAGGTGAAGATGAGTTGTTAGAAATAATAGCTAAGAGAATGAAAGAAGAAGAAAATATTGAAACAAAACCAGAAAATATTATAATAACTACTGGTTCACAACAAGGTATAGCTCTTAGTGCTATGATTTTATTAGAAAAAGGAGATATAGTAGTTACAGAAAATCCAAGTTACTTAGGTGCAATAAATGCATTTAGACCTTATGAATGTGATTTTTTAGGAGTAGATACAGATGAAGAAGGAATGGTAACAGAAGATTTAGATAAATTATTATCTGAAAATTCAAACATAAAGGTGATATATGTAATACCAACATTCCAAAATCCTACAGGAAAAACATGGTCTTTACAAAGAAGAAAAGATTTTATGGAAGTTGTAAACAAGTATGATGTCATAGTAATAGAAGATAATCCTTATGGAGAAATAAGATTTACACAAGAACCACTACCTACACTTAAATCACTTGATACTAAAGATAAAGTATTATATCTAGGGTCATTTTCAAAAGTGTTATGTCCAGGATTTAGAGTTGCTTGGATGTGTGGGAATATAGATATTATAGATAAAGCAGAACTTTTAAAGCAAGGTATCGATTTACAATCAAATCAATTTTCTCAAGTACAGGTAATAGAATACTTAAAGAAGTATAATTTAAATGAACATGTAGAAAAAATAAGAGCTGAGTATAAAAAAAGATGTTTCTTGATGTTAGAAACTATGAAAAAATATTTTCCAGAAGAAGCAAAATATACAGAACCAGATGGAGGTATGTTTATATGGGTTGAACTTCCTGAAAGTATAAATGTAGATAATTTACTAGATAAAGCTATTGATGCTGGAGTTGCCTATGTTTCTGGAGAATCATTCTTTGCAAATAATGGTCCAAAAAATACTATGAGACTTAATTATACAACAATGTCAGAAGAGCAAATAGTTGAAGGGATTAAAATACTTGCAGAAGTTATAAAAAAAGAACTCAATTATGCTTGTGAATAAATATTAAAAGTGAGGGCTTAATTATGGGAGAAAAAGGGAACGGGATAAAGTTTGGAAAGTTAATGATTCAACTTGTTATCATAGCTATATGTTGGGAATTAGTTTATATTATACCATTTATCCAATACACATTGTATGATCCAATTTTAAAAGCATTACAGTGTTCAAATACTCAACTAGGTTTTCTACTTACAATTTATGGATTAGGTAATATATTTGGAGCTCCTATAGGAGGATGGTTAGCAGATAGATTTGATTATAGAAAGATAATTTTAGGCTCTGTATTTCTTAATGGAATAGTATCATTTTTATTTGCATTTAACATGAACTATACATTTGCTGTCATAACTTGGGTAGGTTGTGCAATTACATCATTAGTTATGAACTACCCTTCTATGGTAAAGATACTTAGAGTTATAGGAAAAGAAAATCAAGGTAAAGTTTATGGATTTAATGAAGCTATGGTTGGAGTTTCTGGAGTAGTAATGGGAGCTATATTCTTATATATTTATACATTATTTTCAACTCCTGTTTTAGGTATGAGATGGGTAATGATATCTTTAGGAATATTATCTATAGTAATGTGTCCAGTATTATGGTTTGTAATTAAAGATGTAGATATTAGTGAAGAAAAAGAAGAAGGTAAAAGTGAAAAAATGGCTGCTAGTGACTTTATGGTAGTTTTAAAATCACCAAATACTTGGTTAGTAGGTATAAGTATATTCTGTGTATATTCATTTACAGTTACAATGTCTTACTTTACACCTTATATAACATCAGTACTTGGAGGTTCAGTTGCACTATCTGGAGCATTGGCTATAATAAGACAACATGGATTAAAATTATTTGGTGCTCCATTTGGAGGGTACTGTGCAGACAAAGTAAAATCACCTACTAAAGTGCTTTTACCAATATATGTACTTGGTATAGTAGTAATAGTTTTATTCTTAGTATTGCCTTCATCAACGCCAATGACTTTATTTATAGCATTAACATTTGTAGTAGGTATATTAGGTTATATGGGAAAAGGTATATACTATGCAGTTCAAGAGGAAGTAAATGTGCCAGTTAAATATTCAGCTACTACTATAGGTATAGCAGCAGCTTTAGGCTTTTCACCAGATGTATTCCAATTTGCATTAATAGGGCATTGGATAGATACTTATGGTAATAAAGGGTACACATATACATTTATATTCCAAATAGCTATTTTAGTAATAGGAATATTATCTTGTTTATATATATTAAAAGTTAAAAAGAAAAGATTAGAGAAGTTAAAAGCTTAAAAGTTTCATTTAATAAGAGAGTATTTTTTTCAGTATAATCTACTGACATAAATACTGTATAAAAAGTAATACTAAATTAAAACTTATAGTTATATTTGATGAATAAAGTGTGAAAAAATTAAAATGTTATCAAGTGTTTTTAGTATAGTTTTAGCATAAAGTTACCCCTAAAAGTATAAGATTGAGTAGCAATTATCACCTATTTGTATATTTACATAAGTTTGTTTAATATAAATTTTACATGGATTTTAGTAATAGATGATATTTGCACTCAATTTTATATCTAATGATGAATAAGAAAATTATGAAATCTAACTATATATTATCTAGCTACATATTAATAGTGTACTATTTATGTAGTAGTATTGGGCTTTTCCTTATATGTATTTCAATTTATATTGTTTGATTGTCTGTCAAGCACATATCGTTAAAAAATTTATACACTTATGTTCATGTATCAATTGATATTCTTAATTTTGGTAATAATTGTTGGAGTTTACATATTAAAAGATAGAAATAAGGTAAATAAAATAAAAAATGAGTCTATAAGATATGTTGAGTTAAATAAAGTTTATACAAAATATTAGTACATAGCTGTTTAAATTATTGTCTATAAATTAAAATGAATGGTGGTGAGTTGAGTGACCGATTTAGTTAACACCATTAATGGAATTGTTTGGTCACCTGTATTAGTTGCAATGTGCTTATGCATAGGATTGTATTTTTCATTGAAATTAAAATTTTTCCAAATAAAAGACATAAAAGAAATGTTTACCCTTTTACTTGAAGGAGATAGTTCTCAGGTTGGTATATCATCATTTCAAGGATTTGCTACATCAATGGCTGGAAGAATTGGAACTGGTAATATAGCTGGTGTGGCTGTAGCAATAGCAATGGGAGGGCCAGGAGCATTAGTATGGATGTGTATAATGGCTACCTTAGGCTCGGCGACTGCATTTGTAGAATCTACTCTAGCTCAAATATACAAAGATGAACATGATGGTCAGTACAGAGGTGGTCCTCCGTATTACTTTGAAAAAGGTCTTGGATGGAAAAGATGTTCAATTTTATTTTCAGTAGTTGCAATCATAAGTTATACATTTTTCATGCCTGGGACGCAATCAAATACTCTATACTTAGCAATGAATCAAGCATTTGGATTTTCAAGAATGACAATTGCAGTTACATCTTCTATTGCATTAGGAATAATAATTTTTGGAGGAATTAAAAGAATTGGTTTATTTGCTGAAAAGGTAGTACCTATAATGGGTGGAGCATATCTTATCATGACAATAGTGATAATCATAGTAAATATAAATTTAGTTCCAGGAGCTATTATAACTATGTTTAAATCTGCATTCGGATTTGGTTCAATGTTTGGAGGAATGTTAGGTGCAGCAATATCTTGGGGAGTTAAAAGAGGTATATATTCAAATGAAGCAGGTGAAGGTTCTGGAACTTATGGTGCAGCAGCAGCAGAAGTAAGTCATCCAGCTAAACAAGGATTAGTTCAAGCTTTCTCTGTTTATGTGGATACATTATTAATATGTATGGCTACAGGTATTATGATTATAATAACAGGAAAATACAATGTTACAGGAGTTTTAACTGTATTACCAGGTGTAGAGCCAGGTCCACAATATGTGCAGAGTGCAATAAATACATTACATCCTCAACTAGGTGATATTTTTATAGCAATAGTTTTATTATTATTTACCTTCACAACATTATTAGCATTCTCATATATGATGGAGACCAATGTATCTTATTTGGTAACTAGAATTAAAGCACAAAAACATGAAAAGCATATAATAAATGTCTGTAGATTTATGCTTATAATATGTGCAGCAATGTGTTGTTTTATAGAACCACTTACAAGTTGGGCATTAGGTGATATATGTATAGGCGTTTTAACATATATAAACTTAATTGCTATCTTTACACTTCAAAGGCCAGCTATAAAAGCATATTATGATTACATAAGACAGAAAAAATTAGGAATAAAAAGAGCTGATAGAAATTTTAATCCTGTTGAATTGGATATAAAAAATGCTGAATTTTGGGAAAATAGATGCTTAAAAGAGAACGAGCAGAAGTTAAATTGAATTAATGGTTTTTATAGTATTTTATATAGACGTTTTAATTGGACTTTCAAAATAGATATTAAAGTTATGTAAACTCAATATAATAAATTATAAATTTTTAATGCATATGTTTATATTTTTACTTATTAGTTATTTGGTTTATACATGTAGAAATACATATTTATATTCAAAACTGTTATTTTAAAGGTTAGTATATATAGTAAGATTATTTATTTTAATAGATAAAATAATGGATAGAAAAATTTGTACTGTTGAATAAGTCACTAGGTTTTACTATAAGTGTAGAAATAGTTTTAATGTAATAAATATAAGTTTGTTTTATCTTATATGAATAAATATATAAATTAATTTTAATGGGAGGTAAGATTGATATGAAAGAAAAAATAATACAAGTTGCGGATTTAAAGAAAGAAAAAATTTTGGAGCTATGTCAATCTTTGTATGATGAACCAGAAATTGCCCTACAAGAGTATAAATCTGCTAAAAAAATATCAAAATTTCTAATAGAAGAAGGTTTTGAGGTTGAGGAAAATTTGGCAGGTATGGCAACAGCTTTTAAAGCAACAAAGAAAAATGGCGATGGTCCAAGAATAGCATTTATAGCAGAATACGATGCTCTTCCAGGTAATGGTCATGCATGTGGCCATCATTTGATAGCTTCCATGGGAGTTGGAGCTGGAATAACTCTTGCAAGTATACTAGATACTTACAAAGGAGAGGTAAGTATAATTGGGACACCAGCTGAAGAAACTGGGGATGGAAAACCTTACTTGATAGAACATGGTGTATTTGATGGTTATGATGCTGCAATGATGATACACCCAAACTCAAAGACTTGTGTAACTCCAGAAATTATAGCAATAGGAGGATTAGATTTTATATTTACTGGGAAAGCATCCCACGCAGGAGCTAAGCCATATAATGGAATAAATGCTTTGGATGCAGTAGTGTTATTATATAATAATGTAAATGCATTGAGACAACAATTGGTAGATGGAACTAGAATACATGGTATCATACTAGAAGCAGGAACTGCTGCAAATGTAATACCTGACATGGGGAAAGTAAGACTAGAAATACGAGCAAAAGAGCAAGACTACTTTGACGAGGTGGTTGAAAAAGTAAAAAATTGTGCTAGAGGAGCTGCAATAGCTACTGGCTGTGAACTTGAATTTTACCATTTTGAGCCAACTTGCCAAGGCTTAAATGCAAACAAGGTTTTAACAGGTATCTTTACAAACATTATGGAGGAATTTGGTATATATGATGACGATGAGCAGGTATTATTAGGTTCGACAGATATGGGAAATCTTAGTCAAATTATGCCATGTATACATCCTTTGATAAAATTCTCTGAAAATGGTGAAGAACTACATACAAAAGAATTTTTAGAAGCAGCTATAAAGCCATATGCAAAAGATAGAGTAATTGATGGAATAAAAGTATTAGCTTTGACAGGATTACGTTTATTTGAAGAACCAGAATTACTAAAAAAAATGAAAGAAGAGTAAATTCTAACAAAGGGGATTAGGCTATGACTAATAAGAGTAAAATCAAAAAGAAAAAATTAGCATTCCCGGATGCATATGTTTTGATGATAGGTTTAATTATATTTGCAGCCATAATGACCTACATTGTTCCTTCTGGAACATATAATAGAGTTGAAGATTTAAATACTGGAAATATGATTGTGCAAGCTGGAAGTTTTACATATGGAGAACAACATCCTGTCAGTATAATGGATGTATTCAGAGCTATACCAAGCGGGCTTGGAAAAAATTCTGTAACAGTTTTTTTTGTACTTATTATTGGAGGTGCATTTGGTATAGTAAATTCTACTGGCTCACTAGATGCCCTAATTGGTGGAGTTATCTCCAAAAGTAAAGGAAGTAAAAAAGGTGAGATTATAATTACATGTCTAGTATTGACTTTTGGACTAGCTGGTGGAGTTGTAGGAATGTATGAAGAATGTATTGCATTCTTACCTATATTGATGACCTTATGTATTGCTTTGGGATATGATGCATTAGTTGCTTCAGGAATTTTATTGTTAGGGCTTGCATCAGGTTATGGTTCAGCTACTATTAATCCTTTTACAGTAGGATTAGCACAAGGTATTTCAGGTTTACCACTTTTTTCAGGTATGTGGTTTAGATGGATATTTTGGATTTGTACAATGATTTTACTTTCTACATATATAATTTTTTATTGTAAAAAGATAAAAAAAGACCCAAGTAAAAGTTTGGTGTCAGACATTGATTATAGTCACTGGCAAATTGATGAGTCTTCTGTCGGGGATAAGTTATCTTCTGGAAATATTAGAGTATTAGTTACATTCTTTGGAGGAATACTGGTTCTGATGATACTGATTGTAAAATTTTCTTTAGGAATGTCGGATTTATCAGCTTATTTCTTTGCTCTAGGAATTTTATGTGGAATAGTCTATGGTATGAATCCAAATAAAATTGCCTCTGGATTTGTAAAAGGGATGCAAGAGATGGTATATCCAGCTATTTTGATAGGATTTGCATCTAGTATAGTAGTTATATTAGAACAAGGAGTAATTTTAGATTCAATAGTTCATGGATTGTCATTAGTGTTAAATTATGTTCCTAGGATTTTTAGTGGAGGAGCAATGATGATTATGCAATCTGTAATCAATTTCTTTATACCTTCAGGTACAGGTCAAGCTATGGTAACTATGCCACTTATGGCTCCACTTGCAGATGTTATTGGAATACCTAGACAAGTTGCAGTTTTAGCTTACCAAATGGGTGATGGATTTGCAAATGGAATAGTACCAACGCTAGGCGTTCTTATGGCTGGAATATCTATTGCTCATATCCCTTATACAAGATGGTTTAAATTTGCATCAAAGATAATACTTATGGAATTAGCTTTAGGATTTATATTTTTGATGATTGCAGTACAGATTAATTTAGGTCCTTTTTAAAGTGTTAAAAAATACATTTATATAATTTTAAAATAAAATATATTGGGATTGAACATATTAAATTATAAAATTTATAATATAATAAATTACATTTAAGTATAGTCTCTAAAATAAAAGGTGAACTTTATATAGTTCACCTTTTTGATTTACTTTTTTAATTTATAAAAAAAGTTTTTAAAAAGACTTGACCTGAAGTTAACTTAAGGTTGTATATTAAAAAAAGATAATTATAAGGAGTGTGATGCTTATGACAATTAAAGAAGCCTCAAAACGTACTGGAATATCAGTCGATAATTTGCGTTATTATGAAAGGATTGGTTTGATTCCACCTATTCCTAAAAATAAATCTGGAATTCGTGATTATGATGAACGCGCTATTCATTGGATTGAGTTTGTGATGAAGTTTAAAAAAGCAGGTGCTTCTTTAGAAGCTATTATTGAATATGTACGACTTGCATGCTCTGATGATGATACAAAGGAAGTACGTAGAGAAATATTGGTGGAAGTAAAGGAAGATTTGACTACACAGATTAGTAAACTTCAAGAATGTTTAGATGTTGTTGAGTATAAAATTGAAAATTACTATAACCTGTGTGACCCTGTAACACAAAAAATGGTTAAGGAGTGGAAAGAAAAGCATGAATATAAAAAATAATGCTTGACCTTAAGTTGAGTTAAGGGAATACAATATAAAAAATAAAATAAAAGAGGTAATTATATATGAAAAAAGATTTAGGTTCTGTAATAGGATTATATCCTACACCATTAGTAGTAGTTGGAGTAGTAATTAATGAAAGACCTAACTGGATGTTAGTAGGACATTTAGGTATTATTGGACATGACCATATTATGGTAAGTTTAGCAAAATCACATTATACGAATAAAGGAATTAAAGAAAGCAAAGTGCTTTCTGTAAATATTGTAGATGAGTATATGTTGTCAAAAGCAGATTATGTTGGTTGTGTAAGTGGAAGTAAAATTGATAAATCAAAAGTATTTGAATACGAAATAGGTGATGAAGGTGCACCACTAATAAAAGAATCAAAACTAAACATGGAATGTTATGTGGATGATATTTATGAAACAAATGGATTTGAAAATTTTATCTTAAAAATAAGTCATACATATGCAGCCGAAGAAATTTTAAATGAAGAAAGCAAAATCGATTATGATAAATTAAAACCAATTTTATTTGAAATGCCTGGATATACATATTTAAAAACAGGAAATACATTTGCTAAATGTATGACACTTAGAAAGAATGAAGGGGAATGATTATAATGCACTAGTAAAACAAGCCCAACAAGAAATACAAAAAGGTATTATGCCTAGTATTAAAAAAACATCATATGATTTAAATGATATAGAAACTTAAATAATCCTATATAAATCTGGTACTTATTAGACCTTTTAGATTTGTTAACTTATCATAGCAAAAAATATCATGAAAGGTTATAGCTCTGATGATAAAATTAAATACAAGATATATGTAGGAGGAAACAATATGGAGACTTTAAAAGTAAGAACTTTCGAATTATGTGGTACAAATTATGAAATAGGGTATGAGTTAGGAAAATCAATTGTAAATATACCAGAGTTGATAGGTGAACAAATTAATAAATCTAATGTTTTAACTAAAGAAGAAGAAAATCATATGGTGGAGTTATTTGATAAATATTGTCCAGGGCTTAATGAAGAATTACAAGGTTTTGCTGATGCTATTCATGTAAATCAGAATCAAATTTTATACTATACTATGACATATCTTAGACCAGGTTGTAGTCAAGTTGCATTAGCACCAGAATTAACTGAAAATGGTCATGTACTATTTGCACGTAATTTTGACTTTTCACACAAGATGGAGGATTTTGTATTATGCAAAACTAAGGTAGCTGGTAAATACGCACATATTGGGACTACAGTAATGCAGTTTGGTAGAACTGAGGGAATGAATGAATGTGGTTTAGGTGTGAGTCAGTCATCTTGTGGTTTACCTGTAGGTAATTCAGAGGGACTGAGAAAGCCAGCTGTTGTAGGTTTACAATTTTGGGCTGTTATTAGATATTTGTTGGAAAACTGTAAGGATGTAGAGGAAGCATTGGTATATATAGAAGACATGCCAATAGCATATAATATTAATTTATTGATTGCAGATAAGTCTGGAAATATTGCACTTGTAGAAACTTTAGATGGAAGAAAAGACATAAATAGAATAAATAAGGCAGAAAGTGAAAGGGAATCATTTTTGCATTCTACAAATCATGTCCATATTGAGGAACTTCATAAACTAGAACCACAATCAATGAGCAATTCTATTCATAGATATAAATTAATTAAAGAGTATATAGAAAGTTCTAAAAAGATTGGAGAGAAAGATTTAATTAATTTATTGACTTCAAAATATCCACAAGGTCTATCTTGTAATTATTATAATGATTTTTTTGGAACTTTAAAAAGTATAGTTATGGACCTAACTATGGGAAAATTTAATATTTTATGGGGTGGATTGGAAGACAATGGTTGGAATAGTTACTATTTAAATGATAACTTTAAGTATACAACACAACTTGTAAATATAAATATAGAGAAATCACCATCAGATTTTTTTAAATTAATTGAATAAGAAATACTCTGATTATCCTATGTAGTTATAGTATACAAAATAAAATGAAAGTACTAAACAATGTTGAATTGTTTATGATATTTTAGTATAGTAAACAAAATAGTGTTACTTGAAATATTATAATACTTGAGAATATTAAAGCGAATAGGGGGATAATCTTGGATTACTTAAAGTATTTTGAAAAAGCTATAATATATATTGAAAATAACTTAAAAGAAGATATAAGTGTAAATGATGTAGCAAAAGAATCTGGATACTCTTATTATCATTTAACACGTTTATTTAAGTCTATGTTTGGTGAGAGTGTAGGAAGTTATATAAAAAAAAGAAGATTAGTTAATAGTTCTAAAGAACTTTTATACAGTGATAAAAAGGTACTAGATATAGCAATTGATAGTGGTTTTGAATCTTCAGAAGCATTTAGTAGAGCATTTAAATCTATATACAAGGTCAGTCCCATAGAATATAGAAAAAATAGAATAGATGTATTTGTTGGAAAGAAGAAAAAATTAGAATTAGATTTTATGAAACATTTAGTTGAAAATGTAACAATCAAACCAGTTATAAAAGAGATAGATTCAATAAAAGTAATTGGTATAAAAGAAAAAGTAACACTAGAAGATGAGTCATTACCTAGTTTGTGGGAAAAATTTAGAGAAGTATACAATATGGTGCCAAACACTTTGCCATCAAACAGAGCATTTGGAATTTGTGAAGCAACTCCACAAATACATCTACTTAGTGAAACTATGGAATTTAACGAAATAATAGGGCTTGAAGTTAGTAGCTATGAAAATATACCAAGTTTATTTGTTTCAAAAAATATTGATGGAGGAAAATACGCTGTATTCACTCATACTGGTAGCTTGGACAAGCTAGATAAAACTTATGAATATATATGGGGAACTTGGTTCTTAAGCACAAAGGAAAAAATTGATATAAGAGATGATTTCGAGATATATGATGAAAGATTTTTAGGACCTGATAATGTAGATTCACAGATTGATATTTGTATACCTATAAAATAACTGTAGATAAAACTAAAAATAAGTTGAAATAGAAAATAGATGCTCAGAAAAGAGCATCTATTTTTTTATTTATAGTAGCTATCGACAATTTCGATAATAAAATAAATAAAAACAAGTTCTTAAATTTCTAAGAAAAATTTAAAATATAGTCACAATAAAATTTGTATATTTCTGAAAATTCTAATTAGTACAACTTTTTCCTTTGCAAAGTTGAAAAAAGATGTATTAATTTATCAAAAATATTATATTAAAATGATATTAATCAAAGAAAAACATTTATAATAATAGTATATCTTACAGAAAAAGGATGCAATTTGTAGAATTAAAGCTAGTCAATAAAATTAAAAATTTAAAGAAATTATAGGGAGGTTATAATCTTATGGAAAACGTTATTACAGGTCTAAGTAAAGGTGCAGAGTGGTTTATTGGTTTATTTCAAAAGGGAGGAGAACAATTTGTAGGTCTTATATCAGGGACTCTTCCAACATTAATCGTTTTAATGGTAGCTATTAACTCATTGATTAAAATAGTTGGTGAAGAAAGAGTAAATAAATGGGCTTCTAAACTTGGAAGAAATGCTTTTACAAGATATACTTTGCTTCCATTAGTGTCAGTATTTTTCTTAGGAAATCCTATGTGTTATACATTTGGTAGATTTCTAAAAGAGGAACATAAAGCAGGATTTTATGATGCAGCTGTTTCATTTGTACATCCAATTACAGGACTTTTCCCACATGCAAATGCAGGAGAACTTTTTGTATGGCTAGGTATTTCAGCAGGTTTAACTACATTAGGTAAGGAAACAACTACATTAGCATTATGGTATTTTATAGTTGGTCTAATTGTGATTTTTATAAGAGGTGTAGTAACAGAAAAAATGTACGCATTTTTAACAAGAAAAAATAAAGCAACAAATAAGGCTTAGGAGGGGTTTAAAATGGATGCAAATAGAGTATTAAAGATAGAAAAGGGAACTTCTGGTTGGGGAGGACCTTTATACATAAAAAAAGAAGCAACTAGAAATAAAATATTGTCAATGACTGCTGGTGGTATTCATGAAGTGACATTAAAAATAAAAGAATTATTGGATTGTGAGGTTATAGATGGATTTAAAACTGGGATTCCTGATGAAGAGGTGGCAGTAGTTATTATTGATTGTGGTGGAACAGCAAGGTGTGGGGTTTATCCAAAGAAGAAAATACCTACAATTAATGTAAATCCAGTGGGAAAAACAGGGCCTTTAGCAAAATTTATAACTGAAGAATACTATGTATCAGATGTTAATATTAATTGCATAAGTATTTTAGATGGTGAAGAAACACAAAAAAAATCTCAAGAAAATAAAAATGAAAGTCAAAGTTCTATTAGAAAGCCTGATAATTATAATGAAGTAAAATCAAAAGCTCAAGAAGAATATGCGAAGAAAAACATAATACTTTCTATTGGGCAAGGAGCAGGACAAGTAGTATCAAAGTTTTATGATGCGGGTAGAGATACTATCCAAATGATAATGAATAATGTAATACCATTTATGGCATTTGTAAGTATGCTTATGGGAATTATTTTGGCATCTGGGTTAGGTGATTGGATTGCAAAGGTAATATCACCACTTGCAGGAAACATTGGTGGTTTGTTAGTTATATCAATAATTTGTACACTTCCATTTTTATCACCTATATTAGGTCCTGGAGCAGTTATAGCACAGGTAGTAGGTACTCTTGTAGGAACACAAATTGGTCTTGGTGCAATACCAGCATATTTAGCACTTCCTGCTTTATTTGCAATAAATGGGCAAGCTGGCTGTGACTTTGTCCCAGTAGGATTAAGTTTAGGAGAAGCAGAACCAGAAACCGTGGAATATGGAGTACCAGCATTATTTTACTCTCGTTTAATAACTGGGCCAATATCTGTAATTATTGCGTATGGCGTTGCAATATTTGCATTAAGATAGTATTTTATGTTGTTATGAGATTTAAACTTAATTAATAAAATTGTAAATGTAAACTTAAGCTAGTCAAAATTTTAGTTAATGAAAGACTAGCTTTTGTAGTATTAATTAGGAGTGATTATTGATTTGGATTAATACTAAATTTTCCTCTAGCAAAGTGAAATTTTATGTATTAATTTGGTTTCAAGTTTGTACTAGAATGAAATCAAGGAGGAGATGCAAAATGAATGTAACTGAGAAAATTCCTTCTATTGACCGTAAAATATTCAAGATATTGATTATGTGTAGTAAAAAAGAGTTTGTAAGTATTGATTCAATAGCAGACGAATTGAATGTTACAACCAGAAGTGTCAGAACATATATAAAGCAATTGAATAAAGATTTAGGAAGTAACATAGCAATAATAAAATATATAAAAGGTCAAGGCTATAAACTAGAGATAAAAGATAAGCAAATACTCAATAAGATTATTGATGTGAATAAAAAAAGTGTATTTTCATTAAATTCAAAGGAAGAGAGGGCAGAGTTTATACTAAATTATTTGATAGAACTAGATGGATTTATTACACTGGATAGTCTAGCAGATGAGATGTGTATAGGAAGAACTACGCTAGTAAATGACTTTCAATATGTAGAAAAGGTATTAAATTCTTATAATTTGAATTTAGTAAAAAAGCAAAATACAGGAATGAAATTGCATGGTAGTGAACTTGATATTAGGTTACTTATATTAAATCAGTTGTATAAAGATTCAAGAAAAGATTTAAATAATTCTAAGTACTTTAAATGTATCAAAAAAGAAGAAATTGCAAGTTTAGAAGAAGAATTATTGACTTTATTTAAAAATAATAATTTTTATGTTACAGATGAAATGCTCAGAGAAGTTTTTAATTACATAGTAGTTTTGATGTATAGAGTAAAAGAACAGAAGATAGTAAAAGAGTATGATGTAAAATTTGATTTACTTAAGTCATATGATGAGTATCTTATTGCTGGGGAAATAAAGAATATTTTATCAGAAAAATTTGAATATATTTTAAATGATGAAGAAATTATTTATTTAACTATACCATTAGTAAGTGGAAATGCACCAGCATCAGAATGTGCTTTAAATAGTAGTAGAATAAATAAAAATATTGATGATTTAATGGAAAGCATATTCAATCAGATATATGTTGATATGGGTATTTTTATAAATGAGGATGAGTTAAGGGTAGGACTTGGATATCATCTTAGTTTTACACTGAACAGGCTATTATTTAATATAAAATTAAAAAATGTATTGTTAGAAGAAATCAAACAAAACTATATACTTCCATTTAAGCTGGCACAAATAGCAGGAAAAGTAATAGAGAAAAAATATAATCTAGAAGTTTCTGAGGATGAAATTGGTTATATAGCAATTCATTTTAGTGGATACTTAGAAAGAAATAGTAGTAGATTTTATTCAATTAAGAAAATAGCAATTATATGTGGGACAGGTCTTGGAACAGCAAAACTATTAAAAATAAGAGTTGAAAAATTGATAGGAAATAATCCTAAAATTGATACTCTTTCAAGTTTTAATTTGAGAAACATTAATTTAGATGAATACGATATAGTTTTTACAACTATTGATTTAGATACATCAAATATAAATACAATAGTATTAAAAATCAATACAATATTTGATGAAAATAAATTGAGGGAACAATTAAAGACCGTATTATGTTTAAGAGAAGGCAACATAGATACTACTGATTCTCCAAATTTACTAATAAATAATTTGTTAAATGAAAATAAATTTATGATATTAAATGAAAAAACGATACTTGATTCATTAGAAAAAATGATGGACAATCTTATGGATTTGGGATGTATTGATGATAATTTTAGAAAAAATATAATCAAAAGAGAAGAAAAATCTCCTACAGTTTTTGATAAAGGTTTATTATTTCCTCATGCTGTAAATGAAAAGTCAGATAAATTTTTAATGGCAGTTGGGGTTTTAGAAGAGCCAATATTTTATGCAAATAGAAGTATAAAAATAATACTTATGACAATGTTTCCATGTGAGGATAAGGTGGATTCAGATTTATTGGTAAAGATTTATGAAGAAGTTTTAAAGATAGGACAAAATGTAAAATTAACAAATAAGATAAGTAAATGTAGAAGCTTTGTAGAATTTAAAAAAGTATTGATTGAGAATATTATATAGGTTTTGTATAGGACTAAAAAAACAAATTAATTTATGAAAGGTGTGTAAATATGAAACTACTTATAATTTTATTTGTTGTTTATGTTTTAAATACTTTGTTTGTAATGAATCAGAATAAACTATATTTCAAAGCCTTAAATAAAGCTAAAAAAATGGGCGATATAGTGTCTACAGGAAAAAAGAAAAGTTATTTTTCTAAAGGAAGTATAGCTATTATATCTTCAGATTCAGAGGGATTTATAAAGTGTGGAGAAATTTTAAAAGGTCGCACAGTGATGGCTAAGTTTAAAGAGATTGAAGATATAAAAGGATTGGACATATATAGTGCAGAGCAAAAATTTAAAGATGAAGAAAGTATTGTACAAGCTATAAAATTTATAAAAGAAAAAATAAATGTTTCTTTTAATTAATCTAATATAAATTATCAGGAGGGATATCATGAAGTATGAAGTTAAGATAAGTGGGATAGGCAGTTTAGTTGAAGAATTAATAAATGAAAGCAACTGTCTTATTATATACGATGAAACTATTAATGATGAAGATTTGAAAGATATATCTGTAATTCATTCAATATCAACATTAAAAAGTAATGTTGAAATAGGGGATACACTTACAATAGGAAATCGAGATTATTGTATAGTTTCAGTTGGTGATATTGCTCAAAATACTCTTAGAGAAATTGGTCACTGTACAATTAAATTTGATGGAGAAGATAAAGTAAATTTACCTGGAGAAATACATGTAGAAATTGGAAAACCAGATATAAAGATTGGAGATTTAATAACTATTTATTAATTTGAAAAATAAAATTATTATAACAGGAGGAATTGATATGTTAGATTTAAACAGAAAACTTGCAAAGCTAGAAGAAGAAGGTAAAAAAATAAAAGTAGCTCTTATAGGTGCTGGTCATATGGGTAATGGAATGGTAAGTCAAATGGTAAATATGAAAGGAATGGAAGCATCTATTGTTGTAGATATAAATCTAGAATTAGCTCGTAAAGCATTTACTGATGCAGGTATAGAAGAAGAAATCATAGATAATGTAACAAATGAAACAGATGCAGAATTAAAATTACAAGAAGGAAAAGTATTAACATGTAATGACTTTCTTGTGGCTTGCAAAACAAAGTCAATAGATGTAGTTATAGATGCAACAGGAGGTATTGCAATTGGTGCAGAAATAGCACTAAATGCTATTTTAAATAAAAAACATATAGTAATGTTAAACGCTGAAACTGATTGTGTTGTTGGTCCAATACTTAAAAAATTAGCAGATGACGCAGGAGTAATATTTACAGGTTCTGCAGGAGATGAACCAGGGGCAGTAATGGGTCTATTTGATTTTGCAGATGCAATGGGATTTGAAGTTAGAGTAGTAGGTAAAGGTAAAAACAATAAACTAGATTTAGACTGTAATCCTGATACTGTAAAAGAAGAAGCAGAAAGAAAAGGAGCTTCACCTCATATGATAGCTTCTTTTAAAGAAGGTACTAAAACAATGGTAGAAATGGCTTTAATGTGTAATGCAACTGGATTTGTACCTGATGTAAGAGGTGGGCATGGTATTGAAGCTACAGTTAATGAAGTACCTAAGAAATATGCATTAAAAAGCGAGGGTGGAGTATTAGATAATTATGGTGTAGTTGATTTTGTAAATGGTATAGCACCTGGTGTTTTCGTTGTAGTTGCTCATAAATTAAAAGCAGTTAATGATGAATTAAAATACTTAAGTATGGGTGATGGACCTAATTACATATTATATAGACCATATCATTTATGCAGTTTAGAAACTCCTTTATCAGCAGCAATGGCAGTTTTAGAGCATAAGGCTACAATAGTGCCTAAAGCTGGATTAGTTGCAGAAGTTATGACTATAGCTAAGAAAGACTTGAAAAAAGGTGAGTATATGGATGGATATGGTGCATATACATGCTATGGCACTATAGAAAAATATGATGTTGCAAAAGAAATGAATGCTGTACCTATTGGTTTAATCAGTAAAAAGACTAAAGTTATTAAAGATATTAAAAAGGGTGAAGTTATAACATATGATATGGTAGAGATAGAAAAAGATACTACTTTATATCATTTAAGACAATTACAAGAAAAAATATTTGGATAAAATTTATTGTATAATAATATAATATAGATGTTATTTAAAAGAGGGTTGATGGTTATTTTAAAATCAGCCCTTTTAAATTTTTTTATATTTTTTGAGAGAGTGTTTTGATAAATCTTATTTTATAGTTTGTTTACAGTTAAAAATCTTACTAGTAGGTTTAATTTAAATTAATTCTGCAATTTTATATTCATATTTAAGATAATATAATTAAAAATTTTAATATAAAATGAATTAAAATAGCCAATTATGTATTATAATATTAACTGTAATACTAATATAGTTCTATTAATTAAAGAAATATCCCCCATTAATATACAATAAATATCTTTAAGCAAAAGAACTTGGTAAAAAATATATCGTATTCAATAAAAAATCTGTTTACAGAATGGTATATATAGTTATATAATATACTATATAAGATACGAAAAGATAAAAAGTATAGCACAATGAAAGAAGGTGATTATTATTCAGCTTAATGAAAGACAACTAAAAATAATAGATATAGTTAAGGAAAATGAACCAATAACGAGTGAAAGTATTGCCTCCAGCTTGAATGTGACTCGTGCTACACTTAGATCTGATTTAGCTATATTAACAATGACAGGAATACTAGACGCAAGACCAAAAGTTGGATATTTTTATTCAGGAGTTAGTGAAATTAATTTAATTGGTAAAAGTATAAAAGAAAAAACAGTAGAAGATATAATGAGCATGCCTGTACTAGCTAAGAAAGACGAAAGTATATATGATGTAATAGTCACTATGTTTTTATCTGATGTAGGGAGTATAGTTATTATAGATGAAAATGAAGAATTATGTGGAGTTGTTTCTAGAAAGGACTTATTAAAAGCAACTATAGGAGGTTCTGATATAAATAAGATGCCAATAGGTATGATAATGACAAGAACTCCAAATGTAGTTACTCTGACTAAGGGAGCAAGTGTTTTATTGGCTTCAAAAAAAATAATAGAACATGAAGTAGATTCGATTCCAATTGTTGAATATAAAGAAGAAGACAAAAATCATATGAGAGTTGTTGGGAGAATATCAAAAACCAACATAACTAAGCTATTTTTAGAAATAGTTGACAATTAAGGAGGTATGCTGGTGAAAAACCTAATTATATATGCAGTATCAGACTCAGTAGGGGAGACTGCACAACAAGTTGCAAAAGCATGTATGTCACAATTTTATGTAAATGAAACTTATGAAATAAAAAGATTTCCATATATGATTAATAAGGGAGTATTACTTGAAACACTAGAAAATGCAAAAGCTGAAAACGCTTTGATTGTATATACATTAGTTGATGAAGAGCTATGCAGTATTGTTGAAAGATATTGCGAAAGAGAAGGTCTTAGTTGTATAGATTTGATGACAGATATATTAAGGGAAATAAGTAAAAGAACTGGAAGAAAACCTAAAAGAGAAGCTGGTATAATCAGAAAATTAGATGAATCTTACTTTAAGAGAGTTGAGGCTATAGAATTTGCAGTAAAATATGATGATGGAAAGGACCCTAGAGGAGTTCTTCAAGCAGACATAATTTTAGTGGGAATATCAAGAACATCTAAAACTCCTTTAAGTATGTATTTAGCTAATAAAAATATAAAAGTAGCTAATGTACCATTAGTTCCAGAAATACCAATTCCTAAAGAAGTATTTGAAATAGAAACTAAGAAGATAATAGGTCTTACTAATTCACCTGAAAAGTTGAATGAAATAAGAACTCAAAGATTAAAAGCTTTAGGGCTATCTAGTAAAGCTAATTATGCTAACTTAGAAAGAATACTTCAAGAATTAGACTATTCAGAAGAAATAATGAAGAAAATTGGATGCCCAGTAATAAATGTTTCAAATAAAGCAATTGAAGAAACTGCAGGTATAATTTTAGACATAATGAAGGAAAATGGTCTAAAAATATATAAAGAAATAGAAATTTAATAAAATGTTTAATAATAAAAATGATATAAATTAAAATAAAAAAGATTAATGGGGGATTTAACAATGGAAACTAAGTATGTTTATAGTTTTGGTGAAGGAAGCAAAGACATGAAATCTTTACTAGGAGGTAAAGGTGCCAATTTAGCAGAAATGACTAAGATAGGCTTACCTGTCCCTCCTGGATTCACTATAACAACAGAGGCATGTAATGACTACTATGTTAATAATGAAAGTATAAGAGCAGAAATAATAAAAGAAATAGAAGCACATCTAGCTACTTTAGAAAAAGATTTAAACAAAACATTAGGATGCAATAAAAATCCACTACTAGTATCAGTTCGTTCTGGTGCAGTATTCTCTATGCCAGGAATGATGGATACAATACTTAACTTAGGTCTTAATGACAATAGTGTTATTGGTCTAGCAGAAGCTACACAAAATGAAAGATTTGCATATGATAGTTACAGAAGATTCATACAAATGTTTTCTGATGTTGCTATGGAAGTGCCAAAATACAAATTTGAAAATGTACTAGATAGAGTAAAAGAAGCAAAAGGATACACAGTTGATACAGAACTTACAACTGATGACTTAAAAGAAATAGTAAAAGAATTTAAAGCAATATACAAAAAAGAAATAAAAAGTGATTTTCCACAAGACCCAAAAGAGCAATTAATGCTTGCTATAGAGGCAGTGTTTAGATCATGGAATAACCCTCGTGCAATCGTATACCGTAGATTAAATGATATAGCTCATAATTTAGGAACAGCAGTAAATATTCAATCAATGGTATTTGGTAATATGGGAGAAACTAGTGGTACAGGTGTTGCATTTACTAGAAATCCAGCTACAGGAGAAAATAAATTATTTGGTGAATTCTTAATGAATGCTCAAGGTGAAGATGTTGTTGCAGGTATAAGAACTCCTCAAAATATATCAACTCTTGCTGAAGTAATGCCAGCTGTATTTGATGAATTCGTAAAAATTACTCATATACTTGAAGGTCACTATAAAGATATGCAAGATATAGAGTTTACTATAGAAAATGAAAGATTATATATATTACAAACTAGAAATGGTAAAAGAACAGCAGCAGCAGCAATAAATGTAGTAGTTGATTTAGTTGAAGCTGGAATAATAGATGAAAAAGAAGCTATAATGAGAATTGAGCCTAATCAATTAGACCAGTTATTACATCCAAAATTTGAAGATAAAGCTTTAAAAGAAGCTAAAGTTATAGCAAAAGGTTTACCAGCATCACCAGGTGCAGCAAGTGGTAGAGTTTACTTCAATGCTGATGATGTAGTAAAAGCAAATGAAAAGGGAGAAAAAGTAGTTTTAGTTAGACTAGAAACATCTCCAGAAGATATAGAAGGTATGGTTAAGGCTGAAGGAATTCTTACAGCTAGAGGTGGAATGACATCACATGCAGCAGTTGTTGCTAGAGGTATGGGTAAATGTTGTGTTGCTGGATGTGGAGAAATAAAAGTTGATGAGTTTAATAAAGAAGTAAGAGCTCTTGATGATATAGTTATAAAAGAAGGAGAGTACATTTCTATAGATGGTTCTACAGGAAATGTTTACTTAGGAGATGTTAAGAAAACAGAAGTTTCTTTAACTGGAAACTTTGAAAAATTAATGCAATGGGTAGATAAGCATAAATGTATGATGGTTAGAACTAACGCAGATAATCCTAGAGATGCTCGTGCAGCTATAGAATTTGGTGCTGAAGGTATAGGTCTATGTAGAACTGAGCATATGTTCTTTGATGAAGACAGATTACCAGCAGTTAGAGAAATGATATTGTCTAATACAGTAGAGCAAAGAGAAAAAGCTCTTGAAAAAATATTACCAATGCAAAGAGAAGATTTTGTAGAGTTATTCAAAGTTATGGATGGAAAGCCAGTTAATATAAGATTACTAGATCCACCACTACATGAATTCTTACCTCATGATGATGAAACTATAGAAGAACTTTCAAAAACTATGGGAATAAAAGTAAGTGATATTAAGAAGAGAATAGTTGATTTAGATGAATTTAACCCAATGCTTGGGCACAGAGGATGTAGACTTGCAATAACTTATCCTGAAATATGTGTAATGCAATCTAAGGCAATAATACAAGGTGCTATAGAAGCAATAAGAGCAGGTGTTAAAGTTTCTCCAGAAATAATGGTTCCATTAATTGGAGAAGTAAATGAGTTAAAGATAATAAGAAAAATGATAGTAGAAACTGTTGATGCTATAATCAAAGAAGAAGGAGTAGAAGTTCCTTATACTGTAGGTACTATGATAGAAATACCTAGAGCTTGTTTAACAGCTGATGAAATAGCACAAGAAGCAGACTTCTTCAGTTTTGGTACTAATGACTTAACTCAAATGGCATTTGGATATTCAAGAGATGATGCTGGTAAATTCTTAGGTCAATATGTAGATGAAGAAATATTAGAAAAAGACCCATTCCAAGTACTAGACCAAAATGGTGTTGGTAAGTTAGTTAAGATGGGAGTTAAATTAGGTAGAGAAGTTAAACCAGAATTAAAACTAGGAATATGTGGAGAACATGGTGGAGAACCATCTTCAGTAGAGTTCTGTTATAATGTAGGACTTAACTATGTATCTTGTTCACCATTTAGAGTGCCAATTGCTAGACTTGCAGCAGCTCAAGCATCTATAAAAAACCCTAGATAATAATATATTATAAATATATATAATTAAACTAAAATATTATATCTCCTATATATCAATGTATCAAATAGAGTATTTGTAAATTGAGTATAGGGGATTTTTATTTTATATTATTATAAAAAAACTAATTTATATTATAGTAGGTGAAACGTATTTAATTATGTTGCATACATTATTGTAAGAGAGAAATTTCAACCAATAATTAAATTGAGTTTACTGGAGGGGATAAAGTTGACAAAGTGTCCTAAATGTGGAAAAGAAGTATCATCACGTCCAGGTAGTATATGCCCACGATGTGGATTTAAAGTAGTAGAAGAGAGTCTTAAAATGAGATGCCCAGAACCTAGCTGTAGAGCATTAGTATCTAGGAAGTTGGACTATTGTCCTAAATGTGGATGTAAGCTGAAAGGATATAATATTTCAGAATTTGTTAATATGGTCAGATGTAAAATAGATGAAACATTTGATAAGAAGTAATTAAATTAAGCTTTAGACTTTATTTTGTAGTGAAGAATATATGTGTTCTTAGAATCAATAATATTTTAGTAAATAGAAAAAGAGTTGAACTAATAATAAGCCAACTCTTTTTCTATTTTATTGAGCAAATTTATTTTAGTAAATAAATGCTTTTATACAACAGTATTATTTTTTGCCTCCATCGCTAAGTATCCATGGCTTTTCTATACCATTTTTTAATGAATTATAGTTTACAATAAGTGTATCATAGCTATTTTTAGCATCTTCATTGCTTACTACTTGTTTTTTATAGTCAGTTAGAGTAATCAATCCTAAGTCATATCTTAGCTTAGTATTTTTTAATTGTTTTTCCGATAATTCAAGCTGTTTTTTAGTTGTTCCAATTGTATCTTCTAAAGCAAGTAATTGTGCATAGCTATCAATCAAGCCTTTTTTTAGAGCTTTTTTACTATCCTCTAGTGTAACTAAGCCATTTTCAGTATTATATTTTTGTTGAAGATAATTTGCATATGTAGTAAGTCCAGATGCATAAGTCTGTCTTTCAAGATTGTATGCTTCAACTGCTTTTTCATATTGCTCATAATCTTTATCATATTTCTTCTTAAGAACTTCATATTCAGCATCAGTTAAACTACCTTGTTCTGGTTTTGTAGGAGCAACTGGTCTTGTAAGATTAGGTCTATCTGGTAAATCTGCCTTATTTTCATCGTCATCATTAAAACTTTCTTCTGTACGTTCTAAAATCAATTGGTCATACTTTAAGTATTCATTAACCTTACCTTCCATGTATGAATCAACTGAACCACCTACTCTAAAAGACTCAAAACGGTATTCTTTATCTAATTGATAGTTGTCTAAATTTATATTAGTCAACAACTTAAAATAATCTTGATTATTTTTTAGTTCTTGAAGTTTAGATTTTTGAGTATTTTGTAGCGTCTGAAGTTCAAGCTCAGCTGACTCAGTTTCCAATGATGTCACTAGACCTAAATCCTTTTTTAGCTTCATATCTTTAATTTCTTTAGTTTTTATCTCAAGATTATTTTTTATTTTATCTAACTCATTTTCTCTTGATACTAAATCATTATACTTATTAGTAATATCATTTGCTATTTGGTCTTCCATAAAATATTTTGCCTGTTCGCTTTGATTTTTAAGAAGTCCAATTTGGTCATATGGAAATGAGTTGTCACTTCCAGTAAAACTATCAAATTCATCCTGTACTTCTAGTTTTTCTTTTAACATTTTTATTTCTTCTGATTTCATTTTTAATTTTTCACTATTTTTAATTGCTGCACTGACAGCATCTCTAGCAGTTAAAAGTTCTTTTTCAGCCGTTCTTTTAGTCGAGTCACTTAAGGTAGCATTATCAACTTTATTTATAGAAGAAGTATTATCATTTGCATAGGCTGGCATTAAATTAGCTGTTATTATACCAACACCACATCCAATTGCAATTATTTTACTAACTTTTTTCTTCAATACAATCGCCCTCCATTTATATTTAAATTTTAGCTTTTAATTTTGGTTTCTTAAATATTTTTCCTTTTATATCTCCTATTTTATCTGTTATTTTACCAAATATTTTAGGCATCCTATCTGAAAACTTATTTTCCCACTTATCAAATATTAAATATATAGTAGGGATAAGTACTAGTGTTATTAGTGTAGATACAGTAAGCCCACCCATTATAACTACGGCTAGTGGTTGCATTGTTTCTCCACCTTCACCAAGAGATAATGCTGTTGGTAACATACCTAGAATTGTTGTTGCAGTTGTCATTAAAACGGGTCTTAGTCTCGCAGCACAACCAATTGAAACCAATCCAATTAAATCATTACTACTATTTGCTTTTCTAAGTTGTTCTATGTAGTCAATAAGAACTATACCATTGTTAACAACGATACCGATAAGTAAGATTATACCTAACATACCTACAGTACTTAAACTTTGACCAGTTACCAAAAGAGAAAGTACAACTCCAACAAATGCAAATGGCACACAGAACATTATTATAAATGGTTTACTAAATGATTCAAATTGAGCTACCATTACCATATAAACAAGTGCTATGGCTATAACCATTGAGAATCCAAGACTGGCCATAGATTCATTCATCATTTCTGTTTCTCCACCAACACCAATAGAGTAGTCTTTAGGGATTAGCATCTTATTAGTTTTTTCTAATGCTAATTTTGTAGCTGTACCAGCATCTAAATTATCAAGTGTTGCAGTTATATTTACAGAAAAATCACCATCAGTTCTTGATATGGACTGTAAACCATCTACCATTTTTATATCCGAGAAAGCTCCAAGAGGTACTTCATTTCCAGTTGTAGAATTTACTTTTAACTGTTTTATATCTTCTAGATTATCGATACTATCTGCTTTAAACTTTAGATTTACATCGACTTTGTAGTCATCAATAGTAGCAGTAGTAACTGAATCACCATTTATTGCAGTACGCAATAATCCTGCAATTTCTGCTGTATTTACACCGTATTCTTGAGCTCTATGTTTGTCTATTGTAAATTGAGCTTCTTGTGTTGTATCTGTAAGGGAAGTCTCTACATTTCTAAATCCTTTTATAGAACTGAATTCTTTTTCAACTTCTTTTCCTAATATCTTTAATACATCCAAATCAGGGCCCTTCATCTCTAATGTGAAGTCTGCTCCTGAAGTTCCACCCATAACACTACTATTTTGACTTACATTTATTTTACAATCTGGAACAGTAGCAACTCTATCAATTATTTCTTTTTCTATTTCATCGGTAGTTCTTTTTCTATTTTTTTGAGATTCCAATTCAATTGCTATACTTGCACTATTATTATTTGAGTCTGATGTCAAACTTGTTATCAATGTCTTGATTTCTGGAATATCTGAAACTTTTTTCTCTGTCATAGAAACATAATAATCATTAGCTTCTAAGCTAAGACCCTTTGGAAGTTCTATAGAAATAGCCAATTCTCCTTTATCTGCTGCAGGCATAAAGTCCATACCTATAAAGCTCATTCCGAATAGAGAAGCTACAAATATAAGTAAACTTGATATTACTACTAATTTCTGATGTCTTAAGCATACACTTAGTAATCTTTTATATCCTTCACTTACCTTATCAAATATAGGGCTATCTTTTTCCTTCATTTTTTCACTACTTTTACCTCTACTTAGTTTTGCAAATACACTAGGAACAAGAGTAATTGCACCTATAAAAGAGAAGGCTAGAGAAGCTATAAGTGTTTTACCTAAAGCCCCAAATGTTATTTTGGCTATACCTTCTGTAAACATAATAGGTAAGAATATAGCTATAGTAGTCAATGTTGATGCTAGTATTGCATTGGTGACAGTTCTTGTACCTTCAATAGCACAATCATCAATGCTCAAACGACCACTTTTCCTGTATTTAAATATGTTTTCAATTACAACTGTAGCATTATCAACGACCATACCAACTGAAATTACCAATGAACTTGCAGTGATAAGGTTTAAACTTTCGCCTGTAAAATAGAGAACAGCTATTGCTCCTATTATAGAAATTGGTATTGCCACTGCAACAACTAATGAAGCTCTTACACTTTTTAAGAAAGCAAATATTACTACAAATGCAATAACTGCACTTATAAGTAAATTGCTCATTACGCTGTTTATTGATTCGCTTATGTAAGCACTTGTATCATTGGCAATTTTAATTTTAAATTGTGGATTTTCTTTATTCAATTCATCTACATATTTATATGCATCTTGCATAACTTTTACAGTATTTGCATCTTGTTGCTTAGAAATATCTATTACTAAACTGCTTTTTCCATTGTATCTATAAATACTATCTTTGTCTGCAAATCCATAATCTACACTACAAAGAGTATCTAAGTTAACAGTGTTTCCTCCTTTTACAGGAATTTGAATCTGTTTTATATCATCCAAAGATTCTAATTTATCAATTGATCTTAAGACTATCTTATCTTCACCTTGAGTAATTGAACCATAAGGGAATGTTTTATTACTAGATGATAAAATACCTTTTATAGTTGATAAACTAACTCCATAATTTGAAAGAACTGATGGGTCAGCTATTACATTAACTTGAGCTTTTTCTCCACCTTTAATGTCTGCTGATGTAGTACCATCTATAGATTCTATTTTAGGCTGAATTACATCTTCAGCGTATTTTCTTAGTGCTTGTGCATTATTATTTCCACCAGATATAACAAGCTGACCTATAGCTTGTGCATTCATATCTAATTTTAGTACTGTTGGCTTAGCTGCATCATCTGGTAAACTAGTTTGTAATGCATCTACTTTAGATCTAACATCGTTCATTATTTCATCTAGGTTGGTTCCAAATTCAAATTGAGCTACGACCATAGAAACACTTTCTTGTGAACTTGATATAGTTGAGCTTACATTTGAAACAGATGATAAACTTTCATCAACTTTTTGGCTAACTTGTTCGTCAACGTCTTGAGGACCTGCACCTGTCCAAGTAGTCATAACCATTACAACAGGTATTTCTATATCAGGCATTAGATTTATTGACATTTTTTTATATCCAATACCACCAAAAACTATTAATACTAAGAAGACCATTATGATTGTGAGAGGACGCTTAACGGAAGTATGTGTTAAATTCATAATACTATTTCTCCTTTTCTACAGGAAATATCTTAGTTCCATCAGAAATAAGACTTATCCCCCCAATAACCACTGTATCTTTTTCACTTACACCACTTTTGATTGCTATTTTATCCTCTGTTACAATTCCAGTTTGAACTAATGTTTTCTTTGCTATGTTATCTTTAGTTGCTATGTATACATATTTTTTTCCATTTTCTTCAAATATTGCTTTTTTAGGTACTGTAACAGCTCCATTTTCTTTTTCAACGCTTAAGTTTACTTGTGCAGACATTCCTGCTTTAAATTTGTTGTTAGTATTAGTAACAAGTATTTTAACAGGATATAAAGATGTCTGAGGGTCAACTACTGAAGGAACATAATCTATCTTTCCTAAAACTCTTTGGTCTTCAATAACAACATCTACATTACCATCCTTTTTAAATTTAGCTATATCTGCTTCTGTTACATTTAAGCCTACTTCTAATATATTAGGATTAGAAATAACAAAGGCTGGTTGTGATTGTGTTATCATCTCTTTTGAGTCAAAGTTTTTGGCTGTGATTGTTCCATCCACTGGAGCTTTTAATGTCAGCTTATCTAAGTTACTCATTGCTAAGTTATATGATACTTGAGCTTGGTCAAGTTGTTTTTTAGCAAGTGATTTAGCTTGAGGTATACTTTTTGAAGTTGCTGTATTGTATGCTCTTTGTGCAGAATCTAGTTGTTGTTTTGATTGTTCTAAAGCAACTTCTATTTTTTTAAATTGGTCTAAACTAATTACTTCCTGCTCATAAAGAACCTTGTTATTGTCATAATTTCTTTGGGATTCATCATATTGAAGTTTTGCGCTATCAAGAGCTGTTTTTGCTTGATTCACTTGAGCTTCTAATGCACCCCCAGTAGCACTTGCATAACTTGCTTTTGCTAAATCTAGTGATGCTTTAGACTGTTTTACACTGTTTTCTAAATCTTCACTAGTTATACTCAATAAATCATCACCTTTTCTTACATTTTGGCCAAGTTTCACATAAACTTCTTGAACTGTGCCAGCAGTTTGAGCAGTAACTGATGTCTCATCTTTAACTTTTGTAGTTCCTGAGAAAGCATTTGTATTTTCTATTTCTCCACCTACTGCCTTTTGAACAGAGACTGCTATAGGTTTTTCTGGTTCAGGTTCATCTGTTTTTCCACATCCAACTAAGAACAGTGAACTACACATTAAAAAAACTACTAAATATCTTTTCATATCTCCTCCTATTATATTTTACACTAGCTTGTTGTAGAATTTAAAGTGTCTTATAATTTAAGTTTAGTTTTAGGCTAATTAAAAAACTTCCCTTTTTTGGCATTTTATAATTCTCTAATTTGATTATAAATTTATAATTATTATGAGTCAATAACTTTTTCTTGTTTTAAATTTATTAATAGTTTATAATTTATACTATAATAAGTAATGAATATTTTATTACAGTATTTATTGAAGGGATGTTACAAATATGGATAACGATAATATACTTAAAATAGCAGACTCTTTTTTAGACTTTTTATTTGTACTTCAAAATAATATATTCAAAGAAAACGATTTGTTAAAAAAATTTCAAAACAACTCAGATATGATGAAAGAGTATTTTGGAGAGTGTCCAATGGCTCCATCACATGCAAAGGTAATTCTTTATCTTATGACATCAAACTCATCATCAATTTCTCAAATAGCTTCTAATTTAGGAATACTAAAATCAAATATGACACCAATTATTGATAGATTGGTAGAGCATAATTTAGTAAATAAATTTCCTGACCCAAAAGACAGAAGAGTTCTTAGAGTTGAATTGACAGATAAAGCATTTGAATTATTTGATATTGTACAATCTATTCTTAAAGAGTCTATAGTAAAGAAACTATCAAATCTTTCTGATGAGGAACTAACTTTATTAGATGAACATACACTTAAACTATCAGAAATAGTAAAAAAATTAGTTTAAATGTACATATGAGAAGTTATTATATAAAGTTAAATTTTTACACAAAGCAGAAATAGCAGTAGTATAATATATTTAATATTATACTACTGCTATTTCTGCTTTTATGAATATTATTTAATTATCAAATTCTATTTTCCAGTTGAAGTAGCCAGTATCTGGATTTTTATTATATTTTAATGTAGCATCAAACTTGTTTCCATTTTTAGAAGTTAAAGATTTTACTTTTGTCTCACCTTTTTTTAAAATATTTTTGACCATAGTTTTATTAACTTTCTTTTTGTAGAGGCTTAAGTATTTGTCATTTTTCCAAATAACGAACTTACACTCTTTATGATTTTTACAAGCAAATCCTTTATCAAACTCAAGAACATCACCTTGACAAATAGGACATTTACCAAGAGACGTATTTTCATTATTGGTTTTATTTTCTTTTTTAATATCTGTATCTTTTGATACAGCAATTTCCTTTTCAGAATCAGTTAAACTTTTTTTTGAATCCTTTGCTTTTACTTTAGTAAATTTTTTAGTTTTTGAATCAAAAGTATAAGCCTCTGTATTTATATTTTTTGAAGCATCCTGTTTTATAATATTAACATTTTGATATATAAAACTAATAATATGAGTAAGATATTCTTTTCTAGTGTATTTACCTTTTTGAATATCACTTAAACTTTTTTCAAGTTTACCAGTGTAATCTACATCAAATAAGTCCTTAACAGGAAAAATTTCAACTAAATTTTTTCCAAGGTCTGTTATAAAGTAAGATTTGCCTTTTTTCTTTACATAGCCCACTTGACTTATTTTTTTTAGTACATCAGCACGTGTGGCTGATGTTCCTATTGAATACCCTGAAAGTACAGTTGTGTCTTCTTCAGGTACATTTTTACCACAATTTTTCATAGCTTTTAAAAGTGTATCTTCAGTATATGATTTAGGTGGTGTTGTTTGTTTGGTTAATGGCTTTATCTCTAAGACATCAACAATATCATCCTTGTTTACAAAAGGAAGTAAATCGTTTTTTTCTTCCTTATTATACACCTCAAGGTATCCCTTTGATTTAAGTACTTTTCCTTTTGTTAAAAAAGTGCAATCATCTACTTTAGTTTTAATTTCTGTATTCTCATATTCAGCAGGAGGCATAAAATTTGCTACAAATCTATCTTTTATAGCATCATAAACCAATTGTTCATCTTTAGATAAATTTTTTGGTATTATGTAAGTAGGAATTATAGCACTATGTGAATCTACTTTGGATGAATCAAAGACCCTTTTTGTTTTGGAGAATTTAATTTTATTTTCATATTCAAGACCGACTTTTAATTTTTCTAAAGTTTGAGAAGCCTTTGAAGTTAAACTTTCTTCTAAAAAAATAGAATCGGTTCTTGGATAAGTTATATACCCACCTTTACCATTACCCTCATAAAGAGATTGACATACATTTAAAACTTTATCAGAGGTAAAATTAGAGTACTTAGAAGTTATATATCCTTGAAGTGATGTTAAACTAAAAAGTTTTGGTGCATATTCTTTTGACATAGTAACTTTTTTATCTAGTATTTTACCAGTTTGAGATGTAATTGAAGCTATGATTTTATTTGCATCTTCAAGTGTGTCAAATTTACTTTCTTTACCTTTAATATATTTACCTTTATATTCACCATTTTCAGCTTTAAAATGACCTTCTACTTCATAATAAGTTTTGGGAACAAAATTCAGTATTTCCATATCCCTATCATAGACTAATTTGACTGTTGGAAGAATTACTCTACCTATATTTAATAATTTTCCATTTCCATATTTTAATGTAGCAACGGAAGTGAAGTTTATTCCAATTAGCCAATCAGTAATAAGTCTTGTATATCCAGCAGCTTGAAGATTTCTCATTTCATCTTCATCTTTTAAGTTTTTTATACCTCTCGTAATGTCTTCTGGAGTCCATTCATTTACCAAAATTCTTTTTACTGGTTTCTTATTTTTTGCAAGTAAAAATATTAAAAATGCTATAAGTTCTCCCTCTCTGTCATTATCAGTGGCATTTATTACATATTCCACATCTTTTCTGTTTAAAAGTTTTTTTACAGTATTGAATTGTTTGGTTTTAGAACTATCAATTTTGAATTTAAACTTATTTTCAGGCACAAATGGAAAGTTATTCATTTTCCAAGAGCCAGAATACTTATCTTTATCATAATCTTTCATATCATATAATGATACTAAGTGTCCAACTGCATAAGTAATTATATAGTCATTTCCTTCAAAGTAACCATCTTGTCTAGTCTTTGCACCTAAAAACGATGCTATAGTTTTTGCAACAGATGGTTTCTCAGCAAGTACAAGTTTCATAAAAAATCCTCCTTTAAAACACTAATAATTATATTACCACAAAAAAATAAAAAACTTCAAGAGGCTGAAATTTAAGTTATAATATTTATAGGAAATTGAAAGGAGATATAAAATGTACAATTTAAAAGTAAAAAAATTAAATGACGACGCTATAATACCTAATTTTGCTCACAAAGGTGATGCTGGTATGGATTTGTATTCTATAGAGGAGGTTGTAATACCTTCTGGAGAGACTAAACTTATTAAAACTGGAATATGTATAGAACTTCCTGTTATGACAGAAGCGCAAGTAAGACCTAGAAGTGGACTTGCTTTAAAACATTCAATTACTGTGTTAAATACACCAGGAACTATTGATGAGGGATATAGAGGAGAGCTTAAAATCATATTAATAAATCATGGAAAAAATGATTTTAAAGTTGAAAAACATATGAAGATTGCTCAAATGGTAGTAAAACCTATATATGAGATTAATATAGAAGAAGTTAAAGAATTAAGTGATTCCGAAAGAGGAAAAGGTGGATTTGGTTCAACAGGGTTATAAAAGTTACAAAAAAGTTAAAAAATATAAAATTGTTTAATAAGATATAGTTTGGCTATATGACTGAGTTTTAACCTCTCTATGATTAAAAAACATTTATGGTAATTTATGGTATAGAATTATTACTATAGACAAATAGTTACAAATTTGTAATAATATTAATATAAAAGAAATAATTGATATTTAAAAATAGTGTCAATTATTTCTTTTATGTTAGAAATAAAAAAATAAATCTACTAGAAAAGAGGAGATGAGTGGAAAGTTATGAATTTTAATCAAAAGAGAGTAGCAGCCAGTATAATGGCCACAGCGATAATAATGCCTACAATGGGGAATTTAGCATATGCTAATGAGTCTGAAATAGAAAGTTCAACTGTAGAAAGTAGAACAATAACAGGGAATGCAGTAAATTTTAGAAAAGGACCAGGTACAAATAATGCATCTATAGGAAAGTTCTACAAAGGTGATAAAGTTGAGTACATAGGAAAAGATGGTTCTTGGGTAAAAGTTAAATATAATGGGAATACAGGTTATGTGCATGAAAAATATTTATCAATAAATAGCCTAGGAAATAGTAATGAAAGTAATGATGCTTCAGTAAAATCAACAAAAGTTGTTACAGCAAAGGGATTAAATTTTAGAACAGGTCCAAGTACAGGAAGTTCTAAAATATCTACTTTGGGATATGGTACTGAAGTTGGATACATATCTGAATCAAATGGATGGTCAAAAATAAGTTCTAATGGTAGAGTTGGTTATGTTTCAAGTAAATACTTAGGAACTAACTTAAGTGATTCTGCAAATGGAAATGATGGAAGCAGTTCAAGTGATATTGTAAAGGATACAAAAGTTGTAACAGCAAAATCATTAAACCTTAGAACAGGACCAGGAACAGGACACTCTAAAGTGGCTACGTTAAGTTATGGTACTGAAGTTGGAAGTATCTCAGAAGATGGTGGATGGACAAAAGTAAATCACGATGACCAAACAGGATATGTATCAAGTCAATATCTTGCAGAAAAAGGTTCTGTTGATACTTCAACTCCATCCGATTCAACTAATTCTCCAAGTCAGGGAGCTGATAGTGTAATAGGCTTTGCAAAGACACTACTTGGAAAACCATATGTATGGGGAGCAGAAGGTCCAAATAGTTTTGACTGTTCTGGATTCACACAATATGTTATGAAAAAATCTGCTGGAGTTAGTATACCAAGAGTATCTAGAGACCAAAGTAAGTATGGAACATATGTAAATAGAGGAGACCTTAGAAGCGGAGATTTAATATTCTTTGATACACAAGGTTCAAATAATGGCTCTGTAAGTCATGTTGGAATATATATGGGAAATGGAGAGATGATACACGCATCTTCAGGTTCATCAAAAAAGGTAACAATATCTAATATAAATAGTAGTTACTATTCAAGTAGATATGTAAATGCAAGAAGAGTTTTATAATCATTTAAATTTAATGATAAAACTTTATAAATAGATATTTCTTTATTGCTTATAAAATAAAAGCAGGTATGGTGTCAATAGTATTGTAGATTACTATCTATTATTACTGTTGATTCAGTACCTGCTTTTTGTTGTTTATTTATTCTATCTGTGTATAGAAAATGGACAATTCTTTATAGTTTTTTATATTTTTAAGCTAATTTAAGCGAAAAAGTAAGTTAGTAAATTAGTAAATAATTGTAGTTTTATATATAAAGAAGAATTTTAGAATATTTTTTGACATTCCTCTAATTCATAAGCATCCATTAAAGCTTCACCAAATCTTTGATAGTGAATTATTTCTCTTTGACCTAAGAATTTTAGTACGTTTATAACATCAACATCATCTGTTAAGTTTATAAGTTGATAATATGTTGCAAGTGCTTTTTGTTCAGCAGCCATATCTTCATGTAAATCAGTTACAGGATTTGACATAACTGCGATAGGTCTTACATCAAATGGAACTCCATTTGAATCTGTTGGATAAATTCCATATCCATTTTGTGCATAGTTTGAGCCAAGACCAGCAGCTTTTAATTCTTCTGGGCTTACATCAGAAGTTAACTGATAAACCATAGTACATATAAGCTCAACGTGAGCTAGTTCTTCTGTACCAATATCTGTTAAAAGTGCACGCATATTACCAGTAGGCATTGTATATCTTTGACTTAAATATCTTAAAGATGCAGCAAGCTCTCCATTTGGTCCGCCAAATTGAGTTATAAGAAACTTAGCCATTCTTGGGTCACAAGTTTTTATATTAACTGGGTGTTGTAAAGTTTTTTGATATATCCACATGAATTTTCAATCCTCCAATACTTGATGTCTAATAATTAAATTCTCTGTCCCAAGGCCAAGGTTGCTCAGCCCATTGCCAAGGGCATCTACTTGGAGCATACCCAAAGTTAGTTAAAGGACCATATTTATTTTCGTAAGCGTATCTAGCCTGTGCAAATTGGTTACATAATGAATTGTAAGTGTTGATAGCATTTTTATCATCAGGATGAGTGTCTAAATATAAGTTCATATCAACACATGCAAAAGATGTTTCCTGAATTTTTCTCATAAGTTCAGCTCTAGATGAATCTTTCATTATCTTCTACCTCCTCTTAATTTTTTTGGCTTAGCATATAATTCTTTGTTGTACATTTCAGATTCTAATAAATTTAGTTCTGGAAATATAGTTCCAAATTTTAATGCATCAGAAAGGCAGTACATTTCTGTGAAAATTTGATTATTAATATATGGTCTAGCCAAAGATGAACCACAATTTTTTTTAATATCTCTAGTTTTATTTTCCAAGATGAAAACCTCCTTGTTGTAAATAGATAGGTAAGTCTATCTAGTGTATAATATTCATACATTTAAAAATCGTTACTCATAATAAAATATTAAATGAGAAAAATAAAAAAGATAATAAAAGAAAGGCTTTATTTATGTTATTATAAGTTTATGTGTTATTGTAAACTATAAAGTATTTATTAAAATTAAAGTAAAACTATAGTATTTTATAGAAGTAGGTAGACTTTTTTGTAAAATATTATTAACATAAATATACGAGGTGATTAAATGAGTGAGCTATCAGGAAAAGGCTGTGAAATTATAGTTCCTTTTGAGGAAAGACTTTCACTAAGGGATATAGAAAAAAGTATTATAAAAAAATATAGAAAACATTTATGGTCTAAGTTTATAAAGGCAATAAGAGATTATAAACTAGTTGAAGAAGGGGATAAAATAGCTGTAGCAATATCTGGAGGAAAAGATAGTATTCTTATGGCTAAAATGTTTCAAGAATTAAAGAGACATGGACAAGTTAATTTTGATGTTGAATTTATTGCTATGGACCCTGGATATCATGCAAATATAAGGCAATTACTTATAGATAATTGTGAGTATTTAAATATTCCAATACATTTATTTGATTCAAGAATATTTGAAATAGCTGATGAAATTGCAAAAGATTATCCATGTTATATGTGTGCAAGAATGAGAAGAGGAGCATTATATTCAAAAGCAGAAGAATTGGGGTGTAATAAACTTGCATTAGGTCATCATTATGATGATGTAATAGAAACAACTATGCTTAATTTGTTGTGTGCAGGAAATTTTAAAACTATGCTTCCTAAGCTTAATTCCACTAATTTTGAAGGAATAAAAATTATAAGACCACTTTACTATATAAGAGAAGACCACATTATAAGATTTATCCAAAATAGTGGTATATGGCCTTTAAATTGTGCGTGCATGGTTGCTGCTAAAAAAACTGGAAATAAAAGATATGAAATAAAAGATTTAATAAAAAGTTTAGAGCCAAATTTTAAAAATGTAGAAAAATCTATATTTAAAGCAGCAGAAAACGTAAATCTTGATTCGGTACTAGGGTGGCAAAAAGATGGGGAGAAACATTCTTTCTTAGAAAATTATGAATAAAAGTAATTAAAAGAATCACTATAAACAATTGGAAAGGGTGTTTATATTGAAGAGAGTATATATAGATTTTGAGATGAATATGCCAAATTCTAAATCAAAGAGAGATATATTAAATTCAGATATAATTGCAATTGGAGCAGTTATGTATGATGAAAAGACAAAAAATATTGATAAGTTTAAATCTTTAATAAAGCCAGTAAGTAATGCCCAGTTGTATCCTCATATACAAGAGTTGACTCATATATCTTCAGAAGAATTAAAGTATGCACCAAGCTATGAAGAGGTCATGAGAAAGTTTAAAAAGTGGTTAGGCATATTTTCTGAGATTGAAGGAATATATACTTTTGGTAATTTAGATTTAACATGTTTCAATAACACTGATATGAGAAGTTCTAAAAAAAACAATCATCCAAGGTTCGTAAACAACATTAGAGAGTTATTTGTGGATATAAAAGAGAAATATATAGAGTGTGGTATAAAATGTATGAACTATATATCACTAAAAAATTTACTTGAATTTGCTAACTTAGAGTTTAGTGGAGATGCACATGACCCATTAAATGATGCATATAATTTATTTATTTTGGATGAGGCAATTACAAATAATGTAGATATACAAAATCTTTTAATAATGCTAGATATAATAAGACCTCCATTTAATAACATAAATCCAGATTTAAATGATTGTTTTGATAAATTTAAAGAATCACTTTATAAAAAAGAAGGAAATTATGATATTGTAGATTTTTCTATTGAGATAATAAAAACTGTGAGAATGTACTTATTGACAATTATAAATATAAACATACAAAACATAGAAGTTATAAAAGATATAGATAAAAAATTGGATACTATAGATAAATTAAAGAATATAGAAGATGGATATTTTTATTTATTAGAAGATGTGTATTTTGATATAAAAGATTTATTAGAAGATTTAATGCTTTATAGAGTACATGAAGATGAATACAAAAACGAAATAGAAAATATAATAAAGATGTTTGATGAAGATTTAGATAGTGAGAAAATATATATTGATAAGAATAATAACTTAAATGTTATTAATAAAGTATAAAAAGTTACAATTAATAGAACAAAATTTGGTGATTATGATAGTTTTTGAACAAAACTAGATTTAAATGGAACTAAACTACTATAAAAATATATAAAATAGTAATAAGTGTAGAAAGTATATATGCTTTCTACATTTTTAATATTATAGTATTCTAAATTTAATAAATGTATTATATATTTTATAATTAATATATTTTATTGACATTTTATGATTAAAAAATATAAAAACTACTTCTTGCGAAAGTAATTGATTTGTTGTATTATAATTTACATGAATATGGAAAATAATCTTGAAAGCTGTATTATAAAAGTGCATATATTTAAATTTTTAACAAATGACTTATTTATTAAAAGATGAAGGGTAGGATGATGTTATGGGATTTAAAGAAGTAAAAATTGAAGAACTACAGTTTAATCCATTCACTAAAATTGGTAAAGAGTGGTTACTTATAACAGCAGGAAACTCAGATAAATTTAACACAATGACTGCAAGCTGGGGTGGTGTTGGAGTGTATTGGAGTAAAAATGTTGTAACAACTTACATAAGACCACAGAGATATACAAAAGAGTTTGTAGATAATAATGACACATTTACAATTGCATTTTTTGATGAAAAATACAGAGAAGCTTTAAATATTTGTGGTACTATTTCTGGTAGAGATACAAATAAAGTAGAAAAAGCAGGACTTACACCATATTTTATAGATGATACAGTAGCCTTTGAAGAAGCTAATATGATTATGGTTTGTAAAAAATTATATCATGATACAATGCCACCAGAAAACTTTGATGCTAAAGAAAATGATGAAAAGTGGTATCCAAAGAAAGATTATCATACTATGTATATATCAGAAGTTGTAAAAGTTCTTATAAAAGAATAGATAAAATAAATTAAAAAATATTTTTAATAGTAAATAGGTATTTTCTTTTAATTACTATTAAATAGATATTTTTTTATTAAAAGATGAACTCTGTTTTCTAGGGTTCATCTTTTTTATTTCTTTGTATAGAAATATTTATATGAAGTATTCAAGGATATTTCATACGTATCTATTAATTATCTGTGTTTATTGTACTTAGTTTATTTTAAGAGAGATTCTTTTAAAATGAGATTTACTTAATATATAGTCTTAAAAGTATAAATGCCAACTAATAAAAATATATATTATATTAGGTATTTTAAATAAATTTTTATAGTAAAAGGGTGATTTTTATGGAAAATATAACTAGTTATTTTAGAACAATAGTATGTGTGTTTATATGTTTATCATCTGCATTTATATTTATTCAATTAGCTAGAGTTTTTATTAATAAGAAAAAAACTAGTATAAAAAATAAGTCAAAAAAAGGTTTTCGTTATGATAGAGATTTAATTGAGACAAGGAGAGAAAAAACATATACACAAGATAGAAATAGCGATAAAAATAAGAATATTGATAAGAAATTAAAGGGAGAAAAAGTATTCAAATATGATAATGGAGACTTATATAAAGGTGAGTTTATTGATGGGAAGAAAAATGGATTTGGAACATATATTTTTTCAAGTAAGGAAAGGTATGAAGGGTTATGGAAAGATGATAAGATGCATGGAATAGGTAAATATACTTATAAAGATGGTTCAATATATACAGGGGAATTTAAAGATGGTTTTAAAAATGGTCTAGGAAAATTAACTTATCCAAATAATGATATATATAAAGGTTATTTCTTAGATAATAAGAAAAATGGCAAAGGTGTATTATATAAAAGTGATGGAAATAAGCAGGCAGGAATATGGGAAAATGATGAACAATGTAAAAGTTTAGATTTTAAAGAATTAAGCAATAAAAAATTAAATAATAATGTTTATCAAAATAGATTAAATGATAATAAGATAAAAATTTAATTATTATAGTAAAATAATCTTTATTTATAATGGAATATCTGCTGTATATTTAGTAAAATTTGTAAAAATTTCATATATCATATAAAATTAAGTATTGATTAGTATATTGCATAAATATAGAATATAAATATATCCATTTGATAATAAGGAGAAGAGATATGAGAGAATATGTAGTTGTAGATTTAGAAACTACAGGATTAGATCCATATAAAGGTTGTGAAATAATAGAGATAGGTGTAACAGAAATAAAAAATGACGAAATTGTAAAAAACTATTCAAGGTTAATAAAACCTAAGGGTATAATTTCTTCATTTATAACGGAATTGACACACATAAGTAATGAAATGGTAGAAAAAGAGGAGTCTTTAGAGTTGGTTTTACCTAGATTTAGAAAATACATAGGTGATAGAACTATAATTGCACATAATGCAAAATTTGATTTAAAGTTTTTAAATTACTATCTTAGAAAGTTGGATTTAGAGCCAATAAATAATTATATATGTACACTAGAATTATTAAAAAAATGTAAAAGTTATAAAGGAAAAAATAAGAAGCTTGAAACAGCTTGTGCTTATTATAATATAGAGAATATAAATGCTCATAGAGCTGATAGTGACACTTTAGCAACTGCAAAGCTATTTTTAAAAATAAAAGATGAATATTAATCGCAAATATAGAGAAAATTAGTGAAAATATCCTTTATAAAATTGACCCTTAAACTTACAATTTTGTTCTTTGATTTATTTTGTGGAACAATGTATAATGTACCTTATATAAAGAAGGGAGACTAAAATGGGTTATTACAATGATGATGATAATAATAAAATAAGACGTAAAAAAGTTAGTAATAATAAAGATAGTAATAAAAAATCTAAACATTCTTATACTTCAACAAGTAAAAAAAATAAAAATTCTCAGACAGCCTCTAGTAAAAGAATGAGTGAAAAGGTAGATTCACAAAATATTATAAAAAGAGATAGTTTTACAAGAGATAATGTAAGACCTTTAAATACAGATTATAGTCAGAGAGATAGACGAAGAGTTGAGTACAAGCAAAGAGATAGAAAATTAAAAAGCAAAAAAAGAAGAAAGCAAAAGAGAATTAAAATAGCTAGAGCATTATTATCTGTTATGTTAGTGGCACTTATTATATTTTCAGTGGCAGGTGCAATTTTTACAGTTTCAGCTATAAAAGGTTCACCTGAAGTCACTAAAAAATTAATTAAGTCTAAATATATAAGTAGTGAGGTTGTCAGTATAAAACAAATGCCAAAGGACTTAAAACAGGCTATAGTTTCAATAGAAGATGAGAGATTTTATAAGCATAAAGGAGTAGATGTTATTTCCTTAGCTAGGTCAGTACTTAATAATGTGTTTACAGACACAACACAAGGTGGAAGTACTATAGACATGCAAGTTTCAAAAAATCTGCTTACAAGTGATGATAAAACTATGAAGAGAAAAATAAGGGATATGTATAATGCAAAGCAGATGAATAAGATTATGAGTAAAGATGAAATCCTTGAAGCGTATCTAAATAATATGTACCTAGGAAAAAATGCATATGGAGCTGCAAAAGGAGCTGAAGTGTATTTTGGTAAAAAAGTTGGAGAGTTAAACCTAGCTGAGTGTGCTATGCTTGCGGGTATGACCAATAATCCTGCGAGGTATATTGACCATGGAGAGGCTAAGAAGAGACAGTTGACTGTGTTGTATAAAATGCATGAACTTGGTTATATAACTGATAAAGAATACAGAATAGCAAAAGCTGATGACACTCCATTTAAGTCAGAAATTGATTAAAAATATAAAGAATGTAGCGTTTTCAAGGTCTTGAATAACTAAAAATGTAACAAAATAGGTGATTTGCCACCCATTTGCCACCATAATTACAATCTGGTGGCAAATTACTTTATAATTCCTTCAAAAATATTCACTGTTTCAGTCTTCATTTTATCAGTTACATGAGAATAAGTGTCCATAGTAGTGGCAATTTTATTATGACCTAGTCTTTTTTGTATATCTTTTATATTTGCTCCTGCTTCAAGAAGCATAGTGGCATGGGTATGTCTTAAGCTATGAAAATTAAAATCTATTCCTAATTCTCTATTTATAGTTCGTGACATGTTTTTTAAGTTATGTAATGTTATTTGAGAACCATTTTTTTTGGTACAAACCCAATCTGAATCAAAGTACCTAGGAATTTTGACATAAAGCATAGGATTTTCCTTTATAAATCTGTATGGATGGACAGCCATCTTAAAAGAATTATTTAAAACACCCTTGATTACTCTTATAGTGCCACTAGAATAATTTTCTTTAGATTTATCGTTCAAAAATTTTTGAATAATCATGGGTGTTATAAGTTTTAATCGGTACTTTCCTAAATTTGGTTTTATATGATTTTCTATTGCACGTTTATAATTATTTTGAGTCTGAAATTTACAATTAAGCATTACATATTCTTTGTACCAAAAATCTAAAAAATCGGATACGCTAATATTATTCTCGTCAAAAACATTTCCACAATCTTCATATTCATTTAAAGCTATTCTAAGAGCTGGCTGAGCCTCTTTTTTAGTATCTCCACCTACACGTTCTATTTTCTTTCTTTTTCCTTCTACAATGGCTAATTTAAAGTAACAATACCATTTATTACCACGTTTTCTTACGCCACCTTTCATAAAGTTTTTCCTCTCAAAATTAAATAATATGGTTAAAGTAAAATACTTCAATTATATTATAATAATTATATATATTATAAAGAATAAGATTATAAGAAAATAATTTATTCTAATGTTATTTAATGTGGTTAATTGAGTAGAAATAGTTTGTACTTTCGACAACATATAATATATGTTTGTTATACAATTTGATTGAGAGACATGAAAAAAGGGGGAGATATTTTGAAATCAAAGAAATTATTATCATTAGGGTTAGCTATGTCAATGTTTGTTGCTGGTTGTCCTGTATCTGCAAATGCACTTGATAAAATTGATAAAATTCAAGGAGCAGATAAATATGAAACTGCTGGGATTATTGCAGATAAACAAAGTTATACTACTGCAATACTTGTAAATGCAGATAGTACTATGGCTGATGGTCTAAGTGCAAGTGGACTTGCAGGAGCTACAAATGCGCCAATTCTTTTAACTAAAAAGAATAACATACCAAATGCAACTCTTAAGAGAGTAGAGAAAGCTAACAAGGTGTATATAATTGGTGGAGAAAGTTCTATTGATAAGGCAACAGAAACCTTTCTAAAAGATAAAGGAATAGAGACTAAAAGACTTCAAGGAAGCAATAGGATTAAGACAAGTTACAATGTAGCAAAAGAAATAAATTCTATTAATAAAGTAAGTGAGGTAATATTAACTAATGCTTTCAAAGGTGAACCAGATGCTATGAGTATTGCTTCTGCGGCTGTTAGAGATAAAGCACCCATAGTATTGACTGATGGGAAAAGTGTACCATTTAATACTACTGGAATAGAAAGTTATGCGATAGGTGGTACTTCATCAATGAATGATAACTTAGTAAATGATACTAATTCAACTAGATTGGGTGGAGTAGATAGATATGATACTAATAAGAAGATAGTAAATAAGTTCTATAATGGGACAAAAGAATTTTACATAGCAAGTGGAACCGATTTAGTGTATGCGCTTGTTGGTTCTACAATAGCTCAAAATACTCCAATAGCGTTAGTTGATATTGGAAGTAATAAAGATATGCTTAAAAACGCTACAAAAGTAACAGGGATAGGAAATCTAAGTGATAAAATTATGTTAGAGTGTGAAAATACAATTAATAACATTAGCCTTCCAGCCTCAAATAAGAATATAATATGTGGATTAAAGATTGATTTTGATTCGAATCACATAATTTGGAAAGATAAAGGAAGCTATCTTGAATGTTACGATGAAAACCTTGAATATTATACTGAAGAATATAAAGACCCAACTGTTCCTATAAATGTAGAAAATACAAGTACACAAAATTTAGATATAACAAAATTAAAGGTTTATGGAGAAGCTAATTCAACATTATATATGGAGCAATATGCTAAAATAAAAATGGATTTTAATAGTTTTAGTATATTAAAACCAGGAGAAAAATGTACTATTTATTTAGATATAATTTCATTAGACCCATCAAGAAGTATGTCATTGACGTTTTCTTATGTAGGTGATAAAGAAAACTATAAATATGAACAAGGATTGGCAAGTAGAATATTATTTTATAACCAAGATGGAGAAGATTATTTTGAATATAAATAACTATTTGGTATACAAATTAATAGATGTTGAGGATGTCAATATTATTTGTGCCATCATAGAAGAGGACTTTTTATAATGGCGTAGATGGAATAAATTAACTTGTTACAATTTAATTCAAGAATTCAAACAAAAAGATTGTTCGCACAAGTTCTTTTTGTTTGAATATATTTAATCTAATTTATTATGTAATTCTTGTATTTAATAGAACTTCTTTTATGGTACAATAAATATATAGAGATTTTGCAGTGTTCGTTTTTTTTGATGGTTTGTTCGCAGTCGTTGAATTTACTGTACTATATAGGTTTTTTGTGAAGTGTCAAAAAACACTATTACTCGCTCACTGCAATTTTAAAAGGATTATGTGACTTAAAGTTTTGAAAGTGCTCAATCTATTTTGGGGTTTTATATTAACTATGTGGTATGTAAATTTGTATTTATTGTTATAAAAATACGACAATCATCCTGCGTTTTATATTAACTAAGTAGATAGCATAGTAGTTTAAACTACTATGTTTCCTACAATTAAAATTTAAAAATAAATTATTAATAATGTTAAAAAATTTGTTTTCTATGAGTAATTTAATCAGCGAACTAAAATTCTGATTATAGAAACTATGATATAATAAATATATAAATGTGCAGTGACTGATATTTTGAAAATAAATACTGTAAGGATTGTAAATACTAAGTTATAAGTAATATTTTTTGAATTTATTTTGAGCTTTTACATTAACTAAGTGAAATGTAAATAAGATAATAATAGGAGTGGTTTTCAATGCTGATAAATTATCTTGATAGAGGTTATTTTAAACAAATATATATTATAAGTATTCTTGTAATAATATTTTCAATAATATGTGCATTCAAAGTAACTTTTCTATTCTTATTTCTTGCAGGTTTTTATATTGAACAAACATATAAGTTTTTAATAAAGTATAAAAATAAACTTTATATTTCAATTACAGATGATGATATTTTGATTGATGATAAATATATTTTTAGAAGTAAAAATACTAAAAATCATATCAAATTTAAAGATATAGTAAGTGTAAATAAACAAGATAATATTATCGAAATTTTTACGAATGAAAACTCTTATTGTGTATATTTGAAAGCTTTAAGCATTGAGAGCGAAAAATATCTAATAAATATATTAAAGTCATTTTGTTGATTTAATGTATTCTAAAAAAATAATATTAATATGCTTCATATTAACTAAGTGGATAGAAGAGTAGTTGAACTGAACCCTACTTAGTAGACAGTTTTTAATAAGATAGTTATTTTTAAGCAGCACGCTTATATTCTATAGGTGTGTTGCTATTTAATTTAGATTGTAATCTATCATAGTTATACCAACGTATATAGCTATGAACAGCAGTTTCTAGATCATCTCTTGAAGTATACGAATTTAAGTAGATCTCTTCACTTTTAAGATGACCAAAGAAATTTTCCATATAGGCATTATCATAACAATTTCCTCTTCTAGACATACTTTGAGTAATATTATTTATTTTCAAGATATTTTTATAATCCCAGTAAGTGTAGTGAAACCCTTAATCACTATGAATTAATAGTGACTTCTTATCTGAATCAGAAAGGTTATTTATAGCCTTAGTAACTGTATCTAGTATAAATTTAACATCTAAAGTAGAACTCATTTCATATGAAATGAGTTCATTATTGTATAAATCTTTTATAGCAGATAAATAAATTCTCTGAAGAGATTTTCCATAGTACAAATATGTTATATTTGTGACCCATTTTGTATTAGGTTTATCACACTTAAATTCTCTATTTAATATATTAGGCTCTACTTTATCAAATATTATATTTTTTGGCTAAAGTATTTAAATCTTTTTCTACGAATTAAAGATTTTATATCTAAAGACTTCATCAATCTAATAATTTTTTATGATTTACTTTTATTTTATAATTCTTAAAAAGCGTAGCTTTAATACGCCTATATCCATATACTTTTTTAGATTTATTATATATGTCAATAATCTTTTTTTTAAATCATAATCCCTATTGGGAGATTTTTGCTTCAACATCCATTTATAATATCCACTTCTAGAGACGTCTATAATTGAACATAAAAAACTTACCGTATAATTACTTCTCATGCTATGTATAATACGATATTTATCTACTGTGTGTATAACAATCTTTCTAAATTTAACAACTTTTTTAAATATTCATTTTCTGCTTTAAGTTTAAGTATTTCATCATCTTTTGAAAGCTCTTTAGTTCTACGTCTTCCTTTTGAAGATCCTTTACAAGATCCTCGCTGTTCTTCAAGAGTGTCTATTCCAAGTTCTCTATATTTCTTACACCATTTAATTATCATTTGCTCATGAATTTTAAATTCTTCAGCTAATCTTCTATATGTCTTTTAATTGCTAATAATTTATATTCAACACTATATGTTTTTCTTACATTACATTTTTTAATCAAAAAAATCACCCCATTTAGTAGAATTTTACAGTATCTTGTTTACTGTGTCTACTAAATAGGGTGCTGTTCAAGATAGCTGCTACCTTCTTTTTAGTGATTTTTAGAATTTTTTTAGTTTTTCTGGTGTTTTTGGTTGATATACATGCCACAGAGAAGTTGTGTTTGCAGATAAAAATGCTACAAACATAGCTAATACACCACATACTTTCATAAAATGATATAGAATTTTTTTCATGTTAACATCTCCTTATATTATTTTTTTATTTATAATGATTTGAATAATTAGCAATAAATTTATCCAAAATAAAGCTAAAAAAGTGTATACAACATAATTGTAAATAGATAAGTATCTGCATCCTAGAAGAATAGTCAAGAATAAAGTTATAGATATAATTCTTGACATTAACTTATTTTTTTTATATTTTATTTCATTCAGTGGATTGTTAGCATGGCATACTGGAGCAAAAATAAAAATGCCTATAAAGTTAAAACTAGACAATATCACTAAAAATAATGGAATAGGATTAGAATTGTTTAAAATTATTCCCAAAACCATAGAGATAAAAAAAATACTATTGAAAATTAGGATACAGTTTTTATTGCTATTTGCATGATAGCCACCTGAAAATTGTCTTATTATGCAAAAAGATATTAAGAATACTATAGAATAAATCAATTTACCTAATACCAAACCTATCATTAATGAAGCTAAAGTATTTATTATAGAAGATAGTAAAATCTCTAACCCATATGAACAGATTTCTAAATCGTCTTTTTCTATTACTTGATTTAAAACAAACAAAAAAGCTATTTTATCAGCACAAGATTTTATCATTTAACTTTCTCCTTAAATAATTTTATTAATGAATTATGGATATCAACTATTCTCATATGCAATATTTGAATCTTTTTGTGATTTTCCAATTGGTATCATCATATTTAAATAAAATAAATTTTCAGAGAAATTTATAGAAATTGCACCACCATATTTTTCTAAAGAATTTTTTATACTTTTTATTCCTAATCCATGAAATTCTTTATCTTCTTTTGTAGTTAAAAAAGTATTCTTTTTCAATAAAATATCATTTGATTTTGTATTAGTAATTTTTATTACAAAGAATCTATTTACTATCATTCCCTGCAATTTGATTTTTTTATCACCATTTTTAATCTTTTCACAAGCTTCGATTGCGTTATCTAATGCATTTGCAAATATAGAACATATATCTTCTTCTTTAATAAAATTACAATCACTAAAGTTTATATTAATTCTAAAATCAATTCCTTTTTCTATACAAAGTTCTTTTTTTTCTGATAATATAATGTTTAAAGTAATATTTCCTGTATCAAATACGGTACTATATTCATCAAGCTTTTTTTCTATGTTATTTATGTAATTACTAGTATCAATATTCTTTTTATTCATTTCCTTAATACAAATAAGATGATTTTTCATATCATGGTTTAGTTCTTTTGTTTTAATGTAATATTTTTTTATATTACTATAATATTTATTTTCAACATTTATTTTTTCCTGTAGTTTAGTTAATTCAATATATTTTTTATTACTTTTTAATATTTTAACTAGGCTAGAAATCAATGCTATATTAGAAAATGTTAATAATAGTACCATAATTAAGATATCTAATCTGGTAGTAGAAGAAATATCTAGAAGTTTTAAGATATATTTATAAAATATAAAAAATGATATCATATTTGCTACTATTGGTATGCACATATAAATTTCTCTTTTAGTCACTTGCAAATCGTTAGATATGAATTTATAAATGTACAATAGAGCAATAAGAACTATATTTCCTAAAACTATAGTTTCATATCTATAAAAATTATCATTTAATAAAATATTCATAGAACTCAAATTATTTATTGAAACTATCACTATCATACTTAATGCATTTATGCACACCAATATTGCCCAGTAAGAAAACAAAACTATTAAACATTTGGATATATTAACCTCATAATTTAATTTATAAAAAATAAACATTACAAAAATGCATATTAATATTCTATTATCAGCACCAACATTAGTATAGAAAGTAGAAATAATAATAAAGGTTGAAATTAAAAAATATAAATTTATTAAACTAGTTTTTACTTTACTTGTGTAATCAAACACTTTTTTGCACACCCAAATTTCTATAACAGAAGAAATAATTGTTATAAACATATCTAACATAATAAAACTCTCCATAACTTAAGTAATTTTGAATAAATTTCATTTAACAATACGAAAATGATTTGAAATTTTATAATAATTATATCATAAAATAAATTATCATTGGATAAAGTCGCTAAATATTATATATATATGTGATTATTAATCTAAATGAGTAAAACTATAATACATATTGTAATACTAAAACGAACAAAAATTATCATACTAAAACATAAGACAAGTTATAATTGTATTAGATATATACATTAACATACACTAAAAGTATTCTTTTTATATGAGTGCTTTTAGTGTATATTTTTTTACTTTGTCGAATGATTTTTGTCGTATGAATATATTATGAATAAGACTTTATGATAAAATAAGTTTAGAGAAGTGTTTTTATATTAAAAATTAATGTTTTGAATATTTAGAATTTATAAAAAATTCAGGGGATAAAGCTGATGTTGTTAAAAGAAGAAATTGAGTTGAATTTAGAGCCAAGTGATTTAATAAATTCTATACCATACTTTAAATCTGAATATTCAGATTTATGTGGTTTAGATGCGAATTTTATAAAGGAAGAGTTATTGAAAGCTAAAAATATAGAATATAACAAAAGTTTGATTTGTCACCATATTGCTACTATAAGTTGTAATTTGGTGGCAAATTATTTTATATATTCTTGAAAATATTTATAGTTTTATATTCTACAGTCAATCTATTAATAAGAAATTAGTTGGAGAAATGAGGAAATTTTTATTTAGAGTGTTATTTTAACAGCTAGATTTATATACATTTATTTTTTCTTAAGAAATATATATTATTTCTCAAAAAGTAAAAAGTCACTCTTAGTGAAAGAGCGATTTTTAGCTTGATATAAAAATTGAGTGTTATAAAAAAAATAACTTACTATGATTGGTTATGAAACTTCACTCTAGAGCAATAGATTGTAGTTTCTTTTTTTGTTTTTGATGTTATTTTACATCTTCATTATATCGAATTTTATAAAAAATAAATATATTTGAATTAAATTTGTATCATTTATTGTAAGACTATTTAAAAGTAGATAAAACTAAAAAGGATTTTCTAGAAAATAAAATCTATCTAATTGTACTTATTTATTAAGAACATCACTTGGTATAAATATGATTCTACTACATTTTCTCCGTACTCTAGCATAAAATCATCTAACTGTGTATCTATAAAATTACAATAATCATGTGAACTACTAATATAAGCAGCTAATACATGTGTACACGTATCTATTTTCTCCATAAACATTTTACATCCCCCTAAAAAACTTTCATAAAAACAAAAAGAAAATATCTTTTTGGCAACTGGCTGACATAACTCATAAGATACTTTATAAGTCTTAGTCCCTATAGCTTTGCGTCACTAAATTTCTCTAGTTTTGCCGATTTAGTTTTATTCTACACCTATATAATACTAGAATATAATCCATTATTCAATATTATTATGAGAAAATAAAAAATATTTTAAATTATGAAATAAATTTTGCTCAAAAAAATAAAATGAATGAATAAATTATATGGAAATACTTCTATATGGTTGTGTGTTAAAAAGTGCCTATTATTAATTTAGGCTAGAAAAAGCTTTAGGAAATGATAGGATATGAAAAAAGAAGAATTTTAAAAAGCTTATATGGTAAAAATTGGATAAAAAGGTTTGCTTTAATTCTCTTGCATATAAGACTCTATTAAGATAGAATTTATTTATGCATAAATTGACTTACACTATAGTGTGGTAATAAAACAAAGAAAGTATTTTAGCTTTGAAACAAAAGCTTTTTAAAAAATATACATAAAAATTTAATATCAAAAGTGATTTAAAGATTAGTCTAGTTTATTTCCCCAAAAAGTATTATAATGTTCTTTATGTGTAAAAAAGAATATTCATAATTAGATACTACTCAAGATAAAAAATATTAATATATTGTCGTTATTAATAATATAATAAAAAATTTAATGAATTATATTATTAAATCTAACTTATAATATTTTAAAAAAGATTAGAAAATTAACATAAAATGTAAAAATTCACAATTTTTTCATAAAGTATTTGACTAAAAAATTCTCTTGTTGTAGAATTATGTTAGAAAGAGTTTTGGGGGAGGTGTAAATCATGATAAAAAAAATACCACAAGCAGAACTGAAAGTAATGAAATTTATTTGGAGAGTAGATGCTACAGTGACATCAAAAGATGTTATTGAAGCAATGGAGCAAGAATATGGATGGAAACAAACTACAACACTGACACTTTTATCAAGACTAGTAAAAAAAGAATTCTTATATGCTCAAAAAATAGATAGATATACACATTACACAATAGTGGTTAAGCAACAGGAATACTTAAACTTTGAGACAAAGGATTTCCTAAGTAATATACATAATGATTCTTTGGTAAGTTTAATTTCAGCTTTACATGAGGATGAAGCTATAGATAAAAATAAGCTGGATTTTCTAGAAAATTACTTTGATAATTTAAAGGATGAATAGTTATATGATACAAGTTTTTGAAAATCTTATACAGACAACTATTGTATGTAGTCTTGGTATTTGTCTATTATTATTTTTGAAAAGATATTTATTTAAGAATTTTAGTAAAAAGTTCAATTATTATATTTGGTTAGTAATAGTCTTTAGAATGTTGCTTTTTCTTTTTAATTATACAATAGTGTATGAAGTAAAAGAATCAAAAAGTAATAATGTAGTAGGAAATAATATTACAGAAATCACTGTTCCTACAGATAATAATTTTATGTTGTATTTAGCTTGTTTATGGATATTTGTAGCTATAGTTATTGCAGTATATACTTTTGTAAAGTATATAAAATTTAAAAATCTTGTTGTCGATGTATCTTATGATATAGAAGATGATGATATTAACTGTCTTTATAAAGATTTACTGAAAGAGTTAAATATAAAAAAGAAAATTGAATTAAGAGGTTCTGATGAACTGATAAGTCCAGCAGGTATGGGATTATTTAAATCGTACATATTTTTACCAGATTATCCTTATAGCAAGGATGAGTTAAATTGGATTTTAAGACATGAATTGATGCATTTTAAAAACAAAGATCTTTTAATAAAGTTTGCAGTGTTATTTGTGAAAATAATATATTGGTTTAATCCACTTGTTTATATAATGAGTAATAAAGTAAATATAGATTGTGAATTGTGTTGTGATGAAAGTGTCTTGAATGATTGTTCTTTAAAAGAGAAGAAAGAATATGCATTAGCACTTATAAAGTCAATTAAGTTAAGTAAAAATTATCAAAGTGGGATTTTAACTACAGAATTTAATAAGACAAATTTAGAAAAGAGACTTGAGAGTATTGTTAGAAAGAAAGGCAAAAGTGGTATAATGATATCATTAATTTTGTTTATATTATTTTCAGTTACATATTTTGATTTTGAAAGTATTAGTTTTGATAACTCAAATTCTTTAAGAAATATAGGTATTTTAGAAAAAACAGGAGCAGATCTTAAGGATGAGGGTGTAGTTTCAAATAATCTTTATGTAGAGTAAAGATGACTATATGTGATAAAAATAAATATAATTATTTGAGGAGGAGTTTTGCATTGAAAAAAATTAAAAAAGTTATATTACTTGTAAGTTGTTTAATTTTAGTACCTACTAGTATTGTATTTGCAGATGTAAATGCAATGGAAAAATCTACTATGTCTGTATCTGATGGAGAAGAGACTATAAGTTCATTTACTATAACAGGCTATGAATTTACTTATGAGAATGCACCAGAATTTGCAAAAGATGAATATGAAAAAAGTTGTAAAGAATTAAATATAGTACCAGATAAAAATCACAAAATATTTATTCCAGATAAGGTTATAAATATGTATAATTTGGATGAATATAGTGGTGCTACAAGAGAATCATTTTTTATTGAATTTAAAAAAACATACTTCTTGGTTACAGGAAGTAGAAGTTATAGAGTAGATATAGCAGCTTCATCATCTATTGTAGGATATAATCATACTACATCAGGTAATCCAGTCCATCTAGCACAGATTTTATGTAATCAAATCAATGGTGCTGGCATCAAGGCTGATGGACAATTTGGTACTAATACATATAATGCTGTAAAATCATTGCAAGGCAGACTAGGTGTAGCAAAAGATGGTATTGTTGGAAAAAGTACTTGGGAAGCAGCAGGGTATGCTCTTTAATAAGAAATAATTTCTACATAAAAGAGAGTGTTCTAAGATGATTTTCTAGAAATCATGCAATAAGAAATACTCTCTTTTATATAGACACAATATTATATATTCTACCTAAAAACTATTTTTAAGTTTTTGGATAGAAAACAAGTATAAATTAAGGTCTTATTTATAAGTTGTTTTGTGTATGTTACAATCACTTCCATATAACCATACCATCAATATCCTTAACCTCTTGACAACCAGTCAAAATCATAGTTTCACATAACTCATTCCTAACCTTATCTATAAAAAACTCAACACCATCAAGACCTCCACCAAAAGAAGCAGTAACAAAAGATCTTCCCATCAAAACAGCATCAGCACCCAAACCTAACATCTTAACCACATCAACACCAGTTCTAACACCACCATCAGCAAGTATAGTTATCTTTCCTTTTACAGCCTTAGCTATATCTGGAAGCACCTCACAAGTACCAGGAGTATAATCAAGAACTCGTCCACCATGATTTGAAACAACAATAGCACTAGCTCCAGACTCTACAGCCATCAAAGCATCATCCACAGTCATAATCCCTTTTATTATAAAAGGCAATTTAGTCGCTTCAACCAACTCTCTAATCTCTTCAACTGTCTTAGGTGAAAAAGGATTTTCTTGAAGCTGATTATTAATTAATCCACAAGCATCAAGGTCTACACCAACTGCAAAAGCACCAGCCTCTTCAGATAATCTAATTTTTTCTATTATCTTTGAATTTTTCCAAGGCTTTATAAATACAATTCCATCTCCAGCATTATCTTTTAAAACGTCTAAATTATCCAATAAAAAAGTATCTACATTGGTATCTCCAACCATGGCATAGATTCCAGAGTTAGAGCAACCTCTAACAACAGGTTCTATGTATTCTTTTTCAGAAATCTTACCACCCATATTTAACATAGTACCTGATACAGGTGCAGCAAATATAGGAGCACTCATTTTTTTACCAAATAACTCGATAGTAGTATCTGGATTTGAAACATTATGTATTACTCTCATATTTATTTTTACTCTTTCCAAGCTTCTTCTATTTTCTATAAAAGAAGAGCCACTTCCTTTTCCTCCCATGCCAGGAACATTTCCAGCACAAGCTAATCCATTACAAATCTTACAGACTTTACATTTTCCATTAAAGTTATCTCTAGCAGATTCTAATAATTCATTATAGTTCATATCAAATTCTCCTTTTCATTATATTAAAATTGAGTATTACTATATTGAAAATATCTTAATTGTAAATGAAGAGATGATATTGTGATTAGTTAAACTGAGTAATACATATTAGATATTTTTATTATTGTAGGTAAGTAAATTATAGCATATTAGATAAATAAACTTAAATTGTTTTTGTTGATATAGTATATATATAGGATATTTATTAAAATTCAAAAAGGCTATATATAGATTTTTTTAATCTATATATAGCCTTTAAATTTATGTCAATTTCTTTTTTATCAATGAATAAATAATATAGAATACAATATACAAAAAAGTTGCTCGAAATGTTAGGCTAATCCCCATTTACAAAGCAACATCATTATGCTATGTAAATTTGAATCAACAATGTTTTCACCATACCTCACCATAAAGTCATCTAATTGTGTGTCTATAAATGAATAATATCCACTTATGCTATCAATATATGCAGTCATTAAGTGTATACATTCATCACTTTTATCTTTATACATCTGTATCTCCCCCTATACAATATATAAAATTTGATACTAAATCGTATCTTATAAAATAGTTAAGTGTGTTACATCTATATTCAATCTCTGTATTCATATACTTATATTAATAGGTAAAGTGAATTTTGACAATAGGTTTTGAAAAACTGGATGTTCAAAACGTAAAGTTGGGTTTTAAGATAATTAAGTAAATTATATGTATACAATATATGTATATAACTTACTTAATAAGAAATATTATAAAATTATATAACAATTACTTTTATTAAGAATGTTTAAGTGGTAGAATAACTTGGGAGATTAATAATTATTAGGAGGATATAATATGAGTTTGTACAAGTTTATATATGAAGACAAGGAATATTTATTAAAAGAAGATAATTGCAGTGCTTTAATAAATGATGAGGAAAGTCCAATTCAAGGAATAAGCATTCCAAAAATAATTGAGATACTTAATGAATCAGAAGATGTTGATTTTGATATAGAATACTATCAAGAAGCATGCCCATTATGCTTGGAGGGTGTAAAAGAAAAGAAAAAATTCTTTCCGTTTTTAGAATATCATTTTTATATTTTTAGTAAGGATGGAAAATATGTAATAAGTAATATATCTAGTGATTATAAAGGGATGTCTTTTAATAAATTATCAAGAGCAAATAAAGTTGATAATAGTTACATTGTAAGTGTGATAATTTGCGAAAATTGTCAAGATTATATAATTCAAATAGAAAATTGTATAGTTTAGTGTAATTTATGTCTTAATTTAGGAGAAATTTCTAAATTAAGACACCGACTTTTTTTAAAAATAGTATGGAAAATTACTAAATTTGTGAGATAATGAAAGTCGGAGGTGGGTTACAATATATAATAAATATTTGGAAGATATAGATAGTATAATTTTAGATTCAATGTTTAAGCTGACCTTGAATGAAAAACTATTAAATAATGATAACTTTTTTGAAAAAAGAATTGATGAAATTAACAATTCAATTAATTCCTACAAAACTGAACAAAGTAGTTTAATGTTATTAAAATTAAATTTTTTGCTAGCTTTACTGTATGGTATTCAAGGATTTAGTGAAAAAATGAAAAAGTATATTTTGATTTCCTGTAAATATATTGAACAATACTTACCTAAAGATTATGTGTTTTTAGCACGATTTTATTCACAAATAGCCATTTTAAGTTTAAAGAATGAAGATGTAAATAGAGCAGATCTATATATAGATAAATTTAATCTTATTTGTAAGGGGAGCAATTTTTTAGTGGAAGAAATTATCTTTGAATCTCAATTGATTTATATTAAAGCAAGTAAATGTATTGATTCTTCTATAATAATTAAGGAAATAGAAGACTTATATATAAAAGTAAAAGAAACTAATGATTTTAATTGTAAAAAAATATATTTTTTTATAATTGGTAAGATATATTTTTTGTTTTTAGATGATGCATTAATTGCTAAAATGAATTTCTTAAAAGCAAGAAAATATGCAGAGTTATCAAAAGATATAGAAGTATGCTCACTATGCGATATAAAGCTAGGGGAATGTGAATGTTCCTTTGAAAATTATGAAGGAGCAAGAGGATACTTTAATGAAGTAATAAAGAATAAGAAATATACAAACGTAAATATGATTCAAAAGTATAGAGCATCAAATAACATAACTAAATTATTAATAAAAACTAAAGACTATTCAGGTGCTATAAATAATTTAGCAAAATCTGAAGTATATTTGGAAAAATTTAAGAATCAAGATTTAAAAGAAGTAGAAAAATTAGACTTATGTATAAATCTAGCTATGTACTATGCAGAAAGTAATGAAAAATCATTTGAGAAATCAACTTGTTATTTAAATCGGGCTAAAAGTTTATTAAATAACATAAATAATGTAGAAGAGTATATAATATATGATTTAGAAGTGATTTATCATCAGATTAATATATATTATATATTTGAAGATTATGAAAAGTCCTTGATTACAAGCAAAAAACTTCTTGAAAAGGCTAAAGAAGCTAAAAATTATAATTATGTGAAAGAAGCATATAAAACTATACACATGTGTTTTGAGAAGATACAAGATTATGAAATGAGTATGAGATACTTTAAAATGTACTATGAGTTAAAACAGATGTATATGAAAGCTAGGAATAGAAATTATATAGACTCCTTAAATTATAGACATGAGCATATCGAAAAAGAAATAAATAATATGAAAAAAATAAAACTCGATTTAGATAAGAAAAAATACATCGACCCTTTGACAAATGCTTATAATAGAGCATATTTAAATAATTTCTTAGAAAAACAAGAGATTAGTGAGTACAGTTCTGCATTTATGATAGATGTAGATTATTTTAAGGAATACAATGACACTCATGGTCATTATAATGGAGATATTGCTCTTAAAAATATAACTATGATAATAAAAAAATATTTAAAAGAGGACATGTCTGTTATAAGGTATGGAGGAGAGGAATTTTTAATATTGTCTATATGCAAAGATTATAGAAAAAGCAAAGTATTTGGAAAAAAGTTATGTAAGGTTGTAAAAAAATTCTTAAATGATGATTTGACGATTAGTATTGGTATTGATACTTGTAAAAATAGTAGTATAGATATAAGTGAAATAATTGAAAATGCGGATAAAGCCTTATACAAAGCAAAACAAACTGGAAGAAATAGATGTTTGCATTATTATGATTTTAAGAATTTTTAACTCTTGAAATAGGATTGGTGATTTACTTGAAAGGGAGTTTAATAGAAGATTTAAAGAGAAATATAAAAAAGATAGAATATGATATGTTGACTAAGTTCTATCTGAATTTGACCGATTTAAACTACATCTTGGATTATCACAAAGACCTTTTAAATACAAAAATAGATGCTAAAGATAGAGTCTATATTTTATATTTAATTAGTCTAATAAACTATGTAAAAAAAGATAGAGAAGCATCGTATAATTATTTGATAGTTTCACTAAAAGATATTAAACAATTATCACTAAAAGATGATGCAGATATAATATCTAAGATTTATATTTATCTTACTCTATCTGCTATTTCTATAAAAAAATACGATAAAGCAAATCATTTTTATTTTTTAGCCAAAAAAATTATAAAACAACAACGTTTGAATGAATTATTGGTTTTGTTTAATATGAGTTTATGTGTAGAAATAAGTGCACTATATAAAACTAAATCTGAAGTAGTACTATTAGTAGAGGAAGTATCCTTTTTTAAAAAATTAAAAAATAAAGTTCTTGTAAGTAGAGCAAATTATATATTTGGTAGGGTATATCTATACTTATTTAACAACTTTATAAAAAGTATGGAGTATTTGATTGAATGTCTAAGATTAGCCCAGGAAAATAATCTATATTCTATAGAAGCTTTTTGCAAATGTATAATAAGCCTCTGTTATCTAGAAAGTGGGAATAACAGAGAAGCCATAAAGTATATAAAAAATGCACTAGATGTTGCACATAATAATAATTCAGTATGTTCAACTGAAAGAGTAGCAATAAAAATAGACCTTATATGGGCATATTTAAAAGAAGATATGAATAAAGAAGCAGAAGTTGTTTTAGAAAAAACTATAGAACTGATGGATGTTGTTGAAGGCGTATATAAAGATTATTTGTACTCATTCATATTTTTATATTCAGCCGAAATAGAGTTAAAGAAAGATACTTGTAATTTTGAAAGAGTAAATGCATATTTGATTTTATCAAAAAACATATATAAAAGTTTTGGAGATGTTTTTATATATAATTCTAAATTAGATTATATTTATAAGTTATATGGAGATTTATATATAAAATTTAACAATGTAGATGAAGGAATAAGATATTATTTGAAAGGTTTAAACTTAGTTAAAAAAAGTTCATTAAATCCTAAAAAATTGTCTATATTTTATGGTCTAATAGCAAAAGGATATGAATTGAAAAAAGAGTTCAAACTAGCGATTGAATATTATAAAAGTATGGATTGGTATTCAGATAAGTGGGAAAAAAACAATTCTTATAAAACATCACAAGGTATTCATAAACAATATGAATTAAGACAAAAACAAGAAAGTTTAAGATTACTTGTAGATAATAATAAGAAATTGGAAAATGATATTCTAACTGATGGACTAACTCGACTATATAATAGAAGATACTTAGAACAACAATTGAATTTATTCAATGAAGATATAGATAAAAATATGATGGCAATATTGATTGATATAGATTATTTTAAAAGCTATAATGATAACTATGGTCATCCAGCAGGAGATAAAGTTATAATTAAAGTAACTGACATTATAAAAAATGTATTTATAGATATTACTAAACACATAATTAGATATGGAGGAGAGGAAATCTTAATATTAGTAGATTCTATAAAATCAATAAATGTTGAAGAGATTGATAAGATAGAAATATATATTAAAAGAGTTTTTAAACTTCTTGAATTTGAAGGAATTGAACATATATACTCTAAAGTAGAAAACTATGTGACTATAAGTGCTGGAGTAAGTATAAAAAGATGTCGTAGTAGAAAAGATGTCGAGATATTAATTGAAGATGCAGACAAAAACCTATATAAATCAAAAAAAGCAGGTAGAAATCAGTATATACTATAATTTAAAATTGAGGTGATTTTATTGCAAAAGAAGATAGGAATTATAGCCTCTGATATTGAATTAAAAGAAAGAATAGAAGAATTATATAGAGAAGATGTAGAAAATGGAACTATAATAATCGACATACTTAATCTTGATTTAATGGAAAATCAAGGACGTATACTTGTTGAGAAAGGTGCTCAAGCTATAATCGGCAGAGGAGGAGGTTATAGTTTAGTAATAGACACAGTAAGTGTACCTGTAATACCCATGAATATGAAATCAACCGACCTTCTAAGAGCAATAGAAATGGCAAAGCGATATTCTAAAAAAGTAGTATTAATACTTGGAGATAATGAAGTTTCTTTTGATTATGTTGGTTGGAGAAATGTCATAAGTACTGAAATAACTGAAGAATGGTTTGAATCTAAATACGAAATAAGAAGTAAGGTTGTAAAGTATATAGACCAAAAAGATGAAGTTGTAATAGTTGGTGGAGGTCTAGCGTGTTCTTTTGCGAGACAATATGGTATTGATAGTGTATTTGCAACTGCCAGTGACGAATCTATAAGAGAAGCTGTTGAGTATTGTAAGAAATTATTAGATACATTAGGCGAGGAAAAATTTAATAATGAAGTATTAAGAAATATATTAGATGGTATAAAAGATGGAGTAATTGCTATAGATAGTAATGGAAGTATAATTTTGTACAATGAAAGTGCAAAAAACATGCTTAAAGTAGAAAGAAAATGTGCGCTTAATAAATATATTCTAGATATATTTCCAAAAATGGGATGGCTATTAGATTGTCTACATGAGAAAGATGATGTAGAAGATAGAAAGATAAGAAATATAAACAACTTGATTGTTAATACTAGAACAACATTAATAAAAGTAGATGATAGCACTTATGGAGTTTTAGGAATAATACAAGATATAACTAAGCTACAAAATTTAGAAAGAAAAATAAGGTTTGATTTAAATCAAAAAGGTCTATATGCTAGATATACTTTTGATGATTTTTTATTTAAAGATAAATTAACAAAGGAATTTATTGAAGAAGCTAAAAAAATTGGGAAAAGTGATTACACAACGCTACTTTATGGAGAAAGTGGGTCTGGTAAAGAAATTATAGCCCATAGTATACATAATATAAGCAAAAGAAAAGACAGGCCTTTTGTGGCTATAAACTGTGCTACTATAGCAGAAAATTTGCTTGAAAGTGAGCTTTTTGGATATGAAGAAGGTGCATTTACAGGTGCTAGGAAAGGTGGAAAAAGAGGGTTATTTGAACTTGCTCATGGAGGAACTCTTTTTCTTGATGAAATAAACAGTCTCTCATTTAATATTCAGACAAAACTATTAAGAGTAATAGAGGAGCGACAAATAATGAGAATTGGCTCTGACTACATAATACCTTTGGATATTAGAATCATAGCAGCTACCAATGAATCTTTAACAGAAAAAATAGTTATGGGTACATTTAGAGCTGACTTATTCTATAGATTAAGTAGTTTAGAGATAAATATCCCTCCTTTAAGAGATAGAAGAGAAGATATAATACCATTGTTTAATAATTTTGTAAATGAAGTTTTAAAGGATGATGGTTTACATGGAATAAACAGTATAGATGAAAATTTTGCTCTAACTAAGGATGAGATAAATGCGCTATATAATTATAGTTGGCCTGGAAATGTTAGAGAGCTAAAAACAATAGCTCAAAAGTATGTTGTGACAGGGAAAATTAAATTAAGAAAAGAGCAAAACTTTAAGGCTAAAGAAGTAGTACCTAGTTCTAGTGTAGAAGAATTTAATGTTGAAACAACAGCAAGTATGGAAACTACAGATAAAGTCATAGATATAAGTAAGATAAATGATGGTAAGGTAAGTATAGATATAAAAGAAGTAAATAAGTATGTTGAAGAAAAAATAATAAGCATGCTTTTTGCTCAGGGGCTTTCCAAAAATGAAGTTGCACAAGTTCTTGGAATAAGTAGAACATCTCTATGGAAAAAGTATAATAAAAATATTTGACATAATTACATATAAATTATTTTGAAGTGATGTTAATTTTTCAAAACGAATGTTAAGAAAAATTAACATTATTTTTTTGTAGAATTTTATTTTTTCAGACAAGCACATAGATTTGTAAGAAAAATAACTTAAACACTTAATTTTAGTAGTGAAAAAAATCAGAATTCTAAACAAAAGTAGTTTTACATAAAGTTAAATTTGTTGGCATGCTAATTGCTTAATATAAATGTGAGAGTAAATACAATTTTAGGGGTGATGGTATGAGTCAAAGTATGGTTGGTAAGCATGCAATGTGGCCAAAAGAAAATGATGTTATATTTAGCTTATCTGGAAGAGCTCAAGCAGCAGAAAAAGCTTTAGGTATGGATAATGTAATAAATGCAACAATAGGCGCTCTAATGGATGACTCAGGAAAATTAATAACAATGAAAACTGTATATGATGAATATAAAGCATTAGATAACTGTGATATAGGTGCATATGCAGCCCTTGAAGGTCAGCCAGACTACTTAGAAGCAGTTAAAAAAGTATTTTTTAGAGATTACTTACCAGAAGGACATATAAGAGTATTAGCTTCACCAGGAGGAAGTGGTGCAATAAAACTAGCTGTATGGAATTATACAAATGAAGGTGACGAAGTTTTAACATCTGATTGGTTTTGGAGTCCATATGTTAGTATAGCTGAAGAAGCTAATAGAAAAGTAGTAAACTACCAATTGTTTGATGAAAATAGAAAATTTAATTTTGATTCATTCAAAGAAAATTTTGTGAATATAGCAGAAAAACAAGGAAGAGTTTTTACAATTATAAATACACCAGCTCACAATCCAACAGGATATAGTGTTGCAGATGATGAGTGGGATAAAATATTAGACTTATCAAAAGAAGTTGCACAAGATAAAGACAAAAAGATAATATTTTTCGTAGATTCAGCATATATTGACTTTGCAGGTGATGATGATGTATGTAGAAAATTCTTTAAGAAATTTTCCAACTTGCCTGAAAACGTTCTTATATTAGTTGGTTTTAGTATGTCAAAAGGATTTACAGCTTATGGAATGAGAATGGGAGCTATAATTTGTATATCTTCAAGTGAAGATGTAGCAGAAGAGTTCCATTATTCATGTGTTCATTCATGTAGAGCAAACTGGTCAAATTGCAATAGAAGTGCTATGGCAGTTCTATCTAATATTGTAAATGACCCTAAAAAATTCAAAGAATATGAGGAGGAAAAAGAAGTATACAAAAAAATGCTGACTAGAAGAGCAGATGTATTTGTAAAAGAAGCTGAAAGAGTAGGATTAGAAATTCTTCCATATATAGCAGGTTTCTTTGTAAGTATACCATGTGATAATCCAAGAGAAGTATGTGAAGAATTAACTAAACACAATGTATTTGCAATTCCATTGAAGATGGGATTAAGATTTGCAGTTTGTGCAGTTTCAGAAGAAAAATGTAAGAAAGCACCAAGTATTATAAAAGAAGCACTTGAAAGTTTAGAAGTAAAAATAAATAATTAATTTCATTGAACAAATTGGGTGGACTATGAATTTAATAATTGTAGATGGAGGGAATTTTATATGAAACAATTGATGACAGGTAATGAGGCAATTGCACGTGGAGCCTATGAGGCTGGTGTTAAATATGCATCTGCATATCCAGGTACTCCAAGTACAGAAATACTAGAAAATTTAGCAACATATAAAGATGCAATAGTTGCAGAATGGGCTCCAAACGAAAAGGTAGCACTTGAGGCTGCTATAGGGGGTTCAATTGCAGGAGCAAGAACTATGGCTTCTATGAAACATGTTGGTGTAAATGTTGCAGCGGATCCAATATTTACTTATGCATATACAGGCGTAAATGGTGGTATGGTACTTATTACTGCAGATGAACCGGGAATGCATTCATCTCAAAATGAACAAGACAATAGAATGTATGCAAAGTTTGCAAAGATACCTTTATTTGAACCATCAACTAGCCAAGAAGCTAAAGATATGATAAAAGAAGCTTTTGAAGTAAGTGAAAAATATGATACACCAGTTTTATATAGAGTTACAACAAGACTCTGTCACTCAAAAGGTTTAGTAGAGTGTTATGATAGAGAAGAAGTTGAAATTAAAGAGTATGTGAAAAATGCTAAAAAAATGGTTACTGTTCCAGCAAATGCTCAAATAAGAAGAGGCGTTGTTGAAGAGAGAATGGAAACTCTTAAAAAATTCTCAAATGAAACTGACTTAAACTACTATGAAATAAATGATACAAAAATAGGTGTTATAGCTTCAGGTATGTGTTGTAATTTTGCTAAAGAAGTATTTGAAAAAAATGCATCATATATGAAGTTAGGATTTACAAATCCATTACCTTATGAAAAAATAAAAGAATTTGCAGACAAAGTAGATAAAATATATGTAATAGAAGAAAACGACCCATTTATAGAAGAACAAATAAAAGCGTATGGAATAGATTGTATTGGAAAAGATGTAATACCTCCATATGGAGAAATGACACCAGATGTTTTAAGAAAAGCTATATTTGGAAAAACAAATGACACTATAGAATATAAAACTGAATTAGTAACACCAAGACCACCAAGTTTCTGTGCAGGATGTCCACATAGAGGATTCTTCTATGAACTTGGAAAGAGAAAAAATTTAATAGTTGGTGGAGATATAGGATGTTATACTCTTGGATTTGCTCCTCCATATAATGGAATAGATTATGTTGTTTGTATGGGTTCTGCCTTTGGAACTGCACATGGTGCTCAAAAAGTTCTTAACATGAAAGAAGGAAATGAAAAGAGATTAGTAGGTGTACTTGGAGATTCAACTTTCTTCCATACAGGAATAAATGGTCTTTTAGATGTAGTTTACAATAGAGGTAATTCTATATCAGTAATATTAGACAATAGAATAACTGGAATGACAGGACATCAAGAAAATCCAGGTTCAGGATATACTTTACAAGGTGATAAAACTAAAGATGTTGACATAGAAGGATTAGTCAAAGCTTGTGGAATAGAACATGTAAGAGTTATAGACCCTAATAATCTAAAAGAAGTAAATGAAGCATTAGATTGGGCTTTGGCTATAGAAGATGAACCATCTGTAATAATCACAAGATGGCCATGCGTACTTAAAAAATTCTCTAAAGAAGATATAGAAGAGTTTAATAATCCATTTAAAACTAAGTGTAAGGTTGACCATGATAAGTGTATAGGATGTAAATTATGCTTAAAAACTGGATGTCCAGCACTATCATTTGATAAAGAAAATAAATTATCAAATATAGATAGAAATCAGTGTGTAGGATGTGGAGTATGTTCACAAGTTTGTCCAAAACAAGCAATAGTTAAGGAGGAAAAATAATATGACTAAGAGTATACTTTTGGTAGGTGTAGGAGGTCAAGGAACTATACTTGCTAGTAAATTATTAACTATGGGATTGATGGAAGCTGGATATGATGTAAAAATGAGTGAGATACATGGTATGAGCCAAAGAGGAGGTTCAGTTTCTTCACAAGTTAGATATGGAGATTGTGTTCATTCTCCAGTTATAGAAATTGGAGGAGCAGACATTTTAGTATCTTTTGAAAAGATGGAGGCTTTAAGATGGTTTAATTATCTAAAGCCAGAAGGAAAAGCTTTAGTAAATAATCATAGAATAGACTCTATGACTGTTTTAATCGGAGGAGCTGAATATCAAGAAAATGATATAGATGCAGAATTAAATAGATTAAATGCAAAAGTGATAAATGCAGCAGATAAAGCTGAAGAATTAGGAAATGCAAAGATAATGAATGTTATTTTATTAGGATGTCTAGTTAAATCTATGGAACTAGAGTCTATTGACTGGGAAAAAATTATAAGTGAAAATGTTAAACCAAAATTTGTCGAGTTAAATATAAAAGCTTTCCATGAAGGTATGGAAATGGTTGGCAAATAGTTTATAATATATATAAGATAAACTATAGAAATTAATGCGAAAGGAAGAAAAGTATGACTTATAGAATATTAGCCATAAATCCAGGTTCTACTTCTACAAAAATAGGAGTATATGATGGAGAAGAACAAATTTTTGTGAAGACGATAGACCATCCAGCAGAGGAGATTGCAAAATATAATACAATTCAAGACCAATTTGAAATGCGTAAAGAGGCAGTTTTAAGTATTCTTGAAAAAAACAATATAGATTTAAAATCTCTTAGTGCAATAGTTGGAAGAGGTGGAGTTTTACCACCAGTAAAATCAGGGGCATATTTAGTAAATGAAGAAATGATTGATGTACTTAAACATAGACCAGTACTTGAGCATGCTTCAAATTTAGGAGCAGTTGTTGCACATGCAATATCAGAACCACTTGGAATAAATTCATATATCTATGATTCTGTTGCAGTAGACGAACTTATAGATATAGCAAGAGTATCTGGGCTTTGTGGAATGGATAGATCAAGTGCAGGGCATGCACTAAATACTAGAGCAATGGCTTTAAAATATGCTAAAGATAGAGGTAAAGATTACAAGAGTTTAAACTTAATAGTAGCTCATATTGGTGGAGGAGTAAGTATTTATCTTCATGAAAAAGGAAGAATGGTTGATATGTTATCTGATGATGAAGGGCCATTTTCACCAGAAAGATCAGGAAGAGTTCCTGCTACAAAATTAGTAGCTGCTTGTTATTCAGGTCAATGCTCAGAAAGAGAAATGACTAAAAAGATAAGAGGTAAAGGTGGTATAGTTTCATATTTAAATACTGTAGATGCTAGAGAAGTTGAAAAGATGATAGCAGAAGGAAATGAAGAAGCCAAAATTATTTATGAGGCAATGGCATATCAATTGGCAAAAGGAATTGGAGAATTAGCAACTGTAGTAGATGGAAAAGTTGATGCTATAATTATAACAGGTGGAATTGCATATTCTGAAATGTTTACTTCAATGGTTAAAAAGAGAGTTGAATTTATAGCGCCAGTAGAAATTATGGCAGGAGAAAATGAGTTAGAATCACTTGCTTTTGGAACTCTTAGAGTGCTAAATGGAGAAGAAGAAGCTAGAATTTATAGTGAAAATTAATTAAATTAACTAAAAATGTTTAAATATTAGAAAAGTGGTATATCTATTTTTACACTAAAGCTTAGAATATAGGTGAAGACGTGTAAAATATGGATTGCCACTTTTTTTATGATTGAAATTCTATATTAAAATGATGAAAAATTTTGTAAAACTTTGTACTTATATATATATTTTATTGGTATTTATTGTTATTATTATTATGAGGAGTGATTTTTAATGGGAAAAATTAATTTAAAAAGTATGATAAGGTTGTTTTCAGGTTTTTTTATATTTGCAATTTCTTCTGTGCTTATGGTTAATGCACATGTTGGTCTTATGCCTTGGGATGTGCTTCATCAAGGTTTATCTATAAAATTAGGTATAACTATAGGTCAGGCGTCCATATTGGTAGGTGTTATAATCGTTATATTGGATGCAGTTTTTGGTGAAAATATAGGATGGGGTACATTGCTAAATATGACATTTATAGGAATTTTCATTGATTTAGTAATATTTTCAGGTGTGATACCTCATGCAAGTAATACTTATATAGGAGTATTAATGGTTGTTATAGGAATCATCTTAGCTGCTATAGCTAGTTTTTTGTATTTAGGAGTTTGCCTTGGAAGTGGGCCAAGAGATGGTCTTATGATTGCTCTTCAGAAAAAAACTAATAGGTCTGTACGTCTTGTTAGAACAGTTCTTGAAATATTAGCACTCGTTGCTGGTTGGTTATTAGGTGGTTCTGTAGGAATTGGTACACTTGTAAGTGCTTTAGGTTTAGGGTATGTATTACAAATAGTGTTTAGAATGTTTAAATTTGATACAAAATCTCTTAAACATAGATTCATTATAGATGATATAAAAGAGTGGAAAGAAAAGAAAAATGATGAACATAAATGTAAATCAAGCATTGTAATAAAAAATGAACAAAATTAATTATACTAAAATGTATCTATATTTTAGTTAACTTTATAAGGAAAGTAAGGAGATTTGAAAGTGGAATTATGGGATTTGTATAATGCTGATGGAATTAAAACAGGAAATGTTATAGAGCGAGATAATTCTATTGAAGAAGGATATTATCATTTAGCAGTTGAAGTGTGGATTGTAAATAGTAATTTTCAGGTTTTAATTCAGAAAAGGTCTGAAAATAAAAAGACACTGCCAAATATATGGGGGATGACAACTGGATGTATTGTTTCTGGAGAAGAAAGTTTAGATGGTGCAATTCGTGAGGCTAAGGAAGAAATAGGAATTGATATATCCAAAGATGAGATAAAGATTTTTAGAAGTATGATTCATGGAGATACTTTATGGGATGTATATTTAGTTAAAAAAGAGTATGATGTATCAAATGCAATTTTACAAAAAGAAGAAGTAAGTGATATAAAATGGGTAAGTACAGGTGAAATAAGACAATTATTAAAAAAGGGCTTATTTTTTGAATATCCAGAGATATATGATTTACTATCTGATATAGATAATAATGATTTAAATATATAATGTAGGCAGAATTAGATATAAGTATGTATTATCTAAAATTATCTTCTCTAAAATTTAATGTTGTATTAGGAAGAATTAATGCATTATTTTTAATGTTCTCCTAATTAGATTTTAGAATTAGAGTAATAAGTTTGATTGTTAAGTAGTAAAAATCTGGGGAGGATTACGCTGTGGAGAATAATAAAGAATTGACACCCGATAGTTCAAAATATAAGATTGTTTCTATATCTGTGGTAGTGATTATTTTAATTACATTTTGGTATATGTTAAATATGGTGCTTTTAACATTTATAATGACTTTTGTTTTTTATAATTTATTAGTTTCCATAAGAAAAAGAATTAGGAAATTATTTTCTTTCTATGTTCCTGATTCATTAATAATTATAGTATTATATTCGTTATTTGCTATATTATTAGTACTAATTAGTTATGCAGTTGTGCCAATAATTATAGTTCAACTTACAGAGTTAAGCAGGATTTTAAGTAATTTTGATGTAAATCAATTTGCTCAATCTTTAGGGCCAAAGATTTATCCTATTGTTTCAAAGTTGGATTTTAATAAATATATTTCACAGGCAGGATTGTTAATAGCATCAGCAGCAACTAAAGTTGGAAGTTTTGGGATAAATATATTACTAGCTTTTTTACTTAGTTTACTGCTTTTACTTGAAAAAAATGATATTAAAAAATTTGGAAATAAACTTGCAGAAAGTAAAATTTCTTTCATCTATAATTCTCTTGTATTTTTTGGAAAAAGTTTTGTGAAAAATTTTGGTGATGTAATGAAAGTACAAGTAATGATTGCATTTATAAATTCTATTGTTTCTATGATTTTTTTAGGATTTATGGGTTTTCCTCAAATATGGGCTTTAGGGCTTATGATTTTTGTTTTGGGTCTTATTCCAGTAGCTGGAGTTATAGTGTCTCTAATTCCATTAACAGTAATAGCCCTTAATATAGGAGGAATAGCAAAAGTATTTGGCGTTTTGGCCATGATTTGTATAGTGCATGCAGTGGAAACATATATATTAAATCCTAAGTTGATGTCAAATAGAACAAAACTTCCAGTTTGTTTTGTTTTCATTATTTTACTTGTAGGAGAGCATTATTTAGGTGTATGGGGATTATTAATTGGAGTTCCAATATTTATGTTTCTTATGGATATATTTGGTGTAAAATTTAGTTCAAGATGATAACTTATAATTACATTTACTTCCTAATACATAATGCTTTAATTGTAAAAAAGAACCTATAATAGATATCTTTTAAAAGGTATCTGTTTTATAGGTTCCATTTTATTTTTTATAAATACTAAATAGTTAAGTATCAATGAAATTATTTCATTTCAAAAGTTTCACAGCTTGCATTTCCTGAGTTTATATGAACTTTTTCAGCCTTGCAAAGTTCATTCTTGTTGTATTTACATTTTACAGCTTCACAATGAATATTATCTGTATCAACTTGGTTAGTGTCATTAGAACGACTAGTTATACCAGATGTATATTTGTCTTCAAAAGAAGCACAGTAAGTATTTCCTGTAGTAGTTGCTTGCATTCCATCTACTTTTATGCTACCAGCATAACAATATCCACTAGTATTATAAGCACAGTTAGTAGCATCACAATTTAAATTATTATTTTTCATAAATAACCTCCTAAGTTTTTTATTTAAACTTATTATGTGAAGTTATTTGAATTTTATACACTTATTTACAATTACATTTCTTACATTTAACAATTATATCTTCAGAAGTTTCTCTTCCTAAATTTTTATTAATATGATACACATCAATATTTTCAGTTGAACCACATATAGAACATTTAAAGTTGTTCTCTAGTAAAGTTCTTTCTCTAAACAACTTCCAGTACATAGAATTAATATAATCATTATAGTTTACCTTAAGGCATGTCTCAAGAAAGTTTATGTATAGATTGTCTAAATCTCCTGTATTTAAGTCTGTATATTCTGGCTCAAAATATTCACAACATCCTCTAAAATCAGGTTTGGTATCTGAAATAACACATTTAATATCATATCTGTAATCTAGGCTAGGCCCCTTCAATGAAAGGTGTGTACAAAAAGAACAAGATGTTTCTGGTAAATTTTTTTCTAGTTCATGTAATTTATTATTCATAAGTATTCCTCCAAAAAATTATTTTGAGTATATAAACAATGTAGATTATTTTAAATCTTTTATTTATTTATATTAAATATATAGGATAAATATTCCAATAAAAGGTGGCTGTTTATTTATTAATGTATTTAATAAGAAAGAGGCTAATCTCTATTTTGAGACAGCCTCTTTTTATTGAGTTATTTAAAATTAAAAGTTTTAATAAAAATCTAATAATATTTATATTTAGCTAGCTAGATTTGTATCCGTTTTGCTTTTTAGTTTTCTGCCATAGTATACAGTTAAAACAGCATACAAAACAGTAAAAATGGTAGCTAAAATATATGATATATTTATACTTAAGTTAAATCCAATTTGAGCATTGAATATATAACTAGAAATTACAAAAGAATAAAACATACCTGGGATTAAGCTTATGATATAATTTTTTTCTTTTATTATAAGATAAACTGTAATCATAGCAAAGGCGAATATAGCAATAGTTTGGTTACTCCAAGAGAAATATCTCCATAATATATTAAATCCAGAAGTGCTAAGTTTTGCAAATATAAGGATGGCTATAACAGGAATAAATATACAGATTGATAATATAACACGATGTTTCTTTTCTTTTTGGTCATAATGGAAATAATCTGCAAGCATTAATCTTAAAGATCTTAAAGCTGTATCTCCAGAAGTTATTGGTAAAACAATAACACCTATTATAGCTATAATACCACCAACAGAACCAAGTAAGTCTCTAGCAACTAAACCTATTACATCAGGAGAACCTATTAATTCACTAGGTATTCCTTTATTGTAAATACCCATAGCAGCTGCCGCCCAAATCATGGCAATTAAACCTTCCAAAATCATCATATTATAAAAAGTGCTTCTACCTTCTTTTTCATTTGAAACTGATCTTGCTATAAGAGTAGCTTGAGTTGAGTGGAATCCAGAAACAATACCACAAGCAACTGTAACAAAGAATGTAGGGATAAGAGGAATTCCATTAGGATGGATACCTTTCCAATTTGCTAGGCTTAAATTGGCTAAGTCATAACCCTGTGTAAATATTCCAATTCCAACACCAGCAGCAGATAAAAGTAGAATGGCTCCAAATATTGGATATATTTTTCCTATTATTTTATCAATTGGAAATAGTGTTGCACATAAATAATATACAAAGATGATTCCATAAACTATCCAAACGACTGGATTATTGATAGTTGATTTCATATTTAGAATTTGAGTAACTACCAAATCTCCAGGTGTATAAATAAAAACTGCACCAACCAAAAGCATTAATAAGCAAAGGAAGATATTATAAACTTGAAAGACCTTATTACCTAAAAATCTGCTGATAAGAGAAGGCATCTGTGCTCCTTTTTCTCTTATACTAATCATTCCACTCATATAGTCATGTAAAGCTCCTCCTAATACACAACCAATAGGAATTAGTATAAACGCAATTGGACCAAATAAAATACCTTGTATAGGTCCTAAAATCGGTCCTGTACCAGCTATATTAAGCAACTCAATAAGACTATTTTTCCATTTTTTCATTGGAACATAGTCTACTCCATCACTCTGAGCAAGTGCAGGTGTTTTTCTGTCATCTGGGCCAAATACTTTTTCACAATAAGCGCCGTATAAAGCACCTCCTATTAGTAAAATAGCCAAACCAATTAAGAATGTTGTCATAACATCACCCCATTTATAAATTTTTTTGGATTCTGTATACATATTGTCTGAATGTGTAAGTTTTTATAAGATTTTATACTTAAAACACTTACAAATTCTATAAAGTATTAAAACTAATATAATTTCAGAAATAAATACATATACATAATCATGCACTTAGTATACAGGTATTTGGAAAAAAATTCAATATTATAACAAGAAAGAATATAAAAAATATTCTGATAATATTCTACAAAAAATTAAAAAATACAAAAAAAATAATTTAAATAGAGGTAAAAAAATGATAAATTAATTGATAGTGTAAGTGTCTATATCTTAACAATATTAAGAGGTCTAAAATTCTTGAAGAAAAAATAGTCAAGTGATATAATGAATTTACAGGTGTATATACACTAGTACATATAGAAAGCGGTGCAATTATGGATAAAGATTTAACATATCAAATCAAAGAGCTAAAGAAAGAAAAAAATGCAATAATACTTGCTCATTTTTATCAACCACCAGAAATACAAGAATTAGCAGATGCAGTTGGAGATTCGTATTACTTAAGTGAAATTGCTAGAGATTGTAAAGAAGAAGTGGTTGTATTTTGTGGTGTGAGATTTATGGGAGAAAGTGCTAAGATATTATCACCTGAAAAAACTGTATTGATGCCAGTAAGTAACGCTGGATGTGCTATGGCAGATATGGTAGATGAAGAAGGCGTGATAAAACTAAAACAACAGTATCCAAATGCTTTGGTTGTATGTTATATAAACTCTACAGCTAAAGTTAAAGCACATTGTGATGTTTCAGTTACATCATCTAGTGCAATTAAAATATTAGAAAACATAGATAATAAAGAAATTATATTCCTCCCAGACAAGAACCTAGGAGGATATATTGCAGAAAAATTCCCTAATAAAGAATTTATATTTTGGGATGGATATTGTAAATATCACAACAATATAAAAGTTGCAGAAATAATTGAATTAAAAGAAAAGTATAAAGATGCAGAAGTATTGGTACATCCAGAATGTAAAAAAGAAATAAGAGACTTAGGTGATTATGTAGGTAGTACATCAGGAATAATAAAATATGCTACTAACAGCAAAAATACAGATTTTATAATAGCAACTGAAGAGGGTATCTTACATGAATTAAAGAAAAACAATCCTAATAAAAATTTTTATATTCCTGGTGGAAGAATACTATGTACAGATATGAAAAAAACAACATTAGAGAATTTGTATAGTACTCTTAAAAATATGGAAAACGAAGTTATTGTAGAAGATGAAATTATGGAAAAGGCTTTAAATTCACTGCTTAATATGCACAGATTAGCAGAAGGATAGAGGGATAGACTTATGAATTTAGAACAGGATGTTTTAATAATTGGAAGTGGTGTTTCGGGACTATATTGTGCATTAAATTTGGATAAAAATTTAAATGTGTTAGTAGTATCAAAATCTACAATTGAAAACAACAATACATATCTTGCACAAGGAGGAATTTCAACTGCTAGAAATATTGATGATATAGAATCTTTTGTAGAAGATACAATGAAGGCTGGTCAGTATAAAAATAGGGTTGAAGCAGTCAAAGTTCTTGCAGATGAATCTATAGAAAATGTAGGTCAAATAGTAGACTATGGTATGCCTTTAGACAAAGAAAATGGAGAGATAGACTATACAAGAGAGGGAGCTCATAGCGTAAATAGAATAGTTCATAGCAAAGATAATACAGGAGAAGTTGTTTTTAAGACTCTATTAAAAGAAGCTAAAACTAGGGAAAATATAACTCTTATAGAAGATGCTTATCTTTTAGATATATTAAAAGATGGTAATAAGTGTATAGGAGCTAGAATTTTTAAGTCTCAAAAAGAAATTCATATCTTTTCAAAGGTAGTAGTTTTAGCTACAGGTGGAATTGGTGGACTTTTTAAAAATTCTACGAATCAAAGACACCTTACAGGAGATGGAATTGCTATAGCATTAAGAAATAATATTAAAATAGAAAATTTAGAATATATTCAAATACACCCAACAGCTTTCTATGAAGAAAATAGTGAAGGTAGAAGGATGCTTATATCTGAATCTTTGAGAGGAGAAGGGGCTAAACTTTTAAACAAAAACAAAAAAAGATTTGTAGATGAACTTCTTCCAAGAGATGTAGTTTCAAAAGCTATTTTTGAACAAATGGAAAAAGATGATTTGCCTTATGTATATTTAGATGCAACACACTTAGATAGTGAATATTTAATCAATAGATTTTCTTTTATATACAATGAATGTTTAAATAGAGGAACAGATATAACCAAAGAATATATAAAAGTATCTCCTGCACAACATTATTTTATGGGAGGGATACATGTTGATTTAGATTCAAAAACATCTATGGAGAACCTATATGCAGTGGGTGAAATTAGTTGTACAGGTGTTCATGGAGCTAATCGACTAGCAAGTAATTCACTACTTGAAGGTCTTGTATTTTCAAAAAGAGCAGCTAAAAATATAAACTCAGTTATAGGTAGTATAGAAGTGAAGTTTATAGAAGTAGCAAATATAGAGGTGGATGTAGAAAAAATAAAGGAAGAGAATAAAATATTAGTTATAAAAGAAATAGAAAGAACAAGTGAGGATTTTGGCGATGAATTATTTGATTATTGATAAAATGATACAAGATGCTTTAATAGAAGATGTTCCAAGTGAGGATATAACAACTAATTCTATTGTAGATGAAGATTCTAAGTCTACTGTAGATTTAATTTGTAAACAAGATGGTATAATAGCGGGTTTAGGTGTGTTTAAAAGGGTTTTTGAAATACTTGGAGATGTAGAGGTAGAGTTGTATAAAAATGATGGCGATAGGGTAAATAATGCAGAAAAGATAGCTGTATTAACTGGAAATACTAGAAACTTACTTGTGGGAGAACGTGTAGCGTTAAATTATTTACAAAGAATGAGCGGAATAGCTACTGCTACAAGTATGTATGTGGAAAAACTTGAAGGTACAAATACTAAACTATTGGATAGTAGAAAAACAATACCTAATCTTAGAATTTTAGACAAATATTCTGTAAAAGTAGGTGGAGGATGCAATCATAGATTTAATTTATCTGATGGAATATTACTTAAAGATAATCATATTGGAGCTGCAGGTGGCGTCAAAAACGCAGTTGAATTAGCTAGAAAAAACACATCTTTTGTCAGAAAAATAGAGGTAGAAGTGGAAACTCTAGAAATGGTAAAAGAAGCTATAGAAGCTAAAGCAGATATAATAATGTTAGATAATATGAATTTGGAGACAGCAAAAAAGGCTATAGAAATGATAAATGGGAGAGCAGTTGTAGAGTTTTCTGGAAATGTAAATTTAGATACAATAGAATCTATAGGAAAAATTGGTGTTGATGTTGTCTCTGTGGGAGCGCTTACACACTCAGTGAAAGCACTTGATATAAGTATGAAAAACTTAAGAAATATATAAGACAGGACTAAAATAAATTTAATAAAAAAGTATTGAACAGATTTAATTTAATAATGTGATAAATAATTAAAATAGATTACTTAAATAAGCTAGATAAATTTAAGTAATCTATTTTTTATTTATTAAAGTTAACCAAAATGATGAAATAATCAAAAAATAATTGAATAAATATAGAAAAACACTATATTTCTATTGGATAATATTGTTATTATCTATTTTACAGATAAATACGAATAAACTTATAATATAATTACATATGTAAAATTTTGTATAAAATTTAGATAAAAAGTATAGGGGGAATAAAAATGAAAGTAGCTTATATTTTTAGTAGTACTAACTCACATAAAATTCTAGACAAAATGATAATACCACAATTAGAACAAGGAACTCATGGAGTAGATGTCCTAGGTATGTTTTTCTTTATGGATAATACCTTATTTTTGTCTAAAGGTAACCCAGTGGGAGAAAGATTAAGTAAATTGCATGAAAAGACAGATATGATAATAATGGCTTGTGACCAGTGTGCTATAGAAAGAGGGATAGAGGATAATTTGGTCGATGGAGCTACAATTGGATGTTTCCCAAATTTATATGCTTGTTTAGGTGGTGCAGGTGTAGACCAAGTTATAACATTATAAAATCTTGCGGAATACAATCCATAGAAAAAATTTTTCTGTGGATTATTTTAAGTAAAAGATAAATTGTTTAGAGTAGGGGATGAACAAATGTCTAAAATTTTAGTTGAATTCATAAATACTTGACCATCTTGTGATGAGCATGGAGTGTTTATAAAAAAAATTTCTGAGAAGTATACTAACAAGTTAGAAGTAAAACTTTACCAAGCAGGTAAAGATTTCTCATATGTCAAGAAGTATGGAATCATAACAAAAGGAACCTTAATAATAAACCAAAAAAAGAAGTATGATAGATTAAACAAAGATACCATTGAAAAGGCAATAGTAGAAGCTATAAATAATAGTTAAAAGTTTAAAAATTAGGAGCAGTAAAAATGAATATATTAGAAATTGTTTTAAGTGGAGTGAAAAACACTGTGGTAGCTTCTATAGTTACACTAAATGGAGCATCAGGATGGCTTATGATAAGTTTTATATTGGCAGGAGTTCTTCACAATGTTTTAACGCCAAAAAGGTTTCAAAAGCAACTTGGAAATAAGAAGTTTTCTTCTCTGATTAAAAGCACTATTTCAGGAATGTTTTTACCAATTTGTAGTTGTGGCGTAATACCATTGGGCATAAGTATGTATTATTCGGGAGCATACTTAGGGCCAGTACTTGCCTTTATGACATCAACTCCAATAATAAATCCAATAGCTGTAGTTCTTTGTTTAGGTCTTTTGGGACCTAAAATTACAATCATTTATCTTATATCTGGATTTTTAGTACCATTTTTAGTAGGAGTTTTGGGGAATACCTTTGGAAAAGAAGAATTATTTTTGCAAAATGACTCAGATGAAGAAGCTATAGAATTAGAAGAAGAAAAGAGAAGCTTTATAGAAAATATGGTTGATGGGCTTAAATGGTCCTTTGGAGAGTTAGCACTTACTATTAGTAAATATGTAATAATGGGAATGCTTTTTGCGGGATTTATAACAACAATTTTTCCAAATAGTATAATTCAAAAATACTTAGGAAATCCAGGTTTACTATCTCTTGGAAGTATATCAATACTTGCATGTGTTATGTATGTATGTGCTGTAGGACATATTCCATTTATAGCAGCCCTTGTTGCAAGTGGAGCATCTCCTGGGATAGCGATAACATTTTTGATAGCTGGTGCAGCGACAAACTTACCAGAACTTATAAGTATGTGTAAACTTATTGGAAAAAGAACTGTTGTTATATATTCAGTTACACTAACACTCTGTTCAATAATAATAGGTTATATAACCAATTTACTTTTGGCAAACAACAATACTGTGAATTTAGAGACAACAAATTCTTCAATACAATTAGCAAATAAACTAATGTTAAATATACCAGATAGTTTTGAATATATATGCACTATTTTGATTATTTTATTTGCACTTAAAGCAGTAATACCAAAGATGAAAGAGGTCATAGGAAATCATGCTTAAAAAGGTAGTTATAATATCATGTGTAGTAATTGCATTAATAGTCTTATCAAGGGTAGTAGATGATAACCTTAAACAAAATGACTCTATTCCAAATGTAAATCAAGAAACATTAACATATTTCAAGAAAAATCATAAGGAAGATATAATAACCTGTGCTGAAGAAGACTTAAATAATGATGGAAAAAAAGATTTAGTAGTTATATATAAAAAAGGTAATAATTCAAATGAAATGGCAGTGGTAGTTTCTGATGAGGAGAGCCATTATATAACAAAACCAATACCAGCACCTATAGAGAATCAAACTATAACTTTTAAAAATATTGATGAGAAGCTACCAATAGAAGTAATAGTGTCAGGTTCTAAAAATGGCAATGTAGGATACGCTATTTATAGAGTAGAGGGTAAAAAACTTGTCGCTTTATTTGGAGAAGATATGGACAAGTGTTGCTAAAAATAAAAATAATACATAAAAGAGGGGAAATTGAAATGAAAGTATCTAAAAAGATTCAAGCATTAATCTTAGTTAGTGCAGTGGGGGCATTTATATTAACTGGATGTAGCAGTAAACCAAAGGAAGAGGGGAAAAAAGCTGGAAAAGATGATTATGCGATAACAGTAGGGTATTATAATTGTGACCATATGACAGCTGGACCAGTAGCAGAAGCAGCAGGAATATATAAAGATTTAGGTCTTAATGTAAAAACTGTTGGGAATGGTAAAGTTCCTGAAGCCATGGCAGCAGGTAAGATGGATGCTGGTTATATAGGAACAAAGGGTCTAGTAGGAGCTATACCTAAAGGTTCACCAATAACAATAGCAGCAAATAATCACACTGGTGGGTCTGAATATTTAATAGTTTCAAATGATATAAAAGAACCTAAGGATTTAGTGGGCAAAAAAATTGCAACAGATATGAGTGATTTCTTATGGATAAGTGATTATGGTCCAGAAACAGGTTTACCAACTGACCCATCAAAATATGAAGTTGTAAATATGGATTCAGATAAAGATAAATATTTAGCTCTTAAAACTGGAAAGATACAAGCATTTACATCTTGTGACCCTTGGGGTTCTGTAGCTGAAAATGATGGAGTAGGAAAAATAATAGCATCAACTCAATATAAAGAAAAAGCTAATAATAAAGAATATAACTGTTGTTCATTCTCATTAAATAAAAACTTTATAAAAGAGCACCCAGACTTAGCAAAAAAATTGGTTTTAGCTCATACTAAAGCAATAGAATATATATATACAAATCCAGCAGAAGCAGCTAAAATATTTGCAAAATATTATAATGTAGAAGAAGAAGTTGCACTTAGAACTATTTATAAAAAGACAGTTGGAGAAGGTAGAACGCTTACTTGGAAAGTTACAGGAGAAGAATACAAAAACAATTTACAAATGTATAAAGATTTAAAGGCATTAGATGAGATACCTAAATATGAAGATACAATTGATACAAGCTTATTAGATTCTTGTGGGGCAGATGACTTTGATAAGTTTATAAAAGAAAAAGTTAATCCCAAATTTCCAGAAGGTATGAGTTATGAAGATTGGAAAGCAAAGGTATTATAAATAAATGGAGAGAATAAAAAATATAATAATACTTTTTGTCATTATTTTAGGAAGTATATTTATAATATTTTTTAATTTTGAAGATAAAGAAGAAATAAAAGGAAAATTAAGAATAGGGGTATCTGATGATACCTCTGGTTTTGTAATAAATTATATGATAAACAAAGATTACTTTGAAAGCATAAAAGTAAGTGATGTAATGGAGACTTTTACAATTAATGATTGCTGAGCAAGTACAATGCAATGGGCTCTGAGTTCAGAGGAAATAGATATAGCAATCATATGTAAAGATGCAGCAAAACAGTATATAAATGCAACTAGTGAGTTTGAAATTGTTGGTACAGTAGTTCAAAATTCAGATATATTTTTATTAAAGAAGAACAATCCTCAAAAAATAGGAATAATTCAAAATAGAAATTATCAATCTGAATTAGTAAAAAAATACTATGAAAATATAAAAGTTTCTCCATTATTAGGGACAGCACTAGCATATGGGCTAGAAAGTAATTTAGTAGATGGTGTTGTAATAGACTGTATAAAAGCAATTGGATTAGAAGGCGAAAAAAAATCTACAGCTAAATTAGGTGACTATGATACCTATGTATTAGTTGTGAATAAGGAGTTTGAGAAAAGCAAGTCGTATAGTGATTTTATAAAACTATACAATAAAAGTGTTGATAATTTAAGGAAAGAAACTATATTTAAAAAAGCATTAAAAGAGTATAAGAATATAAGAAATATAGATATGGAGGAAATAAGAAGTTGGAAATTAAAATTTCTAAAGATAGAGGAGATACAATAGCTAAGAAAAAATCTAAAAGTAGTATGGACATTTTATATAAAATAATACTTTTAGTTAGTATATTTTTAGTCTGGCATTTTGCAGCAAAAGATATAGGGAGTTCTTTATTACTCCCAATGCCAGTAGATGTAATAAAAGGTTTCTTTTACTGTGTGACAGATGTAGAGACAGTGACTAATCTGTTTATAACATTGCAAAGAGTGCTTAAAGGATTTATGTATGCATTATTGTTTGGACTTCCAATAGGATTTATTATGGGATTTTCTAAGACTTTTGAAAAGCTTTTATCTCCAGTAGTAGATTCTGTAAGACAAGTTCCTATAATGGCGTGGGTTCCTCTTACAATAGTATGGTTTGGTATAGGGGATGGTCCAACAATATTTTTAATAGCTTTTTCAGGAGTTTTTCCTATAATTTTAAATACTATTCAAGGTGTAAGAGCAATATCAAAGGATTATTATAATGCAGCTAGAAGTATGGGGGCATCGCCAATTGTAATATTTGCAAATGTAATAGTACCAGCATCTCTTCCAGATATATTGACTGGTTCAAGAATTGCCATAAGTACAGGATGGATGTCTGTTATCTGAGCCGAGTTCATAGCTACGAGTGCCGGTCTCGGTTACTCCATGGTACAAGCTCAGACATTGATGCATACAGATGTATTAATTGGGCTTATGATATTTGCAGCTTTAATAGGATTTATAATAGATAGAGTACTAAAATTTATAAATAAAATCCTTTGTAGATGGAGGTTTGCAGATTAATGAAATTAAGTGTGAGAGATATAAATAAAACATTTGTAAATAGCAAAATACATACAAAGGTTTTGGAAGATATAAGTATAGATATAGAAAATGGTCAATTTGTTTGTCTTTTAGGACCCTCAGGATGTGGAAAAACAACTTTACTTACTATAATAGGTGGATTTCAAAAGGCAGAAAGTGGAGATGTCTTTATAAATGATAAAATAGTTAAAAAACCAGGTATAGATAGAGCTTTCATATTTCAAAACTACGCTCTATTTCCTTGGAAGACTATAAGGGGCAATGTTTTATTTCCTATGAAACAGCAGAAAATACCGAAAGAAAAGAGAGAAGAAATGTTGGAAGAGCTTTTGGTTATGTCTGATTTAAAAGGGAAAGAAAATCTGTTTCCTCATCAATTGTCTGGAGGAATGAAACAAAGAGTTGCTATGATAAGAGCTTTAGCCTGTAATCCTGAAGTATTATTAATGGATGAACCACTAGGAGCAGTTGATTTTCAAATGAGACAAAACTTACAAGAAGAACTTGAAAGAATATGGACAAAAAAGAAAATAACTGCATTAATGGTAACTCATGATGTTGATGAAGCTGTATATATGAGTGATAGAGTTATAGTAATGTCAAGGGATAAGGGAAGAATTCTTGACGATATAAATATAGACATTCCAAGACCTAGGGCTAGAGGGAGCCAAGAATATGAAGAATATAAGAATAAATTAACTGACATTTTGTCAAAATGTTATGATGTTTAAAGAGGAGTAGAAATGAGTCAAATAGAAAAATACAATAGTTTAAATGACACACAACGAAAGATAAGAATATCTATTATGGATATGATAATAGATAATTGTTCTAGTGTTACACTTAAAGAAGTAATTGAACATATAAGTATAAATTTAAGCTTAGAAAAAGAATATCTAGAAACTACACTGAACCATTTTATTGATAAAAATATAATGGTTGTTGATGGAGATAGCATAAATTTTATATATCCAGTATCAGCATTACCTACTAATCATAAAGTTACATTAAGTGATAATAGAAGCTTCAGTGCAATGTGTGCTATAGATGCAATAGGAACTTCTTGCACATTTAATCAAGATGTAAGAATAAATTCTATTTGTAGTGCCACAGGTAAAGAAATAGAAATATTTATAAAAGATGAAAAAATTGAATATGTAAACAATCCAGATTTAAGAGTGCTTCATATAAACCTTGATAAGCATTCAAATTGGGCAGCAAGTTGCTGAAATGTAATGAATTTCTTCTGGACGAAGAATGATTTTGATGCATGGACAAAAGAAGCTGGATTATCAGATGATGAAGATATATATTGCTTGGACATTAATGAAGCAATAGTAGAATCGTATAAAATATTTAAACTTGAACAAAAAGTATTAGTATAGGAATGTACCTATCAAAAACTAAAAATATCCTTTAGACAAAATATCCATACAATATACACTATTAGTATTTAACATATATATGAGATGGATTTAAATCTAAAGGGATATTTTTAGTTTTTATAGATATTTAGATAGCTTTATTAAGTATATATTTGTTTATAACCTTTGCAACTCCATTTTCATTGTTGGTATCAGTAACATAATCAGCAATTTCTTTTATGCTACTACGTGCATTTCCCATAGCCACACCAAGCCCTGCATATTTTATCATATGTTGGTCATTTTCTTCATCACCAACAGCAATAGCATTTTCTATAGGTATATTTAGATTATTACATAATGTTTGAAGTGCAGTACCCTTATTAGTAGTTTTACCTAAAAATTCTAAATAAAAGGGAGCAGACCTTACTATAGTATATCTATTGAATAAATTCTTAGGAAGTTGTTTTATAATTTCTTCTAATCTTTCTGGTTCATCAACTATCATAACCTTACAGATTTTAATAGATTTATCAATTTTATCTTTATGTATATATTTAACTTCTATATCATTCAATTTAGCTTCATGAAGTGTGTACTTACCAGGAATTTCGTTTGGAGTAACTAAATTTGTCATGGTATTTATGTGTATTTTGGTATTATATTTTTTGCAAACATTGTTGTATATAAAATCAAAGTCGTCTAAAGTCATCTCTACATTATGTATTATTTTTTCACTTTTAACCTCTTGAATCATAGCTCCATTGAAGCATATAACATAATCACCTTCATCTGTTAGATTTAATTGATTTAAAAGTCCTTTGACACCAGGAAGGGGTCTACCTGTTGTTATAACTACTTTAGCTCCAGCTTTCTTTGCTTCTTGAATAGATTCAAATACTTCAGGAGTAACTTTTCTTTTTGTATTTAATATTGTTCCATCAATATCTAGTGCGATTAATTTGTACATATCAACCTCCAGTAATTTATATCCTCAATTTCCTAATGAAAACGTTGACACAACTAGTGTTGAACAAAATTTCAGTAGAAAATTTAATGTGTATATTATTATACCAAGAGATAAGCAATTTAGAAAGTTTAATAGTATTAATTTTTTGATAAAATTATTACTTATATAACATACTTATGTAAAATTGTATCTTTTATGAGTGTATAAAAGTTAACTATAAAAAATGGCATCGTTTGCATTTTGATGTAGAGATAAGCTTATACTATAAAGGTTAATAGTTTTATATGAAAGCTTTATTAAAGTTTGTATAGTAATTAATTTTATTCTATAAAATATTGTAATTACAATAATCATATGTTATTATTCAACATGATTATAATGTAAATATTACTCAAAATAATAATTTATAAAGTCATAGTAGTATGTAATACATGTAAATAATAGCATGTAATGCATATAAAACTATATTTATAAATAAAGAACAAAATTTATAAAGGAGAGTTTTAAATGAAGTTTTCAGAGTTTAAGTATGAAAGACCAAATTATGATAGTATAAAAAAAGAGTTTTTAAAGTGTGTAGAGGAAATAGATAATTCTTGTTGTTATGATGAACAACAAGAAAATATACATAAAATTAATTTTTTGAGAAATAAAATAGAAACGTTGTCAAACATAGCATCTATAAGATACAGTATAAATACTCTTAATAAACTCTATCAAGAGGAAAAAAAATATTGGGACGAATACATGCCTTTATATGAAGAATTAAATTCATATTTTTATAATGTTATAGTAAATTCTAAATTTAAATCTAATTTAAAAAAAGAATTTGGAGAACAATTTTTTACAATAGTGGATTATTCTTTAAAAAGTTTTTCTAAAGAGATAATAAAGGAATTACAAGAAGAAAATAAATTGTGTTCAGAGTATACTAAACTTTTAGCATCTGCACAGATAATGTTTGAAGGAGAAGAGAGAAACTTATCTGGAATGGGAATGTTTATGTGTTCTAAGTCTAGAAAAACAAGGGAATTAGCGAATAAGGCATATTATAATTTCTTTGAAGAAAATGAACCTAAATTTGATGATATATTTGATAAATTAGTTAAACTGAGAGATAAAATAGCAAAAAAACTAGGTTTTAAAAATTTTGTAGAGCTTGGATATATTAGAATGATGAGAAGTAATTACAGAGAAGATAGGATTGAAAATTTTAGAAAACAAGTATTAAAATATATTGTACCACTGGCTGATGAACTTTATGAAAAGCAAGCTAAGAGAACCGGTCTAGAATCTTTGAGTTACATAGATGAAGGCTTAGAATTTTTAACAGGAAATCCAACGTTAAAGGGCAATTCAGAATACATAATTGAAAATGGAAAAAGAATGTATGCTGAATTATCTAAAGAAACTGGTGAATTTTTTAATTTTATGTTAGAAAACGAACTTATGGATTTAGAAACAAAGAAAGGAAAAGGGGCTGGTGGGTACTGTACTTATATACCAGACTACAAGTCGCCATTTATTTTTTCTAACTTTAATCAAACATCTGATGATATAGATGTATTGACACATGAGGCAGGTCATGCATTTCAATTGTATATGTCCAGATGGATTGAAATGCCAGAGATTAATTTTCCTACACTGGATAGTTGCGAAATTCATTCAATGAGTATGGAATTTATAACATGGCCATGGATGGAGTTATTTTTTAAGGAAGACACAGATAAATACAAGTTTACTCATTTATCATCTGCAATTAAATTTATACCTTATGGAGTAGTTGTTGATGAATTTCAGCATTATATTTATAAAAATCCTAATATTGACAAATCAAAAAGAAAAGAAATATGGAGGTTTTTAGAGAAAAAATACTTACCACATAGAAAGTATGATGATAATTCTTTTTTAGAACGAGGTTGCTGGTGGTTTAAACAAGGTCACATATTTAAAAATCCTTTTTACTATATAGATTATGCATTAGCTCAAATTTGTGCATTACAATTTTGGAAAAAAATGATTAAAAACAAAGACTCTGGATGGAATGACTATATAAACATCTGTAAAGTAGGTGGAACAAAGTCATTTTTAGATATTGTAAGTATAGGAAATCTATATTCTCCATTTGACAATGATTGTATAAAATCTGTTATAGGTGATGTGAAATCATGGTTTGATGAAATAAATGACATCAATTTGTAAAAAATTATGAGAAATTTGTTCTCCCAGCTTAAGAATTAAAAACATATATCTTTCTTACAAAAATGATTATGTTTTTAATCAATATGAAATAATAAACCAAAAAAGATTTGTACTTAAAAAAAAAAGAAAATACAGGAAATATGTAATATCAACATTTGGAAAAAAAAGTAAAAATGTATACAAAATACATATAAAAAAACTATTGCAAATTTTATAGAATGTTTATATACTTAAGTCAACAGAGATAGAAAAAAGCTATTTATAAAAATAAAAAGATAAATTGCTAACTTTTCAATTTTCTGAAAATATAATAATCCGGGGGAAGAGTATGGGAGACTGCTTTATAAAAAGCGACCGAAGGGACAAATTTAATCTTACATACCCAGAAGATTAAATGAAATTCTCAGGTAAAGATGACTGTACTTGGACGGGTCTCTGAAAATGATTTTAACAGGGAAGACAAATTGGGAGATTTGTTTTTCCTGTTTTTTATTTATCGAGCAATAAATAAAAATTTGAAAGAGAGTAAAAAAATGATAATAATCACAAATAATCCAAAAGTAAAAGAAGAAGTTCAAGACAGAGAAGTTTTATTTAAAGATACAACTTATATTGGAATCTTAGAAACAAGTAGAGATTTGATACATGAAGGATATGAACTTTTATCTCATCCACTATATGGGAGTGTAAAACCAAATGAGACACCTTATAGAACAGTTATACTAAAACAAGGAAATCGTTTGGATATAAACTCTTTAACCTTAATTGAAGAAGCAATCATAACTGCAAGTAAATTTCAGAATAATAAAAAGACTCCAGCATGGACAGAAAGCGTTCAAGATGACTTTAGAGTAATCGATTATGACATATTTTATAATACAATACAAAGAATGCAGTATGAATAAATGAATTTGTTAAAAAGTTATTAAAATAGCATAAATATTAAATCTGATTTAATATTAAATAAAAATTAAGAAATTTAATTGGGGAGGATAAGTCAAAATGGAAAATGTGTATGACTTAGTAATAATTGGTTCAGGACCAGCAGGGCTTGCAGCAGGTCTTTATGGAGCAAGAGCAAAGTTGAAAACTCTAATCCTAGAAAAAGATAAGACTGGTGGGCAAATTGTAATAACACATGAAATTGCAAATTATCCAGGGTCAGTTCCAAATGCAACAGGACCAAGTCTAATAGCTAGAATGGTTGAGCAATGTAAAGAGTTCGGAGCAGAAATGTTAAGAGACAACATTGTAGATACTGAACTAGATGGAGATATAAAAGTTTTAAAAGGACAAAAGGCAGAATATAGAGCAAAAGCAGTAATAATAGGAACAGGAGCAACACCAAGAAAAATTGGTTGCCCAGGAGAAAAAGAACTTACTGGTAAAGGGGTTTCATATTGTGCAACTTGTGATGCAGATTTCTTTGAAGACTTTGAAGTCTTTGTTGTAGGTGGAGGAGACAGTGCATTAGAGGAAGCAATGTATTTAACTAAGTTTGCTAGAAAAGTAACAATTGTACATAGAAGACAAGGATTTAGATGCGCTAAAAGTGTTGAAGAAAAAGCAAAGGCTAATCCAAAGATAGAGTTTTTACTAGATACAGTAATAGAAGAAATAAAAGGTGATGGAATATTAGAATCAGTTGTATTTAAGAATAAAGTTACTGGAGAAACTCATGAATACTTTGCAGATGAAGAGGATGGAACAATGGGAGTATTTGTTTTCGTTGGATTAGATGCTCAAACTGATTTATTCAAAGGCAAAGTTGATATGGATGAAAAAGGTTACATAATAACTGATGAAGACATGAGAACTAATATACCAGGTGTATTTGCAGCAGGTGATTGCAGATCTAAGACTCTAAGACAGGTTGTAACTGCAACTAACGATGGAGCAATTGCATCTATAGTAGCTGAAAAATATATTGATGAAAAGTTTGAAAACTAAAAAGCTATAAAGTAAAGTTAATGAATAATATTTAAAATATTAAAATAAAATAAAAATTTCAAGGGGGAACATGAAAATGTTAGATTTAGATAAAAGTACTTTTGATGAAGAAGTTTTAAACGCAGAAGGTTTTGTATTTGTTGATTTCTGGAGTGAAGGTTGTGAACCTTGTAAAGCTTTAATGCCAGATGTTCATAAATTAGCTGAAACTTATGGGGATAAAATAAAATTCTGTAAAATGGATACAACAAAAGCTAGAAGATTAGCGATAAAACAAAAAGTATTAGGACTTCCAACTATGGCTATATACAAAGATGGAGAAAAAGTAGACGAAGTTACTAAGGATGATGCTACAATTACTAATATAGAAGATATGATTAAAAAATATCTTTAATATATTGATACAATATTAACAAAAATAAAGAAAAAATCGATTTAAGTCTAGAAGTAAAATAAAAAGGATTTTTATGTCTTAGTTTGTTAAAAAAATAATTTTGGATAAAATATTTTTTTTACGATAAAGAATTTTTAGTAATAAAACAAATATCAAGACATAAAAACACAATATGAAAACATCTTTAAAATAAGTTAGAAAATATTGATATAACTTTGAGAAAAACTCAAATGCATATATACAAAATTAAATAACAGGAGGTGCAAGTATGCGTCTTGAATTAGGGAAAATCTTTATAAAAGATATTCAATTTGGTGATGTAACAGAAGTGAAAGATGGAGTATTATACATCAATAAGCAAGAGATGCTACAAGAAATTGGTGGAGATGAGCATATTAAGTCTATAGATATAGAATTAGCTCGTCCAGGTGAAAGCATAAGAATAACACCTGTAAAAGATGTTATTGAGCCAAGAGTAAAAGTTGAAGGTAATGGGGGAATATTCCCAGGTATCATGTCTAAGGTTGACACTGTAGGAGAAGGAAAAACTCATGCTTTAAAAGGTGTAGCTGTTGTAACTACTGGAAAGATAGTAGGTTTCCAAGAAGGTATAGTAGATATGACTGGAGAAGGGGCTAAATACACTCCATTTTCTAAATTAAATAATGTAGTAGTAGTAGCTGAACCTATTGATGGTTTAAAACAATACGCTCATGAGAAAGCTGTTAGAATGATAGGATTCAAAGCAGCAATGTATTTAGGAGAAGCAGCAAGAAATCTTACTCCAGACGAAGTTTCAGTGTATGAAACTAAACCTCTTCTTGAGTCAATAAAAGAGTATCCAGAACTTCCAAAAGTAGGATATGTTTACATGCTTCAAACTCAAGGATTATTACATGACACTTATGTATATGGTGTAGATGCAAAACAAATAGTACCAACTTTATTATATCCAACAGAATTAATGGACGGAGCAATTGTAAGTGGTAACTGTGTTTCTGCATGTGATAAAAATCCAAGTTATGTTCATATAAACAATGGAGTTGTTGAAGACTTATATGCAAGACATGGTAAAGATATAAATTTTGTAGGTGTAATTATAACTAATGAAAATGTTTACCTAGCAGATAAAGAAAGATCTTCAAACTGGACTTCTAAGTTATGTAAATACTTAGGATTAGACGCAGTTATAGTTTCACAAGAAGGTTTTGGAAATCCAGATACTGACCTTATAATGAACTGCAAAAAAATAGAAATGCAAGGTGTAAAAACAGTTATAGTTACAGATGAATATGCTGGACGTGATGGAGGTTCTCAATCACTTGCAGATGCAGATGTAAGAGCAGATGCTGTTGTAACAGGTGGAAATGCTAACCAAGTTGTAGTACTTCCTAAGTTAGATAAGGTAATTGGACACTTAGAAGTAGTAGATGTAATAGCTGGTGGTTCTGATGGAAGTTTAAAAGCTGATGGAACTATTGAAGTTGAAATACAAGCTATAACAGGTGCAACTAATGAAACAGGATTTGGTCATTTAACTGCTAAAGGATATTAAGAGTTATTTCATTAAACGATTTAGTAATATCATGATTGAGTAATATCAATTAAAAAGATTGTAAATAAATCTATCAAAACATAATGAATGTTATGGATATATAAATAATTAGAAATATAATGAGGAGGATTATTATGAGTTTACTTAGTAATAAAAAGGTTCTTATAATAGGTGACCGTGATGGTATACCAGGACCTGCAATAGAAGAATGTGTAAAAACAGTAGAAGGAGCAGAGGTTGTTTTCTCATCTACAGAATGCTTTGTCTGAACAGCTGCTGGGGCTATGGACTTAGAAAATCAAAACAGAGTTAAAGAAGCTGCTGATAAATTCGGAGCTGAAAATGTTGTGATTTTACTAGGTGCTGCTGAAGCCGAAGCTGCAGGTCTTGCAGCCGAAACAGTAACTGCGGGGGATCCAACTTTCGCTGGACCACTTGCTGGAGTTGCTTTAGGATTAAGTGTTTACCATGTTGTAGAGGAACAAATGAAAGAATTATTTGATGAAACTGTATATGAAGATCAAATAAGTATGATGGAAATGGTTTTAGAAGTTGAAGAAATAGCAGAAGAAATGTCTGGTATAAGAGAAGAATTTTGCAAATTTTAATGCCTAAAAGCAAAAGGGGTGAAACTAAGAGATGGGAAAACTAAGAGTAGTACATTATATTAATCAGTTCTTTGCTGGTATAGGTGGAGAAGAAAAAGCTGATACTAAGCCACATGTGGCAGAAACTTTACCTCCAATAAGTTTACAACTTGATAAATTATTAGGTGAAGATATTGAAGTAGTTGGTACAGTAGTGTGCGGAGACAGTTATTTCAATGAAAATATAGATAGCGCAAGTGAAGAAGTTTTAGCAATGATAAAAGGTTTTGAACCACAACTTTTTATAGCTGGGCCTGCCTTTAATGCTGGTAGATATGGGGTTGCTGCTGGAACAATAACTAAAGTTGTAAAAGATGCTTTAAGTATACCAGCTTTAACAGGTATGTACATTGAAAATCCAGGTGCAGATATGTTCAAAAAGGATGTTTATGTAGTAGAAACTTCTGATTCTGCAGCAGGTATGAGAAAAGCACTTCCTAAGATAGCTAAACTTGCAATAAAACTTGCTAAAGGTGAAGAAATTGGAACTCCTAAAGAAGAAGGATACATAGCTAGAGGAATAAGAGTTAACTACTTCCATGAAGACAGAGGTTCTAAGAGAGCTGTTGACATGTTAATTAAGAAAATAAAAGGCGAGTCATTTGAAACTGAATATCCAATGCCAAATTTTGATAGAGTTGACCCAAGTAATCCTGTAAAAGACTTATCAAAATGCAAAATAGCTTTAGTTACTTCTGGTGGTATAGTTCCTAAAGGAAATCCAGATAGAATAGAATCTTCTTCAGCTTCTAAATATGGAACTTATTCTTTAGCAGGAGTTATGGATTTAACAGAAGAAACTTATGAAACTGCACATGGTGGATATGACCCAGTATATGCAAATTTAGATGCAGATAGAGTATTACCTGTTGATGTTCTTAGAGACTTAGAAAAAGAAGGTGTAATAGGAAAATTACATGAAACTTTCTACACAACTGTAGGTAATGGTACATCTGTTGCAAACTCTAAAAAATATGCTTCTGAAATTGGAGCAGCGTTGGTAGCTGATGGTGTAGATGCAGTAATCTTAACTTCTACATGAGGTACTTGTACTCGTTGCGGTGCAACGATGGTAAAAGAAATAGAAAAAACTGGACTTCCAGTAGTTCATATGTGTACAGTAGTACCTATTTCGTTAACAGTAGGGGCTAACAGAATAGTTCCAACTATAGCAATACCTCATCCACTTGGAAATCCAGCACTTGACCCTACAGAAGAAAAAGCCCTAAGAAGAGGCCTTGTAGAAAAAGCATTAAACGCTTTAACTACAGAAGTAGATGGTCAAACAGTATTTGAAAAATAAAAATAACATACACATATATTATATAGATAAAAATATAAACACACACTAAAAATAAAAAATAACTATACACAAAAAAATAATATAGATTTCATGAATGGGTAAATGTGAGTTATTCATTCATGAAATCTTAAAAAATACCAAAATACATAAAAAAAGAATAAAATAAAATATACAATAAAATAAAAATATAATAATTGAAGTCTTTAATGAAATTAAAATTAGGTGTTCATAAAATTTATGGAGGTGCACAAAATGACTTATCCAGTTTTAAAAGGGGCAGGCTATGTACTTATTCATACTCCAGATATGATAGTGCAAAATGGAAGTACTTGTACAGTTGAAAGAGCAACAAATCCAGATTCAGAATTTTTACAAGAAGTAGGTAATCATATAAGAAGTTATGAGGATGTAGTTAACTACATGCCAAATCAAGTTTACATAGGAAACAGAAGACCAGAAGAATTAAGAGATTTGCCAATGCCATGGTGTGAACAAAAAGTTGAGGGAACTAGAAATGGTAAATTTGGTGAAATAATGCCTCAAGATGAGTTTATAGCTTTAATGCAAATAAGTGATGCATTTGACTTAGTAAAGTTATCGCAAGAATTTATTGATGAAGTAAAACCAAAAATCGAAAATAACTACCCTGAAATTGCACCATTTGTAGGAAAATTAAAGGGTGATGATATAGAAGAAGGTAAGGAATTAGTAGCAACACACATAGCAGAAGGATTATACCATGATGGAAAATTCGTTGGCTATGTAAAAAGAGCACATGACGTAGATGTTAACTTAAATGCTCATACAATGTTTGAAAATTTAGTAGTAAAAGCATCTGGAGTTTTATCTGCTATTCAAATGCTAAGACATAGTAAAATAGACCCTGCTGAAATAGATTATGTTATTGAGTGTTCAGAAGAAGCTTGTGGAGATATAAACCAAAGAGGTGGAGGAAACTTTGCTAAATCAATAGCTGAAATAGCTGGACTTCAAAACGCAACTGGTTCTGATACAAGAGGATTTTGTGCAGCACCAACACATGCATTAATTCAAGCTGCAGCTTTAGTAAAATCTGGGATACACAAAAATGTAATGGTAGTAGCAGGTGGAGCAAGTGCTAAACTTGGAATGAATGCTAAAGACCATGTTAAAAAAGGCCTTCCTGTACTTGAAGATGTTGTTGGAGGATTTGCAGTACTTGTATCTGAAAATGATGGTGTAAACCCAGTTATAAGAACTGATTTAACAGGTAAGCATACAGTGGGAACTGGTTCTTCACCTCAAGCAGTTATGACAGCACTTATAACTTCAGGTCTTGATAGAGCTAATTTAAAAATAACAGATGTTGATGTATATTCAGTTGAAATGCAAAATCCAGATATAACTAAGCCAGCAGGAGCAGGAGATGTTCCAGAAGCAAACTACAAAATGATAGGTGCACTTGCTGTTAAGCGTGGAGACTTAGAGAAGAAAGAATTAAAAGATTTTGTGACTAATAAAGGATTACCAGGATGGGCACCAACTCAAGGACATATACCATCAGGAGCTCCTTATATAGGATTTTTAATAGATGATTTAACTACAGGAGATAGAAATAGAGCTATGATAGTTGGAAAAGGTAGTTTATTCTTAGGAAGAATGACTAATTTATTTGATGGAGTATCTTTTATAGCTGAAAGAAATACAGGTGTTACTGAAGAGACTTCAGGAATATCTAAAGATGAAATTAAGAAGATAATAGCTGAATCTATGAAAAAACTAGCATTAGATATGTTAGAAGAATAGGGGTGAGGATATGTCAAAAAAAGTAATCGCAGATGTATTCTTAGAAGTAGCTAATGCAATAGAAAGCGGCGAATTTGGCAAAAAAATAAGAATTGGTGTGACTACACTTGGAAGTGAACATGGTGTAGAGAACATGGTTAATGGTGCACACTTAGCAAAATCTAACTTATTTGATATAGTACTTATTGGTCCAAAAGTGGAAACTGACCTTGAAGTAGTTGAAGTTAATGATGAAAAAGAAATGCATGGAAAAATGGAAGAATTATTAGATTCAGGATATATAGATGCTTGTGTTACTATGCATTATAATTTTCCAATAGGAGTATCTACAGTAGGTAGAGTAATAACTCCAGCAAAAGGAAAAGAAATGATACTTGCAACAACAACAGGAACAAGTGCTACTAATAGAATAGAAGCAATGGTAAGAAATGCTATTTATGGTATTGCTACAGCTAAATCAATGGGAAATAAACATCCAAAAGTTGGAATACTTAATGTTGATGGAGCTAGACAAGTTGAAAAATGTTTAAAAGAGTTAAAAGATAATGGATATGATATAGAATTTGCAGATTCAATTAGAGCAGATGGTGGATGTGTTATGAGAGGTAATGATTTACTTGTAGGTGCACCTGATGTTATGGTTACTGATACATTATCTGGAAATATATTTATGAAAGTATTTTCTTCATATACTACAGGTGGAGACTATGAAGCTCAAGGCTTTGGGTATGGTCCTGGAGTAGGAGAAGACTATGATAGAAGAGTACTCATAGTATCAAGAGCATCAGGTTCTCCAGTAGTAGCTAATGCATTAAAATATGCTTATGATGTTGTAAAAGGAGAAATAAATAATATTGCAAGAAGTGAATTTACAAAAGTTAAAAGTGCAAAATTTGATGATATTATAGTTTCTCTTACTAAAAAAGAAGTTAAAGCTGAAAAAGTAGAAGTTAAAATGCCAGATAAAGAGGTTGTTACTCGTCAAATAGCTGGTGTTGATATAATGGACTTAGAAGATGCAGTATCTGAATTATGGAAAAATGGAATCTATGCTGAAAGTGGTATGGGTTGTACAGGGCCAATAGTTCTTGTAAATGATGCTAAAGGTGATTTAGCTGTTGAAACTTTAATCAAGGCTGGATACACTGCAAAATAAATATAAATTATACATGTAAATGAATAACATATAGTTATAGCCTTCTACGCTATAACTATATGTTATTTTTGTTACTCAACTTATATTATTTTTATTACCAAAGTAAGTATATAAAGATAATTAAATATTTATAACTGATAAAACAGAAATAGCATGGGCTTTTATCATAGTAATATTTTTTTACTTATTTGTTGTTACTTATACTAAGTAAAAAATTAGTGGAAATGTATAAATAATATTAATAACATATGAAAAAATTTTAGAAATAAAGCATCTATAAGATAAAAAATAACATTATTAGTGGTATAATATAACTAAAGCAAAAATTATTTTTTGGAGGCAAAATCATGAGTAAAGTAGAAAAAGTAGTAGAATTGTTAGAAGCTAAAGGACTTGATGCATTATACTTAACAAAAAAAACAAATGTAAATTACATAAGTGGCTTTCCTGATGAAGAAGCATATGCAGTTATTTGTAAAGATGGAAATTTTTTAGTTACTGATAGTAGATATATGGAGCTTGCTGAAAATGTTTGCAAAGGTTTTGAAGTTATAAACTGGCATAATTTTGATAGAAGTGTGGCAAAAGCTGTAAAAAGTGTGTGTGATAAAGTATGTATAAAAAAGCTTGGATTTGAAAGCACAAATATAATATTTGATAAATATGAAGAACTTAAAAATTTAGTTGAACAAGATGGAGGGGAATTGATACCTACAGAAAATATTGTAGAGACTCTTAGATATGTAAAGGATGAAGAAGAAATTAAAAATACAAGAAAAGCTTGTGAAATAGCTGATAAAGCATTAGAAGAGTTAGTTCCACATATAAAAGCTGGAGTTACTGAAATAGAATTAGCTACAAAACTAGAATATTTTATGAAAATGAATGGAGCTCAAAATATAGGATTTGAAACTATATTGATATCAGGAGCAAAAACTTCATTGCTTCATGGTAAACCAAGTGACAAGGTTATAGAAAATGGTGACTTTGTACTTGTAGATTATGGAGCTATGTACAATGGATATATTTCTGATACAACTAGAACTTTTATAGTTGGAGAAGCATCTGAAAAACAATTAGAGATTTATAATTTAGTTAAAGAAGCACAAGATGTTGGCGTTGAAAACATGAAGGCTGGTGTACATGCTACAATTCCAGATGCAGAAATAAGAAAAGTTGTTAAGAAATATGAAGATTACTATTATCAAGGGATAGGACATGGGGTTGGAAGAGATGTTCATGAAGAACCTTTTATTGGTAATTATGGTGATAAAACAATAGAAGAAGGATGTATAATAACAATGGAACCAGGTATTTATTTCCCAGGATGGGGAGGAGTTAGAATAGAAGATACTGTTTTAATTACAAAAAATGGACCTGAAAGATTAACTAAATTCCCTAAAGATTTGATGATTTTAGACAAATAATTTAATTTTTATATAATTTTTTACACAAAATAATATTGTAATCTCACCATTAAGCTCTCTCTACATATCTTAGTAAAGAGGGCTTAATTTTATTATGTGAGGTGATAATATCCATGAATAAAAAACATAAGTTTATGAAAAACATAAAAAAAGCCTGGTACAAAATTAAATTGATAGATAGATGTCTTATAATTGTTATGGCAATACTCATGTTTGAATCTATATACACATTGTTTGTCAATGAAGTTAACTCACAAGATACTACTACTATTGATGTAGTGATAAGAACTACTTCAGCAGCAATATTTGGATACTTTTTAAGTGCTAATTTTATAAGTAGAACTTCAAGAAAAGTTACAAATACTGATGCATATTCAAATATTTTTATAGATGATAATTCTTCTAATAACGGTCAAGTACCAAGTCAAAATAATATAATGAATGTGAAAAATACTATTGGATTTGAGTTAGAAAGTGACAATTATCAAAATAATGATAAAAAAGTGACTGTTAATAATGATGAAGAGATTGAAAAAGGAGAAACTAGTGAATTGCAAATTGTTATAGCTACTGTGATTTGTATAGTAGCATTAATAGTACTTTTTATTGTAAGAAATTTTACAACACCAGCAACAGCATCTCTAGGAACTATTTCACAGATGAGAGATTTTGTCTCTGGATGCGTGGGTTTCTTGCTAGGTTGTCCAAGTAAACCCAATTAAAAATATGAGTATTAAAATAGGTAAAATTAATATTAAAGGTATCAGTATAATAATATTTAAGTTATGAATGTATATCATTGTAATTCTTTTGAGATAATATATTTTATTGTTATACTGATACTCAAAAATATTTATAATATTTATCAAAATATATATAATGCTGTATTTACATAATATGTAGAAATATTAATTTATATGAATAGAAGCCATATATTCAATAAAAAGTTTCATACTATGAGATATATATTGATGTTTTCTCCAAAGAACACCAATATTGGCAGTAATTGCACGTTCTAAAGGAATTGAACAGAGATTTTCGGTATTCTGGAATATTTCTTTATATAGTATCGTTGAAGCTAAATCATTTTCTAATAAATAACGAATAGTAGAAAGTTGATTTGAGTGTAAAATTATATTTGGTTTAACCTTCTCAAGTCTTTTTGTAATAATTTTGTAGTGATAAGAACCTTCAGATAGTATGACAAAAGGAATATTTTTCAACATATAGTTTGAAATAATGGACTGTTTTGCTAATTCATTTTTTGGATTTGTAACTAAATATAATTCTGTTTTATATATTGTTTTTGAATCTATATCATCATAAATATCACTATCAATTATACCAATGCAAAAATCAAGTGTAGATTCTTCAATCATTTTGGCACCCACAAAGGTTGGGACTTCAAAAATTTTAAGCTCAATATCTGGATAAATTACATTAAATCTAGGTAGTATTTTTGAAAGTAAAAAAGTACCTAAAACTGTAGGAATTCCTATTTTTAGAGATGCTTTTCTTTTTTTTCCTAAATCTAGTGCATCACTTTGAAAATCCTCAAATTGTCTCGTGAAATTTATTGCCTTATCTAAGAAAATCTTACCTTCAGGAGTTAAATCTATTTTATTACCTATTCTAAAAAAAAGTTCAAAACCGAGTTCCTTTTCCAATTCTTTAATAGCTAAGGTTATAGATGGTTGAGAAATATGAATACTTTCTGCTGCTTTAGTCATGTTTTTATATTTACAAACAGTTTGGAAATAATATAGATAATTTATGTTCATTGGTTAATAGTTCCTTTCATTTATGTAATTAGTGACAAGTATATAATTAACAACAATATAAGTTTTGTATATTATTGTAGAAAAATAGAATAGTTTTAAACTATCATATCATAAGTTTTTGATATTTTCAATCTATTAAGAATAGTGCTATTATTAAATTAACAAAAGATAATAGCTGACATAATTTAGGTAACAACTATTTAAAACCTAGTTATATCAATGAATATTAAAAATTTAACTATCTAAAAATAATTAGTATTTATGTAATTTAACTGTTAACTAAATTGTAACATAAAAAACTAATGTTAGAGGGATGAAATTTTTTTAATTAGAAATGTTAATTTAATAACAAGATATAATTTTGCAAAGTTTGCAAAGAGGGGAGAGATATATTTTTTAATAAATATCGTTAATTTAATAACAAAATATGAAAGGGAGTGGTTTGGTGAAATTTGAGTTAATGGATTTTTTAATGAACCCTTTTGTCCTTATGTTCGCTGCTGTAATTACAGGAATATTATTTGGAAAAATTAAATTTGGGAAGTTTAATTTTGGAGTGTCAGGAGCGTTATTTACAGGATTATTTATTGGATGGCTTGTGTATAGCTTAGGAAATTCAGTAATAGCAAAAGGAGAGACAGCAGCAGGGTATAAGGCAGCAACTATCATGATGGGCAATGGAATTATTTCTTCTGATTTCTTTGATTTTTTTCTAATTATATTTGTTGCAGCAGTTGGTTTATTGGCTGCTAAGGATATGAAAGCTGTACTTAAGAAGTATGGAGCTAGATTTGTAGTTTTAGGAGTGCTTATAACTTTTATAGGAGGCTCTATGACTTATGCAATGACTTTGCTATCAAGTAATAAAGGAAGTAGTGCATATGAGGTTTCTGGTGTTTATACAGGAGCACTAACAAGTTCTCCTGGTCTAGCTGCTGCTCTAGAAACAGCTGGTAAACATGCAGAAGATGTATCAAAAGAGTTTGAGAAAGCATCAATAAAAGATAAAAAAGAAATATTAAAAGTAGTTGATCCAGAGGGAAAATTGGATGTAGCTACAACTACATCACTAACTCAAGAGCAAATAGATAAGTATATCGCATATGCTGAAGCAGGTGTTGGTATAGGGCATGCAGTTGCCTATCCTTTTGGAGTATTAATAGTGATTTTAGGAGTAAATTTCCTTCCTAAAATATTTAGAATGGACCTTAGAGAAGAAAGAAGAAAATATGAAAAAGAAATGAAAGAAGCTAGAGATAGTGTTGGTGGTAAAACGATACCAGAAGTTCCATTTAATATAATAACATTTTTCTTAACATGTCTTGCCGGATATTTAGTTGGAGGAATACACGTGTTCATGGGACCATTAGGATACTTTACATTAGGGGCAACTGGTGGTTCTTTAATTGTATCTCTAATACTTGGATATATAGGCAAGATAGGTATAGTAAATTTCAGAATGGAAGAAAAAGTATTAAATATTCTAAAACAAATAGGGCTAGTATTTTTCTTAGCAATAGTTGGATTAAGATATGGTGGTAAAGTTGTTGATTCAATTATGACATCTGGGATGCATCTAGCTTTAGTAGCTATAGTAGTAGGAATTACAGCTATGATGATTGGATTTTTAGTTGGTAAGTATGTATTCAAACTAAATTGGATTTTATTATCTGGAGCTGTCTGTGGTGGTATGACATCAACACCAGGTCTTGGAGCTGCTGTTGATGCTCTTGATAGTGATGACCCAGCAGCAGGGTATGGTGCTACCTATCCATTTGCACTGTTAACTAAAGTTATATTGGTTATAGTTTTACACAAACTTCCAATGTAAATAAGATTTTATATGGGGGGATATTTATGAATAATGAAGGAGTATTTGAAGAATTAAGCGAAAGATTAAGAAATAAAAAGTTATGTGATTTAATTATGAATGCAGATGAAGCTGCTAAACTTATAAATAATGGGATGGTTGTTGGACTTAGTGGATTCACACCTTCAGGTTACCCAAAAGCAGTACCATTAGCGGTTTCAGAAAGGGTAAAAAGTGGAGAGAAGATAAAATTGACTGTATATTCAGGAGCATCTTTAGGACCAGAAGTAGATGGAGCATGGGCAGAAGCAGGAATAATTGAAAGAAGACTTCCTTATCAAACTAATTCAATACTTAGAAACAGTATTAATAAAGGTGATGTCAATTATATAGATATGCATCTAAGTCATTCTACTCAATTTTTAAACTATAAAACTATACCTAAAGTGGATGTAGCGATAATAGAAGCACTTGCCATAACTGAAAATGGAGATATTGTACCAACTAGTGGGATAGGAAATTCACCATCTTTTGTAAAAAGTGCAGACAAAGTAATTGTTGAAATAAATCTGGCAAAACCAATGGAGATGGAAGGTATGGCAGATATATATATTACAGAAAATCCGCCAAACAGGAAACCAATAGAAATAAATCATCCTAAAGATAGAATCGGAACGACATATATACCTTGTGGTTTAGATAAGATTGCAGGAATAGTAATCACTAATATGCAAGATAAAACACGTCCATTGGGTGTTGTAGATGAAGCTTCAAAAAAAATATCAAATAATATTATTGCATTTCTTAGAGAAGAAGTAAAATCAGGTAGATTGTCAAAAAATTTACTTCCTCTTCAATCTGGTGTAGGAAGTGTAGCAAATGCAGTTTTATATGGACTATGTGAATCTGAATTTGAGAATTTAACTTGTTATACAGAGGTTGTGCAGGACTCTATGTTGGACTTAATAAGAATAGGTAAAGTTACAATGGCATCAACTACATCTGTAAGCCCATCACCAGAAGGATTAATAAAATTTGAAAATGATATAGATTTCTTTAAAGATAAGATTATATTGAGACCTCAAGAGATTAGTAACAACCCAGAAATAGCTAGAAGAATTGGTGTAATTGCAATGAATACTGCAATTGAGGTTGATATTTATGGAAATGTAAACTCAACTCATATCATGGGTTCAAAGATGATGAATGGAATCGGTGGTTCTGGTGATTTTGCTAGAAATGGAGCCATAACTATATTTAGTACTGAATCAATTGCAAAAAATGGTGATATATCATCAATAGTACCTATGGTATCTCATGTAGACCACACTGAACATGATGTAATGGTAATTGTAACAGAACAAGGATATGCTGATTTAAGAGGTCTTGCACCTAGAGAAAGAGCTATTAAGATAATAGAAAATTGTGTTCATCCAGATTATAAAGATCAACTTATGGATTACCTAAATAGAGCATGTCAAAATGGAGCAAAACAAACTCCTCATATATTAGACGAAGCTTTATCATGGCATAGTAAATTTATGAGTACAGGTACAATGAAGAAGTCAGAAACTTTTGAAAGTGCATTATAAAAATATTTAATAAATTGGAGGAATATTAAAAATGGAAAAAGCAGTAGAAAACTTTGAAGATTTAAGCAAAGAATATATTAATGGATACATTGAGAGGGCTAGAAAAGCTCAAAGGGAGTTTGAATGTTATACTCAAGAACAAGTGGATAAAATAGTGAAGATAGTTGGAAAGGTAGTATACTATAACGCCGAATATTTAGCTAAACTTGCAGTAGAAGAAACTGGAATGGGTGTATATGAAGATAAAGTAGCTAAAAATAAAAGTAAAGCGAAAGTTATATATAATAATTTAAAAGATAAGAAATCAGTTGGTATAATTGATATAGATAGAGAAACAGGAATAACAAAAGTAGCTAAACCAATTGGAGTTGTAGCAGCAATAACTCCTTGTACAAATCCAATAGTTACACCTATGAGTAATGCCATGTTTGCATTAAAGGGAAGAAATGCAATTATTATAACACCACATCATAAAGCAATTGGATGTAGTACTAAGACTGTTGATATGATTAATGAAGAATTAGAAAAAATAGGAGCACCAGAAAATCTAATACAAATACTTGACCAACAATCAAGAGAAAATACGAGAAATTTAATTTCATCAGCAGATGTAGTAATTGCTACTGGTGGAATGGGAATGGTAAGAGCTGCATATTCAAGTGGAAAACCAGCTCTTGGTGTAGGAGCAGGAAATGTCCAATGTATTATAGACAGAGATGTAGATATTAAAGAAGCAGTACCTAAAATCATAGCTGGAAGAATATTTGATAATGGTATAATTTGCTCAGGTGAGCAATCAGTGATAGTGGCAGAAGAAATGTTTGATAAAATAATGGATGAATTTGAAAGTAACAAAGGATTTATAGTTAGAGATAATGCACAAAAAGAAGCTTTTAGAAATGCCATGTTTGTGAATAAATCTATGAATAAAGATGCAGTAGGACAATCAGTTCATTCAATCGCAAACATTGCAGGAGTTGAAATACCAAAAGATACAAAAATAATAGTAATAGAAGCAGATGGACCAGGTGAAGAAGACATACTTGCAAAAGAAAAAATGTGTCCAGTTATATCTGCATATAAGTATAAAGACTTTGAAGAAGGAGTAGCTATTGCAAAAGCAAATCTAAATGTAGAAGGAAAAGGACATAGTGTATCTATACATTCAAATACAATTAAGAACATAGAATATGCAGGAGAAAATATAGAAGTATCAAGATTTGTAATTAATCAATGTTGTGCTACAAGTGCTGGAGGAAGCTTCTTTAATGGTCTTGCACCTACAAATACCTTAGGTTGTGGTTCTTGGGGAAATAATAGTATTTCTGAAAATCTTGATTACAAACATTTAATTAATATTTCTAGAATTGCTTATTACATGCCAGAAAATGAAGTACCTACAGATGAAGAACTTTGGGGATAAAATTCAAATATAAAAAAGTATTCATTCTAAATTAAAATAGAAATATATTTTAATTTAGAATGAATCTAAACTAAAAATGAATTTAATTTAAAATATTGAAGTGAATTTAGAAGATTGAAAGACGAACAAAAGAAGGAAGTATTATAAATTAACATAAATAAAAATTATTATAAAAGAGAAGGAGTGGTTTTATTATGGCATTAATGACAGGAGCTCAATATATTGAAAGTTTGAGAAAATTAAATACTAAAGTTTATATGTTTGGTGAAGAGGTTAAAAATTGGGTTGACCATCCAATGATTAGACCATCTATAAATTGTGTAGCAGCTACTTATGATTTGGCACATGACCCAGAATATGCAGATTTAATGACAGTTACTTCAAATATTACAGGAGAAAAAATAAATAGATTTGGTCATCTTCATCAAAGTACTGATGATTTGATAAAAAAAGTTAAAATGCAAAGACTATGTGGCCAAAAAACAGCTTCTTGTTTCCAAAGATGTGTAGGTATGGATGCTTTTAATGCGGTATATTCAACAACATTTGAGTGCGACAAAGCGCATGGAACTAATTATCATGATAATTTTGTAAAATACTTAACTTATATACAAGAAAACGATTTAGTAGTTGATGGAGCTATGACTGACCCTAAGGGAGATAGAGCATTATCACCTAGTGCTCAACCTGACCCAGATATGTTCCTTCACATAGTTGAAAGAAGAGAAGATGGAATAGTGGTAAGAGGAGCAAAAGCACATCAAACTGGTTCAATAAATTCACATGAACATCTTATAATGCCTACTATAAGCATGACTGAAGCAGATAAAGACTATGCTGTATCATTTGCAGTTCCTTCAGATGCTGAAGGTGTGTTTATGATTTATGGAAGACAATCTTGTGATACTAGAAAATTAGAAGAGGGAGCAGATGTTGACTTAGGAAATAAAGAGTTTGGAGGTCAAGAAGCTCTAGTAGTATTTGATAATGTATTTGTTCCAAATGATAGAATCTTCTTATGCGGAGAGTGGGATTTCTCTGGTATGTTGGTAGAAAGATTTGCTGGATATCATAGACAAAGTTATGGTGGATGTAAAGTTGGAGTAGGTGATGTAATAATAGGAGCAGCAGCTTTAGCAGCTGATTACAATGGAGCAAACAAAGCTTCTCATATAAAAGATAAATTAATAGAAATGACTCACCTTAATGAAAGCTTATATTGTTGTGGTATAGCATGTTCATCAGAAGGACATAAGACAGAGGCTGGAAACTATCAAATAGATTTACTTCTTGCAAATGTATGTAAACAAAATGTAACTAGATTCCCTTATGAAATAGTGAGACTTGCAGAAGATATAGCTGGTGGGCTTATGGTTACTATGCCTTCAGAAAAAGACTTCAAGTCAGATTTAAAAGTTGGAACAAGTGGAATGACAATAGGTGAAGTATGTAATAAATATTTTAAAGCTTCTTCAGTAGCTTCAACAGAAGAAAGAATGAGAATATTAAGATTCTTAGAAAATATATGTCTTGGCTCATCTGCTGTTGGTTATAGAACTGAGTCAATGCATGGAGCAGGTTCACCACAGGCACAAAGAATAATGATTTCAAGACAAGGAAATATAAATCAGAAGAAAGAATTAGCTAAGACAATTGCAGGAATAAAAAAAGAAAAAGCTCTAAATTTATAAAAAGTTAATATATAAAAAAGTTGATATATAAATGGGAAAATATATTGACTTATACTAATTAATGAAAAAATATATCGTATAAGAATGATTATAAAGTAGTAGTTTGAGTTATAAAAAGAGATTTTAGAAGGAGAATTTACACATGACCTGTGGAGTTAGATTTTGTGGGGGCTGTAACCCTAGATACGAAAGAGGGAAGGCTCTAGCAATAATCAAAGAGCACTTCAATGGTAGAGTAGATTTTAGCGTAGCAGAAGAAGATGTAGAATATGATTTATTACTTATAATTGGAGGATGCACAACTTTATGTGCATCCTACCAACAATATAAAGTTAAGAAATCATATATTAAAATTTGGGATTTTAGTCATATAGAAAGAGCTATAAATATAATAGAATCAGCGATTTGTGAGGCTTAAATAAGAGTTAGATGGGGTGATTTCATTGAATTGGCGAGAATTGTATCAAAGTAAGTTATGTACTGCTATAGAGGCTGTAAAGCATATTAAAGATGGGGATACAGTAGTATTTGCACATTGTGTAGGTGAGCCTCCTGCACTAGTAGAGGCAATGATTGAAAATGCAAAACAGTATAAAAATGTTGAGATTAAGCATATGGTAAGTCTAGGCAGTGGTGGATATACTGGTGAGGGAATGGAAACTCACTTTAGAGTAAATCCAATGTTTGTAAGTGGAAATGTAAGAAAGGCAATTGAAAATGGAGATGGAGATTTTACTCCTGCATTCTTTCATGAAGTACCAAAATTAATTAGAGAGAAAAGATTAAAATGTGATGTTGTTTTAGCTCAGGTAACTCCACCAGATGAACATGGGTATTGTAGCCTAGGAACATCAGTTGATTATACTTATGAGGCTATTAAAACTGCTAAAACAGTAATTGTTCAAGTAAATGACCAATTTCCTAGAACTTATGGTGAAGTAGTTCATGTATCAGAGTTTGATTATATAGTTGAAAAGTCACAACCTTTATATGAACTGCAACCTGCTAAGATTGGAGAAGTAGAAGAAGCAATAGGTAAAAACTGTGCTTCTCTAATTGAAGATGGTTCTACTTTACAACTTGGAATTGGTGGAATTCCAGATGCAGTTATGTTATTTTTAACAGATAAAAAAGATTTAGGAATTCATTCAGAAATGATTTCAGATGGAACCCTAGCTCTCTATGAAAAAGGTGTTATAAATGGTAAATATAAAAATTTTGATAAAGAAAAAATGACAGTTACATTTTTAATGGGAACTAAAAAATTATATGATTTTGCTAATAATAACCCAGTAGTTGAAGTGAAACCTGTAGACTATGTAAATCATCCAGCAGTTATAATGAAACAACATAAAATGGTGTCTATAAATTCTGCTATACAAGTTGATTTGATGGGACAGGTAGTTGCAGAGGCAATGGGTCTTAGACAATTTAGTGGAGTTGGAGGTCAAGTTGACTTCATACGTGGAGTATCTATGGGAGAAGATGGAAAGGCAATTATAGCAATGCCTTCAATAACTACAAAAAAAGATGGGACAGTAATTTCAAAAATTGTCTCTATTGTGGATGAAGGTGCTCCTATAACAACATCTAGAAATGATATTGACTATGTTGTAACTGAGTATGGTATAGCAGAACTAAAAGGGAAATCTCTTAGAGAAAGGGCAAGAAATTTAATCAATATTGCTCATCCAAGTGTAAGAGAAAATCTAGCATTAGAGTTTGAAAAACGATTTAAGGAGAAATATTAATAGTAGAGGGGTGTTAAGTATGGAAGCACTTAGAGTAGTTCCAAAAATATTTTATTTTGATACATTTAAAGAATTCAATGAAGAATTTAAAATAGGAAAAAATGATTTAGTAATTACAAATGAATTTATATATGAACCATATATGAAACCTCTTGGAATAGATACCAATTTAATTTTCCAAGAAAAATTTGGAACAGGTGAACCATCTGATGAAATGATAGATTCTATGACAAAAGAAATGAAGAAATACAATTTCAATAGAATTATCGCTTTTGGAGGAGGTACAATAGTTGATATATGCAAGATATTAGCACTTGATGTTCCAGAGAAGTCTATTGACTTATTTGAAGGAGAAGTAGCACCTAAAAAAGTAAAAGAATTGGTGGTAGTTCCTACAACATGTGGTACAGGAAGTGAAGTAACAAATGTAGCCATTGCAGAGTTAAAATCTAAGCATACTAAAAAGGGTCTTGCAGTAGAAGAAACTTATGCAGATTATGCAGTATTAATTCCAGAGTCAGTAAAAGGATTGCCTTATAAATTTTTTGTAACAAGTTCAGTGGACGCTCTTATACATGCTATTGAGTCTTATCTATCTCCAAAAGCAAGTCCATTTACAGAAATATATTCTTTACAGGCTATAAAAATGATTATGGATGGATATAAAAAGATTGTGGATAAAGGAGAAGAAGAGAGATTCAATCATCTTAAGGACTTTGTACTTGCATCAAACTATGCAGGAATTGCTTTTGGAAATGCTGGTTGTGCAGCAGTGCATGCTTTATCTTATTCGATAGGTGCAGCTTTCCATGTTGCACATGGGGAAGCAAATTATCAGTTCTTTACTGAAGTATTTAAGATGTACTCTAGAAAAAATCCTAATGGAAAGATTACGCAATGTACAAAAATTTTAGCAGATGCTCTTGAATGTGACTCTAATTGTGACGTTTATGGAGAATTAGAGAAATTCTTAAACAAATTAATAACTAAGAAAGCTCTAAGAGAGTATGGAATGGTAGAAAGTCAGATAGATGAATTTACTGATAGTACGATAGCCAATCAACAGAGATTACTTGCCAATAATTATGTAGAACTTAGTAGAGAAGAAATAAGAGAGATATTTGCAAATCTTTATTAATATAATTTTTTATTTGGATTAAGTATAGATGAGATAAATAATGATAATTATATAAATATAAAAAATGAGAGGGCTTAAATTTACTTAAAATTAAGTTCTCTTATTTTTGTATAGCATTAAATGTAAGTACATTTTTAGTTAGAAAATGTACTTACATTTAAGTCTATTACTTCATTTGAAATAATTTGTAGAATTTCAAATTCCTTGACAGTAATAAGTAAGTAATTGTATAATCAAACTGAAATATAATAATAATATTAGTAAAAATGAAAGGATATAAATCATGTATAAACCAGAGAATTTTTCTAAAAAATCTGTATTAATAAATTCGTTTTTAAGTAAGTTTTTGAAGATCGTTGGATGGGGTCTAGTAGGCTTATTTACACTATCAGCCTTAGTATTGTCAACTATTTCAATTATAATTGGATGGGCAGTTATACTTCCTATTCAAGTATGTGCTTTATTCTTAATAATAGGTGGAGTTTGTATTTTTAAAGGTAAAAGATTAGGAGACCAAATTTCTCGTTATAAAAAATACTGTACAATCATAAGTAATAAAAATATTATTCCAGTAGAACTTATTGCAGAAAGTACATCTAAATCACTAAAATTTATAATAAAAGATGTGCAAAAGATGATAGATAAAAATTACTTTATAAATACTTATATTGATAAAAGAAATAATCAAATTGTATTGACAAATGAAGATGGAGTTCCACCAACATATGAAGATATAGTATATGAAGTTGAAGAAGATGAAGTTGAGAATAGCAATGAAGCTGATATGATTATTAAAAAGGGAATGGACTATTTGAGACAAATAAAAGAGGCTAATGAAAATATTAAATCAGAATCAATGTGCAAGAAAATTATACAAGTAGAAGATGTTACAAGTAAAATATTTGATGTTGTAAAACATGACCCATCAAAACTTATTCAGATACAAAAATTTATGGATTATTATATTCCAACTACTTTAAAGCTTTTAAATTCATATCATACATTGGAAGAACAAGGAATAGACAGAGAAAATATAACAACAACTATGGAAAGCATTGAAAGTACAATGAGTACAATTGTAGTGGCTTTTGAAAACCAACTGGATTCTCTATTTGAGGATGAAGCTATTGACATATCTACAGATATTACTGTTTTAGAAAATATGTTAGTTCAAGAGGGATTAACAGGTGGAAAGTTTTAACTGTAATATAAAAAATATTCTGTTATTTTTGAACAGTTAAGTAGTTATGAAGGATAAAAATATGTAAGATATAAGTATATAATTAGTACTTTATGAAGGAAGAGGAGAGAACTATAGAATGAATAATTTAGATGATATACCAGTTATGCCAACACTAACACTTGACCCATTTGGTGAAGAAACAAAAACAAATGATATAAATAATTCTGACCTATTAATGAAAAAGAATGAAAAAGACCCAGAAGAAGAAAAACTATCAGAAGCTGAGCGTAAAATGGTAAAAGAGTTTGCAGAAAAAATAGATATTACAAATACAAATATGATTTTGCAATATGGAGCTGGGGCTCAAAAAAAGGTAGCAGGATTTTCGGAAACCGCTTTAAAGAGTGTTAAAACTAGAGATTTAGGCGAAGTTGGTGATATGCTTACAAATCTAGTTACTGATTTAAAATCATTCTCAGCTGACGAAAAAGAACAAGGTGGTTTTTTAGGAATTTTTAAAAAGGCAAATAATAAAATTTCAAATTTAAAAACTAAGTATGATAGCGCAGAAGTAAATGTAGACAAAGTAAGTAAAGAACTTCAAAAGCATCAAGTTAAAATATTGAAAGATATAGCAATGCTTGATAAAATGTATGAATTAAACTTAGCTTATTCAAAAGAGCTTACAATGTATATTATAGCAGGGAAACAAAAGCTAAAAGATATGAAAGAACTTGAGATGCCAAAATTAAGAGAAAGAGCAAGTTTGTCTGGTTCAACAGAAGATGCTCAATCTGTAAACGATATGGTTTCACTTTGTGACAGATTTGAAAAGAAGATTCATGACTTAGAATTAACTAGAATGGTATCACTTCAAATGGCTCCACAGATAAGATTGGTTCAAAATAGCAATAATCTAATGGCAGAAAAAATTCAATCTACTATAGTAAATACTATTCCATTGTGGAAAAATCAAATAGTACTTGCTCTTGGAATATCTCATTTGAATCAAGCTATGAAAGCACAGCGTGAAGTTAGTAATATGACAAATGAACTTCTACTAAAGAATGCAGAGACATTGAAAATGGGAACAATAGAAACAGCCAAAGAATCAGAAAGAGGAATTGTAGATATAGATACAATTAAGAAAACTAATCAATCTTTAATATCAACTATTGATGAAGTAGTTAAGATACAGAATGATGGTAGAATAAAGAGACAGGAAGCAGAAGTTGAATTATCAAAAATAGAAAATGAACTTAAAAGTAAGCTTCTTGAATTTACAGTTAAATAATAACTCATAAATAATAGCTTATATTAAAATAAAAAGTGTAGTTGATTTTACAATTAACTACACTTTTATTTATATTATAAGTTTCTGTTATCTTTTAGCATAACATCATGAGCTCCACCTTCAACGATACTAGTAGAAGATACAAGTGTTAGCTTAGCATTTTTTTGAAGTTCAGGAATACTAAGAGCACCACAGTTGCACATAGTAGAACGAACCTTACTTAGAGAAAGTGTCACATTGTCTTTTAAAGAACCAGCATAAGGAACATAAGAGTCAACACCTTCTTCAAAAGAAAGTTTCTTATCTCCACCAAGGTCATATCTTTGCCAGTTTCTAGCACGTGCAGAACCTTCTCCCCAATACTCTTTCATGTAACTACCATTTATATTAACCTTATTAGTTGGACTCTCATCAAAACGAGAGAAATATCTACCAAGCATTATAAAATCAGCACCCATAGCTAAGGCTAAAGTTATATGATGGTCATAAACAATACCACCATCAGAACAAATTGGAATGTAAATACCTGTTTTTTCAAAGTATTCATCTCTAGCTTGAGCAACTTCAATTATAGAAGTAGCTTGTCCACGTCCTATACCTTTTTGTTCACGAGTGATACATATAGAACCACCACCAATACCAACTTTAACGAAGTCAGCACCAGCTTCAGCAAGGTAAAGGAATCCTTCACGGTCAACTACATTCCCAGCTCCAACCTTAACTGTATCACCGTATTTTTCACGAATAAAATCAAGAGTTATTTTTTGCCACTCAGAAAAACCTTCTGAAGAGTCTATACATAAAACATCAGCACCAGCTTCAACTAAAGCAGGAACACGCTCAGCAAAGTCTCTAGTATTGATACCAGCTCCAACTACATATCTTTTAGAAGAATCTAAAAGTTCAAGTGGATTTTCTTTATGAGAAGAGTAATCTTTACGGAATACCATATATACAAGATTACCATTGTCATCAAGTACAGGAAGAGAATTAAGCTTATGGTCCCATATAATATTGTTTGCTTCTTTTAAAGTAACATCTTTGTTAGCATAAACTATGGACGACATAGGAGTCATAAACTCACTAACTTTAGTGTCTAAGTCCATACGACTTATACGATAATCACGACTTGCAACAATACCTAATAATTTACCAGTTGAAGTACCATCTTCAGTAACTGCAACCGTAGAATGACCAGTTCTCTCTTTTAGTTCAAGTATGTCTTTTAATGTATTGTCAGGTTTAATATTTGAATCACTCACAACAAATCCAGCTTTATGAGATTTAACACGTGCTACCATAGCAGCTTCACTTTCAATAGATTGAGAACCATATATAAATGAGATGCCACCTTCTTTAGCAAGTGCAATAGCCATCTTGTCATCAGAAACAGATTGCATAATAGCAGAAGTTAAAGGTATATTCATATGAATATCTGCTTCCTCGCCCTTTTTAAATTTAGTAACAGGTGTTTTTAAACTTACATTAGCAGGTATACAGTCAGTAGAAGAGAAACCTGGTACAAGTAGGTATTCACTGAAAGTATGTGATGGTGTATCAAAATAAAACGCCATTTTTTAATCACTCCTTATATTTTTATACTTTATTATAATTGATAGTATTAATTATAACTTATTCTTTAATTTTATTAAAGTATTTTGTCAGATATTGAGATTTTTGAAAAATTTAAACTATTTTAACTGAATCTGTTTAATATATGTTGCTTTATACAATCAAACTGTATATTAAATAATGTTTTATTTAAGGTGGTAGCTAATTTGAAGTTAATTCTTATTATATAATATCTTACATTATGTCTATATACTCCTGTTGTTAATATTAAGTATATAGTATTTTTTATTGAAAGTATAAGTCAATTAAATCTATATTAGTATGTCCAAAAGTGTCTCTAAAAAATTTATTTCATTAAATTCTTAATTTAAAATACTACATAAATAAAATTAAACAAAAACTAAAGTGACAAATGTCATTATCTTAAGTGACATAGAAACGATTTCTTAAAGTTGTTACTATAAAATATAAACTCTATAATAAAAGTATAACAAAAGGGAATCATATCGATATAGAATATAATTCAAATGGAGGTAAAATTATGAGCAGTTCTAATCAATCGACAATAAAGACATCTATACAGCGAGTAGGAAAGTTTTTAAGTGGGATGGTAATGCCAAATATAGGAGCTTTTATAGCATGGGGTCTTATAACAGCATTATTTATACCAACAGGGTGGATGCCAAATGAAAAATTAAGTACTATAGGCGATCCGATGATAAAATATCTTTTACCACTATTGATAGCATATACTGGTGGTAAAGCTATAGCAGGGCAAAGAGGCGGAGTAATAGGTGCAGCAGCAGCGATGGGAGTAATCGTTGGAGCTGATATACCAATGTTTATTGGAGCAATGATAATGGGACCATTTGCAGGATGGGTAATCAAGAAGTTTGATAAACTTGTAGATGGTAAAATACCAACAGGATTTGAGATGTTAGTAAATAACTTTTCAATAGGTATAATAGGTATGCTTCTTGCAATATTAGGTTTTTATGCAATTGGACCAGCTATAGTAGCAGGTACAGCTCTTATAGAATCAGGAGTGCAATTTATAGTTAGCAAAAGTTTATTACCTTTAGTTTCAGTATTTATAGAGCCTGGAAAGGTACTGTTCTTAAACAATGCAATAAATCATGGTATATTAGGTCCTATAGGTATAGCTGAAGCAAAAGAAGCAGGTAAATCTATAATGTTCTTATTAGAAAGTAACCCTGGACCAGGTTTAGGTGTTCTATTAGCATATTGGATGTTTAGTAGAGGAAGTGTAAAACAATCAGCACCAGGAGCAGTAATAATACATTTCCTTGGTGGTATCCATGAAATTTACTTCCCATATATATTAATGAATCCAGTTTTAATATTAGCTACAATGGCAGGTGGAGCAGCAGGAATATTAACTTTTTCAATATTAGGAGCTGGACTTGTAGCAGCACCATCACCAGGAAGTATATTTGCACTTATGGCACTAGCACCAAAAGGAGGATTACTTCCAGTATTAGCAGGGGTTGCAGTTGCGACAGTTGTATCATTCTTAGTGGCAGCACCATTTGTTAAGAGAGCTTCAGCAAACCAAAGTGAAGAAGATGGTACTTTAGAAGAAGCTAAAGCAAAGATGAGTGATATGAAATCTGCAAGCAAAAGTTCAGAACAAAAAGTTAAAGAAAAGCAACTTGAATTAAATGAAATTAAGAAGATTGTATTTGCATGTGATGCAGGAATGGGTTCTAGTGCAATGGGAGCTTCTAGATTTAAAAATAGAATAAAAAACTTGAATTTAGATATAGAAATTACAAATTCATCTGTTGATAATCTTCCAGATGATACACAAATAGTAGTAACTCACAACACATTAGTTGAAAGAGTTGCCAAAAACAATTCAAATGTTGAGATAGTATCAATAAATAACTTTTTAAATGACCCCAATTTAGATATACTGTTTAAAAGATTAGAATCTAAATAAAAAATAAAAAGTACCACTGATTAGGAGTGGATAATTTGAAAAAAAAGAAGATTACATCTAGACAAAAAAAGATAATACTCATGATAGTAGAAAATTCTAAAAAAAATATTCCAATAACTGTTTCTGAAATTGCAGGAGAGTTAGAGTTAAGTTCAAGAACTGTACTTAGAGATATGTCAGGAATTGAAAAATGGTTTGATGAAAATGATTTTAATTTTGTAAAAAAACCAGGTGTAGGTTTGATTTTAGAAGAGAATACAGAAAATCAAAATTTTATAATTGAGTTGTTAGAAGAGGAAAAAATAGAAAAAGAATATAACAAAGAAGAAAGAAACTTAATTATATTATCAAAGCTACTAGTTTCTAATGAGCCAGTAAAATCTTACTACTTTGCAAAAATATTAAAGGTATCTGAAGGAGTACTAAATAATGATTTTGCACTAGCAAGTGAATGGTTAGAAAGATTTGATATTGAGCTTATTAGAAAACCAGGGCTTGGTGTGTATCTCAAAGGTCAGGAAAAAAACTTTAGAGAAGCATATGTAAACCTTATATATGACTCATTTAATGAAAAAGAAATATTGGATATGGTCAGAAATATAAGTGAGAATATACAAACTGATAAAGCAATAGAGATTTTAAGTGAAAATAGACTTTTAAATTTAATGGACAAGTGCATAATAAGAAAAGTTGAAAGTACATTAACAAAGAAGCTTTCAGAGTTAGATGTAAATTTAGCTGATAGTGCATATATAGGGCTTGTAGTTCATATTTCATTAGCTTTACAGAGGATAAAAAATGGTGAAAATATAACTATGGAGAAAGATTTTCTAAAGGAATTATCTTTAACCGAAGAGTTTAAATTAGCTCAGGAAATCGTAAAAGGTATGGCAGTTGATTTTAGTATGGATATACCATTAGATGAAGTTGGATATATAACTATGCACATTAGAGGTGCAAAGCAAAGGTCATCTTCAAGTCATAAAGAGTTAAACTTAGATGACATAGAAGTAATGGACATTACAAATAAAATGATAGATTTGGCAGAAGATGAATTTAAGATAAGTCTTAAAAATGATGAAAGATTATTTAAAGACCTAGCAAACCATCTGGGACCTTCCATAAACAGATTGAATATGGGACTAGAAATAAGAAATCCCCTTTTAGATGAAATAAAAACTAAGTATTCATATGCTTATAATGGAGTCGAAAAGGTTTCTAAAGTCATAAAAGATAAGCTAAATATAAATTCAATACCTGAATCTGAAATAGGATATATTGCAATGCATTTTGCATCAGCCATAGAAAAAAATCTAATGATGCATGCTAATATAAATATTGTTGTAGCATGTCCTACTGGAATAGGAACTTCAAGGTTTTTATCGACTAAAATTGAAAATAAATTTCCAAATCTAAATATACTTGAAACTATTTCAGCTATAAACATAGATGAGGAATATTTAAAAGAAAAAGAAGTCGATTTAATTGTATCTACAGTAGAATTAAATACAAACTTAGATTATATATGTGTAGGTCCATTTATGAGTTCAGATGATGAGCTGATAATCAAAGAAAAAATAAAGTCTATAGCTCAAAACAAATTAATGGATTTAAAAGTAAAAGATGATACTAAAAATAAAAATAAAGTATATGAACAGATAACAGAAAGTATGAACATAGGAAGAGATATTCTTCAGTTTTTAGATGAAATTCAATTTAAAAAATTTAAAAGTAAAAACTTAGATGAACTTATTATGGATTCATCAAAAATATTTGTAAAATCTAGTGAAGATGTAATATCTATAAAAGAATCATTAGAAGAAAGATTAAAAATATCAATTCCATATATAGAAGAATCAAGGATTTTATTATTACACTGTATGAGTGAAAGAATAGATATTATGAAGTTAGCAATAATAAGATTAGAAAATAACATAAAGCTAAATTCTAAGGAAGAAATTGAGAATGTGGTTTTTATGTTACTTCCTAAAGATTCACCAAATTATCAAAGACAAATAATGAGTGAAGTAAGTGGCTCATTAATAGATAATTTTGTTTTTACTAATAAAATAAACAAATTTTCTATACAAGAGATGACATTAGAAATAAAAGATATAGTTTTTAATTTTTATACAAATAAATTAAAAACATTAATAGATAAATAAAATTTACATTAAAAAAAGGAAGGTTGATATTATGAGTAAAGTATTAAATGAGAATAATATATTTTTAGGATTAGATAGTGTTTCAAAGGAAGAAGCTATAACTTTAGCAGGAAGAAAACTATTTGAAAATGGATATGTAAAAGAAGAATATATACCAGCAATGTTGGAAAGAGAAAAGGTAATGACTACATACATGGGCATGGGTGTTGCTATTCCACATGGTGTAAATGAAGCGAAAAAAGAAATATTATCTTCTGGAATAGTTATACTACAATTCCCTAATGGTATAGATTTTGATGGAGAAAAGGCATATTTATTAATAGGAATAGCTGGTGTTGGAGATGAGCATTTAGAGATACTATCTAATATAGCAATAGTTTTAGATGATGATTTAACAGAGAGACTAAAAAATTCAAATGACAAACAAGCTTTTATGGAAGCTTTTGCCAACTAATCTTAGGAGGAACTTAAAATGAAAAAGGCAATCCAATTTGGAGCAGGAAATATTGGAAGAGGATTTATTGGAGGTTTGTTAGTTAAGTCAGGTTATCATGTTGTATTTGCTGATGTTAATGAAGAAATATTAAATTCAATAAATAAAGATAAAAAATATACTATACACATAAGAGATGTAGAATGTGTAGATGAGATAATTGACAATATAAGTGCAGTTTCATCTATAAAAGAAGAAATAATAGATGAGATTGTAGAAGCTGAAATAATAACTACAGCAGTTGGCCCTTTGGTTTTAACTAAAATAGCCCCTACAATTGCTAGAGGTATAAAAACTAGAAAAGAAAAAGGATTAACAAATAATTTAAATATAATAGCTTGTGAAAATGCAATATATGCAAGTTCTTCTTTAAAAGAGGAAATACTTAAGTGTCTAAATAAAGAAGAAGAAGACTATTTAGAGAACTATATTGGTTTCCCTAACTGTTCAGTTGACAGAATAGTTCCTCCTGGTAAAAATGAGAATCCTCTTGATGTAACTGTTGAAAATTTTTATGAGTGGAATGTTGAAAAGCAAGGATTTAAAGGAGAAATACCTAATATAGTTGGAATGAATTTAGCTGATAACCTTATGGCTTATATAGAACGTAAGTTATTTACACTAAATACAGGCCATGCTATAACTGCTTATATAGGGTACTTAAAGGGATACAAAACAATAGAAGAAAGTATAAATGATGAATATATTTGCAATATAGTGAAAAATGCAATGACAGAAAGTGGAGAAGGATTAATTAAAAAATATAATTTTGATTCAGAAGCACATTATAAATATATTGATAAGATTTTAAATAGATTTAAAAATCCATATCTTAATGATGATGTAGTCAGAGTTGGAAGAGAGCCACTTAGAAAATTAAGCGATAAGGATAGATTGATTAAACCTCTAATGACTGCAAAATCATATGGCTTAACAGTTGATAACTTAATTCTTGGAATAGGTGCAGCACTTCATTATAACAATAGTGAAGATGCTCAAAGTGTAGAATTACAAGAACTAATAAAGTCTAATGGAGTAAAAAAAGCTATTGCTAAAATAGCTAATATAAACAAGGATGAAGTACTTCTAGATAATATAGAAAAAAGTTATATCTTTATGGAAAATCTATAAGTTTACTTAAAAAGGTTGAATTTTGTCAAGTAACTAGTGAATGTTTTATTCTACACAGTTTGAATTATTTGTTGAATAATAGAGAATTATAATATATAATTAAAAAGAATAAATTAATATGTTTACCTGTATACTTTTGATAATATGGTTCAAATGTTTCTACTAAGCTACCAATAATAGCTTAACTACAGGAGTGAAGATGATATAGTTTATACTTATTTTAAATTATATATTAAGTTGGTTACTTTGAATTTTAAGCTCCTGTCTATGATATAGACAGGAGCTTTTTTAGTATTCTAAGATAAAATACAAGCAATGTAGAGAGTAAAATTAAAGAGAATATAATTTTTTTTATTAAGATTAATATAATTTAGAAAGGTTTAGGTGGGAGTACAATGAAGGCTTTAGAGGAAAAGATATTAAGAGAAGGTAGTGTTTCAGGAAATGATATACTAAAAGTCGATAGTTTTTTAAATCATCAAATTGATGTAGCTTTTTTAAATGAAATAGGAAAAGAATTTAAAGAGAGATTTAGTGGAGAAAAGGTAGATAAAATATTTACAATAGAGGCTTCAGGAATAGCTATAGCATCAATTGTTTCACAATACTTTGACAATGCACCTGTAGTTTTTGCGAAAAAATCAGAATCTAAAAACTTAGATACTGATGTGTATGAAACTAATGTATATTCATTTACTAAGGCAAAAGAATATGCAGTAAAAGTTTCTAAAAAGTATATAAACGAAGGTGAAAACATATTGGTAGTAGATGATTTTTTAGCTAATGGAAGAGCCGCTCTTGGTCTTAAAGATTTAATTGAACAAGCAAATGCAAACTTAGTTGGAGTAGGGATTGTTATTGAAAAAGGATTCCAAGCTGGAGGAGCACTTTTAAAGGCCAATGATGTAAGATTAGAATCTTTAGCAGTAGTTGAATCTATAGATAATGGAACTGTAAAATTTAGATAATTTATGATATTATATACTTGTGTTTAGCACATATTCTAATTATGGAGGATTTTTTAAATGAGATTTTTTATAGACACAGCTAATATTGAAGAAATAAAGGAAGCAAATGATTTAGGTGTAATATGTGGAGTTACTACAAATCCATCTCTAATAGCTAAAGAAGGTAGAGATTTTATAGAAGTAGTTAAGGAAATCAGTGAGATAGTAGATGGACCAATAAGTGCAGAAGTAATAAGTTTAGAGCACAAGGGTATGATAGAAGAAGCAGAAAAATTATCTAAGATACATAAAAATATAGTTATAAAAATACCTATGACAGCAGAAGGTTTAAAGGCAGTAAAAGTATTATCTAGTAAAGGTATAAAAACTAATGTTACACTTATATTCTCTGCTGGGCAAGCTCTTTTAGCTGCTAGAGCTGGAGCTACATATGTAAGTCCTTTTGTTGGAAGATTAGACGATATATCACAAAATGGTCTTGATTTAATTGAAGAAATTGTTGACATCTTCAGTGTAAATAGTATTGAGTCTCAAATAATAGTTGCTAGTGTTAGAAATCCAATACATGTTTTACAAGCTGCTAGAATGGGAGCTGATATAGCAACAGTTCCTCTTAAAGTTATAAACCAAATGATTAAGCATCCTTTGACAGACAAAGGAATAGATAGCTTTATGAAGGATTGGGAAGGTGCTTCTTTAAAATTATAATCATATAGTTATGGTTATAATTTTAATAGAAGTTCTTATGGAAATTCTAAGTAATAAGGCTAGGCTATTTTGCCTAGTCTTATTTTGGTGTATAATATATTGAAATAAACTAAAATTTAAAGTAAGGAGGCGAAATATGGATAAAATATTAAGAGAGATACAAAGAGAAGACAAGAAAAATCCATACACTGACCAAGAACTTGCTGAAATATTAAATGTAGCTAGGTCTGAAGTAATAGCGGTTAGAAAAAAGAATAATATTTTAGATTCAAGAGAAAGAAGAAAACAAATATTAATAAAGGATATATCTAAGATTGTAAATGAGAATCCTCAAATGTCTGAAAGAAAAATAACTGAAATTTTAACCGAAAATGGCTATAATATATCAAGAAGTGCAGTATCAAAATTACTAAAAGAAGAAAACTTAAGTCAATCGAAAGCTGAAATAAAAGATAAAGAACTAGTATCATCTGGAAAACATGTAAAAGTTAGTAAAGCTGTAGAAGAAGATGGGTTTGAAGAATTAATAGGTATAAAAGGCAGTTTGAAAGAAAAAGTAAACCTAGCTAAATCAGCAATAATGTATCCTCCTAATGGTCTTCATACTATAATATATGGAGAAACAGGTGTAGGTAAGAGTGAGTTAGCTACATGTATGTACAAATATGCTGTGAAAAATAATATCAAAGAAGAAAATAGTCCATTCATAGTATTTAACTGTGCAGATTATGCAGAAAATCCTAATCTATTGATAGCTCAGCTATTTGGAGTAGTAAAAGGTGCATACACAGGTGCAGATGCAAATAGAGAGGGTCTTGTAGAGCAAGCCAATAATGGAATTTTGTTTTTGGATGAAATTCATAGATTACCTGCTGCTGGTCAAGAAATATTATTTTCTTTAATAGATAGAGGTGAATTTAGGAGGTTAGGAGAGAGTAGTTCTAATAGAAAGGCAAATGTTCTCATAATAAGTGCTACAACAGAAAATCCAGATTCTAATTTACTTCAAACATTTAGAAGACGTATACCAATGGTAATAAACTTACCAAATATGAGTGAAAGACCAAAATCTGAAAGATATGAAATAATAATAAAATTCTTTGAAAGAGAAGCAAAAAGAGTAAATAAAAACTTTATAATAACTAAAGAAGTGATGTGTGCACTTATGAATTATAAATGTACTGGGAATATAGGACAGTTAAAGAGTGATATACAAGTAACTTGTGCTAGAGCTTTTAGTAAGGCAATATTTTCTAGTGACAAGGTAATTATAGATTTAGATAGCTTGAGAGATTATATAAAAAGTGGATATTATGATTGTAATTGTGAAGATGAAAAGTATTCTGAGTTTTCAGTTGAAGATATATATATAGATATTAGTGAATTAGTAAGTGGGAAAAATAGAATTTTGTCTGATAATGAGATAAGTGAAATATACAATTATGCAGAAAAAGAATTAAAGGTTCTAGAAAGTAAGTGTTTTTCAGAAGAAGAGTTAAAAAATGCATTTATAGAAAAGTTAGACAATAAATTTAATGCTATTAAAAACAATAAAAACTTGTCTGATAGAAGAAGTCGAATAGACTGGGGTGGACAGTTAAAAGAATCCACACTAGAGATAATGGACAAAGTAATTGTATTTATTAAAGAGCAGTTTAAGCATGTAAATCAGGGGCTGTATTTAGCTTTAGCAATTCATATTGAGCATGCTATAGATAGAATAAGAGATGGAAAAACTATAATAAATCCAAGTTTGGATAAGATAAAAGCATCAATGCCAATGGAATATGAATTATCCAGATATGTAATGGGAATAGTGGAAGATTTAACACAAGTTACATTCCCAGAGGATGAACTTGGATATTTAGCATATTATATAAATAAATTTTGTTACAATGAAGAAAGTATAAAAGATAAAGTAAAAGTAGTTATAGTTACGCATGGTAAAGTTGGAATTGAAATGTCTAATGTTGTAAATCACATTCTTGGTATAGAATGTACACTGGGTATAGAGATAGCACTTACAGATTCACCAGCAGAAGGAATAGAACATGTATTGGATGAACTTAAAAAGATAGAAGCACAGAAAGGAATTTTGGTTCTAATTGATATGGGTTCTCTAGTAATCCTTGGTGATGAGGTTGAAAAAAGACTTGGTATTAGATGTAAGACTGTAAACAGGGTGGATACATTATTAGCAATGGAAGCAGGAAAATTGGCGACAATTGAAGGAAAAAGTTTAGATGGTATAATAGCAGATTTAAAGAAAAATAAAAATTATGCTATGGTAAATACGAATAAATTTAGTTATAGAAAAAATGAATATGGAAAGAAAAATGTAATTATTACATTATGTTTAAGTGGGGTAGGTACAGCTTTAAACTTAAAGGAACATATAGAAAAGCAAATTGAGGAATATGATGCTTCAATTGAAGTAAAGCCAATTGCTTTTTTAAATAATAATTTAGAAGATGAATTAAATGACATTGAAGCTGAATATAATATTATTGCTATTTGTGGCACAATTGATATAGATTATAAAAATGTACCTTTTATTTCTTATAATGAGGTACTTGGAAAAAATGGAATTAACAAGGTATTAGAACATTTAAATAATAAACAACCATCTTTGAGTAGCGATAATCAATTGGATAATTTAATACATGAAGATTTGATTTTATATGATTTTGAAGGAATCTCAAAGGAGTATATAATCGACACTCTTGTATCAAAGCTTGAAGAAGGTGGGTATGTAGACTCAAAATATATATTAAGTGTGTATAAAAGGGAAGCTATGGGAAGTGTTGTAATGGCTTCAAAAGTTGCTGTACCACATGGGCTTCCAGAAAATGTTATAAAACCAGCAATAGCTATAGCAAGATTAAATAAGCCCATAGTGTGGGATAATAAATTTATGGTAGATTTAGTGGTTTTATTAGCACTTAAAGAGAATAATAAAAAAGAAATACGAAGCTTATTTTCAAAGATTAATGACCAGCATACTTTGGAAATTTTATTAAATACTGAAGATAAAAATGAAATAAAAAAGATATTAAGTTAATTTTCAACATGAAAAATAATATAAAAAATTAAATAGAAAAATTTATTTTAGCACAAGTTTTAAGGTAAGTTCAATTGATAGATAGTTAATTGTTTAATATAAGGTTAATACCATAAGATTGATTTATTTAATTTTATAGTATTAGCCTTTTTTATTTGTAGATAGCAAACATACAAAATAATAATAATTAATGATTTTATTTTTTATAGACTTGTTATAAATTATTAAAAAGCAAATATATTGCTAAAATACAGGGCTTTTTTTATATTAATTTATGAAATTTTAGAATCATAAAGATTTGTATATGCAGATACTAAGAAAGAGCAGTAATAAAAGATGGAATATGTATTATAATAATTTATACATATACCAAATAAATAGAAATATCTAGTAGAATATAAGAAATTAAAAACAGTAGTCAGGAAAATATCAAATATGTTGGTGTTATAGTGATTTTCTAATATCAAAGCAGGTGTTATAGAAACATAAAAGTTCGCACCTGCTTTTTATATTAAAATTAAGGAAAATAATAACCCTGCAAGTAAAAATAATAGATTTATTTTCCTTGCAAGATTTGTATTAATTAAAATTGATATTTTATTTTAAGATAAGTTTTTTATTGAATTTTATAGCATCTATACATACTTTCACCACTCTTAAAGGAGAATCTGAAATAAACTTTATCATTAGAAAAATCTTTTTCCATAGCTACTAAATCTTGCTTTTCTCCAGCCTTTCCACCAGTTCCAACTAAGAATACATCTTTTTCACTATCTATTTCTTGAACTGAACCCATATATTTGTAATAGTCATTTATGTCATATGAGCGATATTCAGTAACTTTTTTATTTTCTTCATCCAATTTTATTTTAATAACTCTTGTAGATTTATTTTTTACACCATTATCATATAAGGTTATATATCCATCATCTGTAATTCTAGCATTATGCTGTCTTGAGAATTTTTGATTATCTGTTAAATTGAACTCATCACCCAATCCTCCTAGGGTCCAAATAATTTCTCCTGTTTTTCTATCTAATTTAATAACTTCATCTAAATTTCTAAATGAACAGATTAGATTTCCGTCTTTGGGGTCAATAGTCATAGAATTGAAATGTACATAGTCTAAGGATGTATCACTTTTTTCGCTAAAATTATTTTGTTCAACACTTTCTTCATATAGTTTTTCATGGTCAATACTTTCCCACTGCCATACAACTTTACCATCTTTTATTTCTTGTAGTACACTATTTACCACATAAGGTGAATTTCCTTTATTCAAGTTTGAAGGAATGTTTGTTGCCTTAGATTTTTGATAACTAGAAACGATATAGTGATTATCATTTATGTATATAAAGTCATGGTTTTCTAACTCAGTACCAGATTCTATGTTTTTATTTTTTTCCATAGTAATTTTATTTATTTCATTATAATTTTCATCTAATATAACAAGATATGTTGGTGAGTATCCAACAGAACTTATTCGTTTTGTTGAGTCTTTATCTTGAAGTAAATATCCATATCTAACTTTACCATCATCTGTAGTGATTTTTTTAAAATCAAAAGGATTTGATTCGACTTCCTTGTAAAAAACTATATTTCCTTTGTTATTTAATTTAAATACAAAATTATATTCTTCATTGTGTGTAGTAAGATAATAATCACCATCATAAGGGCTATTTGCAGTAACAGTATACTTTGGAAAATCTTTTGAAAGAGAATTTATGTAATAATTTCTATATGAATTCTCACCACTATACATTACAGATATTTTTATTTTAGAAGAGCTACTGATTTCTTTCAATTTAAAAGTTGATTTATCATTTACATTAATTTCTTTATCATCTATTTTGACACTGTTTACACTTTTAGAGTTTTTTATTGTTATACTATTTTGATTTGTTGAATTAAGTTGCTTTACGTTTTGACTATTAAAAATTCCCTCTTTAGATAGTGTTACATCATAACCATTTACAGTTATAGTAAGTGTTTTTTTCGACTTACTTTGAGATGCAAAGACTTGCTTTGCGAAAACACCAGAAACAAATAAAATACTACATAAAAATACTATCTTTAATAAATTTTTTCTTTTCATTCTTATCTCCTTTTCATATTAAGTTTTATATATTTTCATATTGATTTTATTATATAAATAAAAACATACTATGAATTTAATTATGCGTAACGTGAATTTTGATAGACAATTATATGAAAATTCATTCACACTGAAATAATTAAACAATAAATACGAAAATTAATGTTGTTTAGATTGAATAATTTTATAAAATAGCTAAGAAACAGAAAAAACCACCCATAAAAAATAAAAAAACCATTTCTATAACAAAAAAAACCACGAAAATATAAAAATATATGGATAGTTAAGTGCTTAACAAGTGAAAATTAAAATAAAAATTAAAAAAAATTTATCTATGAAAGTTGGCTAAAATCCTGCAATTGAACATTATTTCAAGGAAAACATTTTCTTTTATTTCACAAAAAAAGCCACTTTTTGGCACGGCATATGCTTTATATAAAGACAAGAAAAACAAGATATGAGATAAGAGCAATTAGGAGGTGCAAATATGGAGTTTATAAATTTTGTAAGTGATAAAGTTATAAACCTTAAAATGGATTGTAAAACAAAAGAAGATTTCTTTAAGGAAATACATAATAAAGTTTTTGAATTAGGCTTTGTAAAAGAAGAATTTGGAGAAAAAATACTAGGAAGAGAAAATGTATTTCCAACAGGTTTAAACTTAGGTGATTATGGAGTAGCTATACCACATACAGATGCAGAATATATTAAAGAACAATTTATAGCAGTCTGTACTTTTAATGAACCAGTAGTATTTAGTTCTATGGAAGACCAAGATGAAAAAGTACCTGTAAATTTAGCTTTCGTTTTGGGGCTTAATCAACCACACAGTCAATTGTCTGTATTAACAGAATTGATGGGGATTATGCAAAATAAAGAATTAGTTGAGAAGCTAATGGATTCTACTGATAAAGAAGAAGTTTTAAAGACAATAAAGTCTTTATAAAAAATAAAAGAATAAAAGATACTAACAATAAAAATAAGAAAATAAAAATTATTAGGAGGAAATAAAAATGAAAAAAATATTAGTAGCATGTGGAGCAGGAATAGCAACATCAACAGTAGTTTGTGATAAGGTAGAAAGATTAGTTAAAGAAAATAATATACAAGCAGAAGTTATACAATGCAAAATAGCTGAATGTGCAACAAAGCAAGATGGAGCAGATTTAATAGTATCAACAACTATATTACCAACAACTTATAATATACCAGCAATAAAAGCAACAGCATATATAACTGGAGTTAATACAGCAGCATTAGATAAAAAAATATTAGATGCTTTAAAATAATCCTATCATAAATAAATTGAAATCATATTAAAAAAACAGAAAAAGGAGGATTTATAAATGGATAAATTATTAGCAGTAGTACAGTACATTTTAAACATGGGACCAACAGTAATACTACCAATAACAATTGTAGTCTTAGGAATGATATTTAGAATTAAATTTACAAAAGCTTTAAAATCAGGTCTTACAATTGGTATAGGGTTTGTGGGTATAAACTTAGTTGTAAACCTATTAACTTCAACACTAGGGCCAGCAGCTCAAGGAATGGTTGAGAGATTTGGACTTAATTTAACAGTAATAGATGTTGGTTGGCCAACAACAGCATCAGCAACATGGGCTTCACCAGTTGCACCAATATTAATACCAGTTTGTTTATTAGTAAACTTACTATTATTATACTTCAATAAAACAAAGATATTAAACGTTGATATATGGAATTATTGGCACTTTATAGTAGCAGGTGCAGTTGGATATATAGTAACAGGAAGTTATATCTGGGCTATATTCTGTGCAATATTAATGGAATTGTTAGTACTATTTATTGCAGAAAAAACAGCCAAGAATGTTCAGGAGTTTTATGATTTAGAAGGTATAGCATTACCAACTGGTTCAACAGCCTCATTTGCTCCACTTGGATATTTAGTGGGTAAATTTGTTGAAAAAATACCAGGAATAAATAAAATACAAGCAGACCCAGATTCTATACAAAAAAAATTCGGTATATTTGGTGAACCAATGATGATGGGTATTATACTAGGGATAATACTTGGAGCTCTTGCTGGATACGATGTAGCAGGAATATTCAATGTAGGTATATCAATGGGTGCAGTAATGTTACTTATGCCTAGAATGGTTAGAATATTAATGGAAGGTTTAATTCCAATTTCAGAATCAATAAGAGATTTCTTACAAGCAAAATATGGAGATAGAGAACTTTATATAGGGCTAGATGCAGCAGTAGCAACTGGACATCCAGCAGTTATATCAACAGCTCTTATACTTGTTCCTATAACTCTATTCTTAGCAGTTATATTACCAGGAAATAAAGTTTTACCATTTGGTGACTTAGCAACAATACCATTCTATATGGCATTTATAGTATGTTTTAGAAAAGGTAATATAGTTCAATCAGTTATAACAGGAACTATAGTAATAGCTATATCACTTTATATGGCTACAAATTTTGCAGATGTTCATACGCAATTATTACAACAAGCAAATATGATGCCAGAAGGAACAACAATGGTTACAAGTATAGATACAGGTGGTAACTTACTAAAATGGGGAATATTGAAATTATCTCAATTAGTTTCTTCACTTGGAATATTCTAATATTTAGTTAATAGAGATTACTCTTTTTTAGTAAAGTATGCGAAAATTTAACATTTAGCAGCTACTAGAAAAGAGTAATATTTTTTATAAATTTTAAAAAAATACAAAATACAAAAGGAGGAGATTTATCGTGAAAGCAGCAGTATTACATGGCACAAATGATATGAGATTTGAAGATATAGAAATAAAACCATGTGAAAGTGATGAGGTAAAAATAAAAGTTATGGCAGCAGGAATATGTGGGTCAGATCCTCCAAGAGTATTGAAACATTGGAAATATCCAGTTCCAGCTATACCAGGACATGAATTTTCTGGAGTAATTGCAGAAGTTGGTAAGGATGTAAAAAATGTAAAAGTTGGAGATAGAGTAGTTGCGATTCCTTTTATACCTTGCAATGAGTGTGAATATTGTAAGAGAGGGTTATTTTCATTATGTGATGACCATGGTATGTTAGGAGCTAAAACTTTTGGAGCTTTTGCAGAATATGCAAATATAAAAGCTACAAATGTTTTACCAATAGGAGACATGGATTTTGAAGATGCCGCTATGATAGAACCACTTGCAGTTGCTATGCATGGAGTACTTAATATAGGTATCCAAGTTGGAGATACTGTAGCTGTAATGGGTAGTGGAACAATGGGTCAACTAGTAATACAAGGACTTAAGATAGCAGGAGCTGGAACAATTATAGCAGTTGATATATCTGATAATAAATTAAGAGAATCAAAAGAATTAGGTGCTGATATAATAATTAATGCTAAAGATGTAAACCCAGTAGAAAAAATAAAAGAACTTACTGGTGGAAAAGGTGTTGATATAGCACTTGAATGTGCAGGCTCTAAAATAACTCAAGAACAATGTTTACTTATAACTAAAAAGAAAAGTAAAATAGGATTTTTAGGAATAGCATATTCAGATATAACTTTATCTGAAGAAGCATTTGAAAATATATTTAGAAAAGAACTAGAGTTAAAAGGTTTCTGGAATTCTTATTCTGCACCATTCCCAGGACAAGAGTGGACTAAAGGAATCACTCTAGTTAATGAAGGAAAAATAAAATTAAAAGAAATGGTATCTCATAGATTTTCACTTGAAGATACTTATAAAGCATTTGAAATGATAAGAGATAGAAAAGAAGAATTTAATAAGATATTAATTTTACCACAAGGGGTTGAAAAATAAATGAAGGCAGTAGTTAAAACTAAACCAGGTTATGATAATGTAGAAGTATTAGAGGTAGAAGAGCCAAAAGCTACAGGAGATAAAGTTAAAATAAAAGTAGAATACAGTGGTATATGTGGTTCAGATATACATTCATTTAAAGGGGAGTATGCAAATATAAAAGCTCCAGTAACTTTAGGTCATGAATTTTCTGGAATTGTCGTAGAAATTGGTGAAGATGTTAAAAATATAAAAGTAGGAGATAGAGTTACATCAGAAACTACTTTTGCAACTTGTGAAAAATGTATATATTGTGCAACTAAAGACTACAATTTATGCCCAACTAGAAAAGGTATTGGTACTCAAGCAGATGGAAGTTTTGCTGAATATGTATTATCAAGAGAGGAAAGCATACATGTACTTCCTGAAAATGTATCTTTATTATCAGCAGCTCTTACAGAGCCACTAGCTTGTTGTGTTCATGCAGCTCTTGAAAAAACTACTATAGAAAGTGATGATACAGTATTAATAATAGGACCAGGGCCAATAGGTTTACTATTAGCTCAAGTTGTTAAATCTCAAGGTGCTACAGTTATAATGTCTGGTGTTACAAAAGATAAAGAAAGATTAGAAATAGCTAAAAATCTTGGAGTAGATAGAACTGTAAACGTAATGGAAGAAAGTCTAGCAGATGTAGTAAATGAAATGACTGATGGAAATGGAGTAAATAAAGGATTTGATTGTTCTGGATTTATGCCAGCAGTTAATGAAGCTTTAAGATTACTTAGAAAGAAAGGAACTTTCGTACAAGTTGGGATATTTGCCAAAAAACTAAATGAAATGGATCAAGAAGCAATAATTCAAAGAGAGTTACAATATATTGGAAGTAGATCACAAAAACCAAGTTCTTGGATTATAGCATTAGATTTAATGGCTAGTGGAAAAGTAAATACAGAAGCATTAGTTACAAGAACTGTTGGTTTAGACGAATTTAAAGAGGGTATTACAGCCTTAATGAACGGAGAAGAAATAAAAGTTGCAGTAAAATCTTAAAAAAACATTTGTATTATTTTAAAAAAAATTGTAAAATCTACTGTAGGATAAGAAAATGTAAGGTCTTAAAAAATAACAGGAGGAAAAAAGTATGAGCACTCTTAGAGATCATTCTAATAATATTAGAAAAAACATAATAAAAATGGTTGCAGAAGCTAAAAGCGGGCATCCAGGTGGTTCATTATCAATAGCTGACATGTTAACAGTGTTATATTTTGATAAAATGAACATATGTGTAGAAAATCCAAAAATGGATGATAGAGATAGATTTGTTCTATCAAAAGGTCATGCAGCACCAGCTTTATATGCTACATTAGCAGAAAAAGGATTTTTCCCAGAAGAAGAATTATTGACACTTAGAAAGTTTGGTTCTAAGTTACAAGGACATCCAGACATGAAAAAAGTAGCAGGAGTAGATATGTCTACTGGTTCTCTTGGACAAGGTTTATCTGCTGCAAATGGTATGGCACTAGCTGGTAAATTAGATAATAAAGACTATACAGTGTATACTATATTAGGTGATGGAGAAATCCAAGAAGGTCAAATATGGGAAGCTGCAATGACAGCATCACATTATAAATTAGACAACTTAATTGCATTTGTTGACTTAAATGGATTACAAATAGATGGTTCTAATGAAGAGGTAATGAATGTTAGTCCAGTAGATGACAAATTTAAATCTTTTGGATGGAATGTAATAGTAATAAATGGACATTGTTTTGATGAAATAGGAAATGCAATAGATGAAGCTAAAAAAGTTACAGGAAAACCAACAGTAATAATAGCTAAAACTGTAAAAGGTAAAGGTGTTTCATTTATGGAAAATAATGCTGCATGGCATGGAACAGCTCCAAATGCAGAACAAGCAGAACAAGCATTGAAAGATTTAGAAGGAGGTCTATAGGAATGGGAATAGCAACTAGAGAAGCTTACGGACAAGTGTTAAAAGAACTTGCAGAAAATAAAGATATAGTAGTATTGGATGCAGACTTAGGAAAAGCTACAAAAAGTATATCATTTAAAGAAGTTGCTCCAGATAGATTTTTTGATATGGGGATAGCAGAAGGTGACATGATTGGTACAGCAGCAGGTCTTGCTACTTGTGGAAAAATACCTTTTGCAAGTACTTTTGCAATATTTGCAGCAGGTAGAGGCTATGAGCAAATAAGAAACTCTGTAGCATATCCAAACTTAAATGTTAAAATAGCAGCTACTCATGCAGGAGTAACAGTAGGAGAAGATGGAGGAAGCCATCAAGCTATAGAAGATATATCTTTAATGAGAGGTATACCAAATATGGTTGTGTTAAATCCAGCAGATGCTTTAGAAGCAAGACAAGCAATATTTGCATCTATTGATTATAATGGACCTGTATATATAAGATTAGGTAGAGCTGCAACTCCAGATGTAAACAGTGAAAACTATAAATTTGAAATAGGAAAAGGAACTGTTTTAAGAGAAGGTTCTGATATAACAGTGATAGCTACAGGAATAATGGTAGCAAAAGCATTAGAAGCAGCAGAAGAACTTGCTAAAGAAGGTATAAATGTAGAAGTTGTTAATATATCTACAATAAAACCTTTAGATGAAACATTAATAAAAGAAAGTGCTAAGAAAACTGGAAAAGTAGTTACAGCAGAAGAGCATAGTATAATTGGTGGTTTAGGTTCAGCTGTATGTGAAGCTTTAGCAGAAACTAAAGATGTAGTAGTTAGAAGAATTGGTGTTAAGGATGTATTTGGTCAATCAGGTACACCAGCAGACTTATTAAAACATTATGGATTAACTACTGAAGATATAGTAAAAAATATAAAAGAATTATTATAGATGTAAATATCATTGAATAATAAATTGGTTTGATATAAATCAATTAAAGCTGTCTTAAAAATAGAAAGAAATTTCTACAATGGGACAGCTTTATTTTTACGATAATTATAAAATTTTATATAAAGAGGGGTGCTTTTTAATGAAAATATCTATTGGATGTGACCATGGTGGTTACGAGTTAAAGGAATTTATAAAAGAAAACTTAATAAATAAAGGTATAGAAGTTGAAGATGTAGGAACAACTTCAAAAGAAAGTGTAGATTTTCCAATATATGCAAAAAAAGTAAGTCAAAATGTTCAAAGTAAAAAATCAGATTTAGGTATACTTTGTTGTGGTACAGGAATAGGCATGTCTATTGCTGCAAATAAATTTAAAGGAATTAGAGCAGCAGTTGTGTCAGATTGTTTTTCAGCTAAAGCCACGAGAGAACACAATAATACAAATGTACTTTGTTTAGGGGAAAGAGTTATTGGAAAAGGATTAGCAATGAGAATTGTTGAAGAATGGTTAAATTCAAGTTATAATGGAGAAAGACATACAAGAAGATTACAAATGATTGATGATATAGAAAATGAAAACTTATAAATAATGAAAATTTATATCTAAGGAGGAGAGTTATGTCTATTATTTGTGCTTCAATAATGTGTGCAGACCAAATGAATTTAAAAAAAGAACTAGAATCTCTTGAAGAAGCTGATGTAAAATTGCTTCACTGTGATGTTATGGATGGAATATTTGTCAAAAACTTAGCTATGGGACCAGAACTATTAAAATCAATAAGTGAAAATACAACTATACCTTTAGATATTCATTTAGCTACAGAAACTCCAAATAAGTATATTGATATGATGTCTTATATAAAACCAAAGTATATTTCTTTTCATGTGGAATCAAGCACAGATGTAAAAGCTGATATACAAAAGTTGAGAGAATATGGAATAGGGCCAGTATTAGCGATAAGTCCTCAAACTAGTGTAGATAAAATAGAAGAATATATAGGTTTAGTTGAGGGTATCTTAGTAATGACAGTAAATCCAGGATTTGCAGGTCAAAAATTTAATCTATCTGTTTTAGATAAGTTAGATAAGCTTACGGAGATATTAAAAGATTATGATAATCCTCCATTTATAGAAGTTGATGGAAATATAAATAAAGAGACCATTAGACTTATGAGTGGCAAAAAAGTCGATATATATGTTGTAGGTACTTCAGCTTTATTTAATGATAAGCCTCCAATTTCATATAAAGAGAAGATAAAAGAATTAAAAGAAAGTATAAAATAGTTAATAATAAAATTATAAAATATGCATATTTAAATAATGTAAACTTTAAATAAGTTAGGAATTTTATAATCTTTAATAAAAATTTTAATTGAGTAAGGAGAATGTTTATGGGTGACATATACAAGCTGCAAAATGGAACAGATATTAGAGGAATAGCATATAAAAATGATTCTAAGGAAGTTAATTTAACTGTAGAAGAAGTAAAAAAAATAGCTAAAGCATTTCATATTTGGTTAAAAGAAAAAACTAAAAAAGATAAAGTAACTGTTGCAATAGGAACTGATTCTAGAATAACAGGGAGTCAATTTAGAAATACTGTTATTGAAACTTTGATTAATGATAATTGTGATGTAATTGATTGTGAGATTGCTACAACACCAGCAATGTTTATGACAACTATCATGGATGGATACCACTCTGATGGCTCAATTATGATTACAGCTAGCCATTTACCTTATTACTATAATGGGTTAAAGTTTTTTACAGAAAATGGTGGTCTAGAAAAAACAGATATAAAAGAAATGTTAGATATAGCTGTTAAAAATGATAGTGTACAGTCTGAAGGAGTAGACAAAAAAGGAACAGCTGTAGTAAAAAATTTAATAGAAGATTATTCTAATTTATTGATAGATAAAATTAGAACAGGTGTAAATTCAAGTAAAAACTATGAAAAGCCTTTTTCTGGACTTAAAATACTAGTTGATGCAGGAAATGGAGCTGGAGGGTTCTTTGCTGAAAAAGTTTTACACATACTGGGAGCAGATACAACAGGTAGTCAGTTTTTGAACCCAGACGGTATGTTTCCAAATCATATACCAAATCCTGAGAATAAAGAAGCAATGGAAAGCATCTGTAAAGCCGTATTAGATAATAAGAGTGATTTAGGAATAATATTTGATACAGATGTAGATAGAGCTGCTATTGTAGGTAAAAATGGGAAACCAATAAATAAAAATGCTCTTATAGCTGTTATATCATCAATAATATTAGAAGAACATCCAAATACAGCCATAGTAACTGATTCTATTACTTCAGAAGGTCTTGCTAAATTCATAAGTGAATTAGGAGGAAGACATCATAGATTTAAAAGAGGATATAAAAATGTAATAAATGAAGCTATAAGATTAAATAGTGAAGATGAAGAGTGCCATTTAGCTATAGAGACATCTGGACATGCTGCTCTAAAAGAAAATTATTTTTTAGACGATGGAGCATATTTAATAGCTAAAATTTTAATAAAAGTTGCAAAACTGTCTTTAGAGGGAAAAACTATAGAAGAATTGATAGAAAACCTTGAAGAAGCAAAGGAAGAAAAAGAAGTTAGAATAGGAATCAATAAAGAAGATTTTAGACCATATGCAGAAGGTATACTAAAAGAATTAGATTCTCATGTTAATAATGTTGATGGATGGTCTGTTGCACCAAATAACTTTGAAGGTATAAGAGTCAATTGTAATGAAGCAAATGGAGATGGTTGGTTTTTACTTAGAATATCATTACATGAGCCATTGTTAGCTTTAAATATTGAATCAAATAAAGTTGGTGGAGCAGAAGAAATTTACTCTGAATTAAAACTTTTCCTAGAAAAATATGACTTAAAAGGTCTTTAGTGTTAATAAAAAACATATACTATATTAAAGAATGGATGTAAATTTATACCTAAGATTACAAATATTACAAAATTGTAATCTTAGGTAACAGAGATGTAACTGATTATGGAAACTCTATGTGATATTATAAATACAGAGAGATGAAATACATGATGATTTATAGAGAAATATAATTTAAAATGTATTAATATCGCACTAAAAGGTATAATCAAATAAATATGTAAATATAAACCCCAACATTTAGAAAGAGACCTCCAAGGAGGTTTTTTTCTTGTTTACTTCTAAAAAAGCATAAAAAATATATTATGTATAGATATAAATTTTTTTCTTTAAACAAATACACAATGTCATGATATAATAACTTTATTAGAACGATAAGGGGATAATAATATTATGTTTAAGAACAAATATGTTGAACGTGTTGAGCAGTTTATAAATGCATATTTTGTAGAGAGGGATGTGAAAAAATGTATGTCTTTTTTTCACAAAAATATATGTTGGATTGGTACTGGAAAGTTTGAAGTAGGGAATAGTATTGAAGAGGTAGAGTATTTATTAGAAGAGTATGTAAAACAATCACCAGATAGTTTTATTTTAGAAAAGTTATGGCTAGATAGTAAAGAATATTCAAAAAATTCACATACTGTATTTGGAGAGTATCTAGTTTGTAAGAAAACTAAAAAAGGCTATAATTTTCAAGTAGAAATAAGAATAACATACTTATGTGTTGAATATGAGGGAGAAATATTAATAAGTAGTGTTCATAATTCTGTTGCAAATGATTTACAAAAAATAGGTGAGTATTTTCCGATAAGTTTAATGGAAGCTGAAAATAATAGACTAGAGGCCATTATTAATGAAAAAACAAAAGAAATAGAAGAGCAAAGAGTTATGTTGTTAGAGGCAAACAGAAAACTTCAGCAACTGGCTATTACGGATGAATTAACTGGTTTATTAAATCAAAGAGCCATTATGGGAAATATAAAATATACTGTTAAAGATAATTCTAAAAATTATGCAATAATGATAATCGACATAGATAATTTTAAACATGTAAATGATAATTATGGGCATCTAGTGGGAGATGAGGTTATAAGAGTGATGGCTTACATCATTCAATCATTTAAAGATTACTATCTATTTGCTGGTAGATATGGTGGAGATGAATTTATTGTTTTGACAGAAAATATAGAAAAAGCAATTCATATTGAATCTAAAGTTCATAATAGTCTACTTAAATATAATTTTAAAGAACTTCAATATAAAATAACTGTAAGCATTGGAATTTCTGAATGGATAGACTTTGATTCCTTTGAAGCATTTTTAAGCGAGGCAGATAAAAAATTATATAAAGCTAAAAAATCAGGAAAAAATAAGACTATATATTAGAGCAAGTATATAAAAATAAGTATATATGTATATTAAAAATAGTTTTATGATTTTAATAAGGTTGTAAATTACAAGTTAACTATTTATAGCATGTAATTTAAAATAAAAATTATTTTGCAATTTACAACCTTATATATTTAATATTAATTAATTTTTTTAAAAGCAAGGGTTACCTTAAATAAATCAGCATCTATAATTATTTCCATAGTTGCATTTTGTAATTCAATTATATTTTGAGAAATTGATAAGCCCAGACCAGAGCCATCTGTATTTCTGGATATATCACCTCTTCTAAATCTTTCTATTAATTCTTCTGGTTTTAGATTTAATTTATCATTTGAAATATTTTTAAAGGTTACTATTATATTTTCATCTTTTATAAACATATCTATGTAAACTCTAGTATTTTTCATAGAATATTTTAGTATATTACCAATTAGGTTTTCAAAGACCCTCCAAGTCTTTTTTCCATCTATCATAGTAAATACAGAGTCTTCTGGTGTTTCTATTATAAAATCTAAATTACTGTTTTGAATTTTATCTTCAAGTTCTACTATACTTTGAATTAAGAGTTCTTTTATATCAGTCTTTGTTATATTAAATTCAACATCACCACTACTAAGTTTAGAAGCTTCGAATATATCTTCTATCAATAATTTTAATCTTTGTGATTTTTTATCTAAAATATTTATATAGTCGTTTATAGTTTCTTTATCAAGGTCGTTATTTTTTAACATATCTACATAACTTAGTATAGATGTAAGTGGAGTCTTTAAGTCATGAGATACATTTGTTATAAGCTCAGTTTTCATTCTTTCACTTTTTATATTAGCATCTACAGCAGCTTCAAGACCATCTGTTATATTATTTATGCTTTTAGATAAAGCAGATATTTCATCATCTCCTATCACTTCCAACTTATATTTTAGATTTCCATTTTCAATGTTTTTTATATTTTTTGAGATATTATTTATGTAATTAAACTTAGTAGATAAAAAGTTGTATATATAAGAACAAGCAATTATACTTACAAGTGTAAATAAAACCTCTATAACTATAGCATTAGCGTAATATATACGCATAAATAATACTAAAGCTATGTACTGAATAACTGCTTGTATAACTATAGAGATTAAAAATGCTATAGCTAGTTTCTTATTTATAGTTTTTCTATTATATCTGCTAACAAGATCTGAAAAGAATCTACATGTTATAGACATATCTTTTGGATTGTAGCCACCATGCTTTATGTTTTCATATATTATATAAATTACAGATAGAATAATAAAATTAAATACAATTAAATTTGTATTGTAGAACATTTTAGTGTTTGTAAATATGTAAAATCGTAATGCTAAAAGTATTAAAATTAATATAAGTGTAAACTCAATCTTTACATTGGAAAAGAAAGTGATAATGTTTTCTAAGAATTTAACTTTATTTTGGTTATTTTTTTTATAGAATATAAAAAATAATATAGCCAATATACAACTTAATAATGCAATACCTTCACAAATAAATTTCAAATTTGTTTTTGATAAATACAAAGGAGGCCCAAAGTAGTAAAAGCAAGGTATAGCTACCTCATTGTATAAATATTTAAATTCATTAATATCAATAAAGTTATTATTTAAATCGTATATTGTCTCAAATAATATAGAAAGCGATAGAAATAATAGTAATAATAAAATAAATTTTGCTCTTGAATCATTAATAATTAAGTTTTTCAATTTTGTAACCAATACCCCACACCACCTTTAAATATTTTGGTTCTTTTGAATTTACTTCAATCTTTTCTCTAATTCTTCTAATATGAACAGCAACAGTTCTTTCGCAGCTATAAGCATCTTCGTTCCAAACTTTTTCATAAATCTCATGAGAAGAGAATATTTTTCCTTTTCGTGATAGGAGAAGAACAAGTATTTTATACTCAAGAGGTGTCATTTTAACTTCTTCACCATCTAAAGAAACTATTTTTGTATCTGTATTTAGCTCAAGACCTCCACTTTTTAAAATATAATTAGTATCATTTGAATTGTTTGTATTACTAAAATCTCCTAAGTTTATATATCTTCTAAGCTGAGATTTTACTCGTGCAGTAAGTTCGAGTGGATTAAATGGTTTAGTTATGTAATCATCAGCACCCATATTAAGGCCTATAATTTTGTCCATATCCTGTGATTTTGCAGATAAAAGTATTATAGGAATATTCTTTTTTTCTCTTATCTTGAGAGTAGTCTTAAGACCATCTAAATTGGGCATCATTACATCCATTATTATTAATTTAATATCATTTTCAATTAATATGTCCAAAGCTTCTAACCCATCATATGCTTTTAAAACGTTAAGATTATCAGGTTTTAAATAGAATTCTATAGCATCTACTATTTCCCTATCATCATCTACAACCAATATATTTTGATTCACTTCATTAATCCCCCTCGAAATTTTATTTTTAATCAATTTTTATTTTATACTAAAAATTGGTTTCAGAAAACAGTAAGTATATAAATTGACTAGCTCTAAAAATATATTAACAAATATAAATAACAAAGGAATTTCATAATTATTAAGAATTTATAACAAATATTTATTTTAAAATAAATATTTGTTATAAATTAGGAGTGTGGAGTATAGCAGGAACATTTTTATCACTTAATAATTTATCAAAAGATTTGTGGTCAGATTTATAACCAATACCCTCTCTACATTCTGATTCATCAATAAGTTTATATTGTTCACATGCATTTTTAACTTTTTCATAGTCCTCAATAGAATGAGCTTTATAAACTATCTTGTTGTTAAAACTTATTTCATGAGCAAACTTAGGTTTTACAAAGTATTTGGCATCTTTGATTTGACCAGAGTTATATAGACCTTGAATAACAGAGCCATTTTTTATGTGTTGTAAATGGTCATCTAACTTGTAAGTATGTGCTATATGGGTTACACTTTTAAATTTTTTTTCAAAAGTAATTGCAATTTCTTCCATAGAGTTAAAATTAGTAGTACCCTTTACATTTTTTTCTGGTAAGATTATTATGTTTTCTCTTTTTACTCCTAGATTATTAAGAGAAGCTAAGAACTCTCTATTTCTGTATTCTGATTTTTGGCTATCTGTAAGAGTTTCATATTTTTTATATCTATCAAAAACAGATATACCACATCCAGTAGATACTAAAACCACAAATACATTATTTTGTCCTCTTTCTTTTACAGCATTTACAATAGCACTACCAGCCCACAATACCTCATCATCTTGATGTTGAACATAGAAAACAACATAATCTTTAAACTTTCTATTACTATAATTAACATAGCTATTAAAACCTGTTAAAATCAAGCATAAAACTAAAATGATAGATAAAATTCCATACTTATTTATAGTAAACTTCTTGTTTTTAAGAGTCATTTAATCATCTCCTGAAAAGCTGTCTTACTTATATTATCAATCAAAGTATTAAAAATTATTTCTTAAAAATCAAAAAATATAGAGTAGATTAATGGAATAAAATTTTTTGTTAACCAAACTAAAAATTAAAAAAATTTATATAGAAGTAAGAAAAAAGAAGGGGTGGTTTATTGGAATAAACTTATAAATAAGCTAAATATCTACTTGACGTTTTATGAATTATTGAATCTAAGCGTACGTGGCACAAAGACTATTTTTTCATTGCTTTCATTTAGTGAGGTATTAAGTATTTAAACTAAATTCAAAGGCGTAAATTTGGTATTATTAACGCCTTTGAAAATTTAGATACTGTTATTAATTTGGTTTGTTTATATTACTTTATATAGTATACTAGTAAAATAGTATTAACCTTAATTACACAACGATTTTAATTGTGCTTTTAAGAATAATGTTATATTTTTAAATATAGTTCTTTCATCAAGATCATTTACATATATATCTTCAATACATGAATCTACAATAAATTCCTCACATAAATCCACTTCTATGTCTAGCTTAGGATTATATCTGTAACCATTTATTGTAACTACTGGTCTTCCAGGTGGTGAAATAACTATTCCTTCTTCATATGTCAAGCATTCAAATTTGGCATATGGAATTATATATGCTAAAAATGGTACTTCATAATGTGCAGAATGAACTGATTGTTCATCTACTAGAGCAGTATATACTATTTTCTGTTTTAATAAACCATTTACTATTAGTTTTCTTCCATTTAAGCATGTTCCTTCAGCATTTTGTAGTATTGCAAATGCACTAGTCTTGTCACAATCGATTGGTATTCTACTTAAACTTTCAACAAGTATAATTAATATACCATTTTCTCCAATTAATATCTCAAATGAAGGTGTAATGATATTATTAATTATTGTTTGTAAAGTTGTTATTAATATTTCTATTAATGGTCCTTCAAGTGTACTAACTGTTTCAAATATATCATTGATAACAATTTGTATAGATTTTAGTAATCTTATTAAATCGTCTGTTCTGCATATTATAGAATTAAGAGATTCGCATACTATTCTTGCTATATCAGTTTGAATTGTATTTAACAAATTATCAATATCAAATAAAATAGAATTCACAGATGGTTGAACTAAATCTAGTAATCTTTGTAACTTAGCTAATAAAGGATTTATAATCTCACCTAATCCAGGTATTAAAGGTATAGCATCCTTAATTGTTGATATTAAATCATTTATTCCACCAATCAATGTATTAATTGTTGTCTGTATATTTGCTGCTAGAAACGCATCTAATATAGCTTCTATTTTATTCAATATATCCAAGCTAATATATAAATTATATGATTTATATGCAAATGGAGTTTCTATAAGTTTTACTGAAGTAATTGTTGCACTTGCATAAACTTGATCTATATTTTCTATATCAGGTTTTAATCTTGGGATGGGAAGTATCTCAGGAATTGAAATCTCTGTCCAATTTAAGTTTTCTTTTTTACATCCATTCATATTTAATTTTGATACATCACATATACCTAAAGTTTTGATATTAAAGTCACATTCACAAGTTTTTTTATTACATCCCATTTTTATTCCTCCTCATTTTATTTAAATTACTTAACATATTTTTGATGCCTTTATAAAAATAGTTGTATTTTTAAAGACACTTCTTTCTGATAATACACATGCATATATATCCTCTATATATGCTGTTATTTTAAATTGTTGGTATAGTGGTGTATTTTTCTCTATTATTATAAATACTGAAAATGGTATATTAAAATCTGCAGAATGAACTGATTGTTCACCTAGTGCTGCTGTATAGATTATTTTTTGTCTTAGTAGTCCCTCTATTATTAGTTTTTTTCCTGTCAAATTTGTACATTCTCCATTTGGTATAGTTTCTCCTGGGATATAGTATCCATTACATGAGCTGTATCCGTTTACCAAAGGTGTTTTTATTACTCTTTGAGATATTATATCTACACAAGAATGTACTTCAACTATATCTTCTATATTTGGCTTTTGTGATGGTATATCTACTGTTTCTGATACAAAAAACTCTGTCCATTTGTTTTTATCTTCAGGACAGGGGCATTGCAAAACTTTTTCTATTTTTGATTCTGGATAGACACCAACAATATTTAATATCTTATCATCGCAACAGCATTTATCATGGAATTGATAAGATGTGCCATTTGTATAATTAGAATTTAACATTTCCTCTACTCCTTATTTTTATAATTTTATAATGTATTTCTTGGTATTGCATATAATAATAATGTTGTATATTTAGAGATAGTTCTTGCATCTAATAGGCTTACAGACAAATCTTCTATACACGCATTTACTTGATAGTCTACATCAAGTGAGTCTAATTTCATTGATTTTGTGCCCTTATTAAAAGTAATTTTCTGTGGTATAACTATATAGCTTGAAAATGGTACATAAAAATGTGCAGAATGAACTGATTGAGATCTTTCATCAGCTGTATAAGATATTTTTTGACACAATTCACCCTCAACAATAATTTTTCTTCCTGTAGAGATTTTTCCTTCTAAGTTTGGTATAAAATCACAATTAGCATCTAAAGGTGATACAGGTGTTTTTACTACTTTTGTTCTCAATATATTCACTGATACATTAACTGAATTTATCTGTTCAATATCTGGTTTTTGTATTGGGATACTTAATGTTTCTGGTATATACATCTGAAACCAATAAGGATATTGACTTATAACCTGTGTAACATCGTCTATGTCACATAAACCGCTTACATCAATTAAATCCATATTACAAGCACATGCATTACTATTCATATTTATCTCTCCTTATATAATTTATTGAAAGTTTTTACCTCTCAATATAATTTATTTAAATTTCGACTTTTTGTTACATGTTTTTAAGATTTTTTATTTTTTTAGCTTTTTTATAACAATATATGATTTTATATCATATATAAAATGTATATAGAAACTTTAATCTCTATATAATTATAAAATTAAGGAGATATTTATATGAATGAAAGTATTTTAAAAACGGGAATTACACCCTTAGAAGACTATCCAGATAACAAATGTATGAAATACTATAAAGAATTTATAGAAGATGATATACTATGTGTTCCAACACAAAAACCAGATATAGAATGTATTAATGAAGTAAGTGTAAAGATATGCATAGAAGATAAGGAGATTATTAACACTATACTAGGGCCAAAATTAGTTATAAAAGGATTTAAAAATATTAAGGTTATATATACAGGAGATAATTGTCAGCAGTCTCTTCATTCTGCACATTGGAGTATACCATTTTGTCAATTTATCTTGCTAAAAGATTTGAGGTATGATAAGTGTGATAATATTATAGAAACTATTTTTGTTGGAATAGAGAATATTTGTGTAAAACACTTTGATTGTAGAATGATTGATTTATCACTATTATTTATAATTTGTCCACAACTTCGTAATTGTAATAATTGTAAATGCTGTAGAAGTTATTGTATGCATAATCCAAATTTATGCTATTATGATAATGATGACTGTTCAGATAGTTGTAATAATGTTACACAATGTAAATATAGTCTTAGTGATAAATATAATAGTAAAATTAGATACAAATAAATATTTAAATAAGAGGCAATAGGTATATTTACATATATTTATTGTCTTTTTATTAAATTAAAGTCAGTTTATATAAGAGAAAATTTAACAATTACTATAAATAGATATATAATAAATTAATATAATATAGTATTATTAAACTTATAATTGTTACTATTTGAGTTAAAATATTGGAAAAAATTATATATCAGTAAATTTAAGATAATAAAAAAAGACCTCAATTACATATAAAAATAAGGTCTTTTTATAGATTTCAAAAAAGTAAAAATATTATAGATTTTTACTTATACAAAAGAAGCTATCTCTTTTAGATTTTTAAACCTATTGAAGTAACTTCTTCTGTATTATAGTTTGTATATTATTATAAAATATTTCAAATAGCTAAAAAGTCATATTATTTGTATTATTCTATATATTTAGCTATCAAAATATATTAGATAAAAATAACAAGTTCTATTATAGTTAATAGAGCTTTTGAAAGATTTTATTTTGTATAAAAATAAGATTTTTAGTAGTTTCTATTACATTTACATTTTTTTGTATAGCATTGTTTTTTGTACTTATCAAAGCATTCTTGTATATCATCTTCATAATTGTTTATATAAGATGAGTTTTCATGATAAATATTACAATAGTCACAACCGTGATGTTCATCATGTTTACATTTTTTTGAACCACATTTTATAAATGCAATGGCTAATTTAATTAGTTCATCAATTAACTCTTCTATTTCATCCAATTCTTTTTCTAAATCACAAATTAGACAATCGCAGAAAGAAGATCTTACATCTTTTTCATCATTGCATGAAATGCAATCACTACAGAATATTAACAGTATAATTATTTTAGCTATAATAGATATTATTAAAAGTATAATTTGTACCAATAAGCAAAATAATTTTCCTACTAAAAATTCACAGTTATCATTACAACTTATTTGTCTTATAGCTTCAGCTAAACACTCAGACAATCTAAAAGCTCTTTTTAATTCTTCTCTAAGTTTGCAGTTTTTTACATAATTAGAATCTATTAGAGATTCTAATTCTTCGGAAAGTTCATTTAATATGCCATTATCTAAATTGAAACTTAAATCTTTCTGAAAATCTAATTTAACTTTTGCATCATATAAATCATAACTTTCGCCAACTAAAAAATATTTTATTATTCTCCATATTTGACAAGGTGTTAAATAAACTCTTGTATTTGCATCTAAATATTTCTCCTCTGTTAATCCAATTACTAATTTCATTAAATCACTAGAATATGATTCTAAATTATTTTTATAATATTCTAAACTCTTTGTATTATCCACTCTTTACCACTCCTATATATATATTAGGATAAATTCAATATCCTAATATATATATATGACTTGAGTACCTTTATGATACAAATAAAAACAAAATTTTACATTAATATATATAAAAATGCTATTTCCAATTGAATTATATAATTTTTTTATATTTTGTGTAAATATATGAATAAACATGTGAAAGAACTTTTATGCAATAGAGGTATAATAACTAAATTTAAGCATCCCTTAGATATAGATAAATTTATAAATTGTAATGGTGATAAATAATAATTTTGTTGTAAATGAAAATGATGTATAGAAGGCATTAACTAATATTATAGAAGTATTAGATTCTAAAAATAAAGAAATTAGGGTAAATACAAATATAAATATATTAAAAGTCTAACTTATTTCAGACTTGAATAGAAACAAAGTTATGTACGAAATGAAGGCAAACAGCAGTCCATGTGTTCTTTGATTTCGTACTTAAATAAAATCTCAAAATTATATCATGTTTTAATAAAAAATAAAACTGTGAATGCTAGAAATATATTTTAATTAATTTTTTAACAGAATAGTATTTAAAAGTAGATAAAACTAAAAAGGGTTTTCTAGAAAATAAGGTCTATTTAATTATACTTACTTACCAATACCATCACTTGATGCAAACAAGATTCTACTATATTTTCTCCGTATTCTAGTATAAAATCATCTAACTGTGTATCTATAAAATCACAATAATCATATGAACTACCAATATAAGCAGTTAACATATGTGTACATCTATCCATTTTATCTCTAAACATATATTATTATCCCCCTAAAAAACTTTCATAAAAACAAAAAGAAAAATATCTTTTTGGCAACTGGCTGACATAACTTATAATATACTTTACAAGTCTTAGTCCCTATAGCTTTGCGTCACTAAATTTCTCTAGTTTTGCCGATTTAGTTTTATTCTACAACTACAATAATACAACAGAATTAGTTATTATTCAACATGATTGTTTGAAAATTGGATAAATTTATAAATATGAACGTCATTTTACTTAAAAAAAACATACTAAATATATAGATTTTATGGTAAAAATTACCTGTATCAATTATGATTAGAAGCTTCTATTATTAATTTGAACTAGACAGAATTTGAGGGAGTGACAAAATGTGGAAGAAGAAATATTAATAGAACAGTTAGTAAGAGCAGAATTTGTGGTAATGTGCTATCTATGGGAAAAAGATTCTTTGATATCTAAAAAAGAAATAATAAGAGACATAAAGCAGATATATGGATGGCATAAGAGTACAATAAAAATAATATTAAAAGGATTAATTTGTAAGGATTTTTTAGCTAGAGATATTATAAGATTTCAATCGCATTATAAAATAATAATAACTAGTGAAGAGTATGATACTTTCAAGAAAAAAGTATTAAAATCTACTAAAAACAGAAAAATTATACGTTCTCTTACGACTACACATAAGTCCATAAGTAAAGAAAAACTATATTATTTAGAAGAGTATTATAGGAATTTTGAAGAATGACTTGGAATAAATTGCAAAAATATTTATATAAATTCTCTTGTTTAGAAAACTTTATTGAGATAGAATTTATATATATATAAATCAATAATTTAAAAAATGAAAATGATAGATAATTAAATAATAAAAACAATGAAGGTATGAAAGTATAAGTTTTTGTACCTTTATTTTATTTATTATTCTGAACATATTTTAAAGATAAAAAATGTAGATAATATATCATTAATTAAAAAATAACAAAGAAATCTAAATTATGAGAGGTATATTTATAGAAAATAATGATATTAAACTTACAATATGTATATTTGCTTTTGTAATTGGAATAATAGTGTTATTTTGCTGTATAGCCTTAGGGCAATTTAATATAGATTGTATTATGTGACAAAATGGTGGAACAATGGATACCAACCAATACAATGTATATTTAGAACAATCTATTTCACAATATAGAAATTTTGGTTCTATATTGGCTTTACTAGGAGGAATAGGAATACTGTTTGATAAAAGTGTTAGAAAAGATTAAAAGAGTAAAAAATATTCTTAGTGATTATATTTTTGGTGTAATTAATACTAATAGAGATTAGAGTAAAGATATATAAGAATAAAGAAGCACCTACTTAAATGGTAGGCGCTTTTGCTTTGTTCAAATTTGCTTAGTTAAATATATAATAGGTAAAATATGTAAAAGTTATATGTTATAATCTTTTTAGCAAGAAGATGTAATCTACAATTTATAGAGTGGAGTTCATACAAAAGATTATCCTCCCAAGGTATAGAAGGGAGGTGAATATGTATGGATAATTTTTTACAGGGCATACTAGCCAGTTTAATAGTTTACTTAATTAGTAAGTTATTTAAAAAAGTAAAAAGCCACTCTGGCAGGAGTGACTTTAGTTTTGAACTAAAAATCAAGTTCAAAAAGAATAAACATTTAGTATTTGAACTTCACTCTACGTCTAAATAGATTGTAGTTCTTCTTGCTTTTATTATACCACAAATTGGTACACATATTCAAAAATAATATTATTATGATATAATAAAAATATAGAAGTTTTGTAGTGTGCGATTTTTCTACTAAAGTATAGTTTAACAGTTGGAATATAAGGTGTTGAGAGACTTTAATAAGTGTTATCAATTGCACTATTAGCCACTCACTGCAAATTTAAGAGAGTTGTATATGTGTAAGTATTGGAAATGCTCAATTTGTTTTGGGGTTTTTCTAAAGACAAAGCTTTTGCATTAGAATTGTTTGCATACTTTCCATCAATTCTATCATGATTATCTACTGCTACTATAGGTTTATGTGACAAATACTCAGCTACTCTCATTTTATCAATATCCTTTTATTTAAAAATTTTATTAAATTCATTCTAATAAACAACATAATAAATGCCAATAAAATAAATAAATTTATTAGTAACATATTTAGTAATTATATTGAAATAACTAGATTATATAAAAAATACAACTAAGGTATATGCAATTCATATAGGTTATATGGTAAAAATTAGATGGATATATTCAGCTAAATTCTCTTATTTGAAAAACTTTAGTGATAGTGGATGAAGATAAATTAATTGAACTCGAAGAATATTTTAAGAATTTGAAATAAAAAAATGACAAATAGATACATAATAAACAAAATGAAGGTATGAAATTATAACTTTTTCTACCTTCATTTTGTTTATTATTCTGAACATGTTAAAAAAATGAAATAAGTTTATCTTCTGTTTATATAAATTTTAATAGGATATGTATAGTATATAGTAGATAGGATGTATAAAAATTGAATTTAAATAAGTAGCTATTATTGCAGTGAAATAAATGCTTCTAAGTATATTCAGGAGGAAGAATGGTGGAAGAAAATTAGTAAAATATGATTCTTCCACCATTTTTCCTCCTAGAAAATAAAAACTACTCAATAAGAATTAATATACATTAATTCAGCTGAATCCAATCAAAATACTTAAATGAAAGTAATCTGAAAACAACATAATTCAAATTAATTAATTCAAATAAACCTCAATTTATCTTAAATCTTAAGAAATATTTAAGATTTAGGATAATATTTTCTTAAGATTTATACTCTATTATATAGATATAAAGAAAAATTATAAAAATGTAAGATAATACAATATAACAATTTAGTCATTATTGAGAAAGGGAGTGAAAGATATTGTATAATAAATATAAGGATTATTATACAATAGAGGAAGTGAAAATATGTACAATATATTAGTAGTAGATGATGATAAAGAGATTGTTGATTCAATAGAGATATATCTTAAATCAGAAGGATTTAAAATACATAAAGCATATGATGGAATGAAAGCATTAGAAGTAATAACAAAAAATGATATCCATCTAATCTTAATGGACATAATGATGCCTAAATTAGATGGAATCAAAGCAACTGTAAAAATACGTGAAGAAAGAAATATACCAATAATTTTAATCTCAGCAAAAAGTGAAGATACAGATAAAATAATGGGATTAAACATTGGAGCTGACGATTATATAACAAAACCATTTAATCTATTAGAACTTGTAGCTAGAGTAAAATCAAACTTAAGGCGATATGTAACCTTAGGTAACTATGAAGATACATGTAAAGAAATTTTAAAAAGTGGGGCTCTAGAGCTAAATACATTGACAAAAGAAGTTAAGATTGATGGCGAAAATATAAAAATGACACCAATTGAATATAAAATAATTGAACTTCTTTTAGAAAATAAAGGACGAGTCTTCTCGATAGATGAGATATACGAAAAAGTATGGAATGAAGAAAGTTTTAATTCAGAAAATACAGTAGCAGTACACATTAGACGAATAAGAGAAAAGATTGAAATAAATCCAAAAGAACCAAGATTTTTAAAGGTGGTGTGGGGAGTTGGTTATAAGATTGAAAAATTTTAGCGGAAAACTTATGAAAGAAAAGAGTTTAATATTTAATTGCATTTTGATTTTAGTCGTTTTTACTTTTACACAAATATTAGGAATTCTTATATGTTTTAACTTCTTCTCAAGTAGCTTAGTGTACTCTATGGGAATTATGCTTGTATTGAATTTTATTTTATATAAGATATTGACGATGTAGATGAGGTGAACAACTTGGAAAAATATAGAGCATTAAAGTTAGTAGCATTAATAATAGTATCTATTTCGTTTCCATTAGCTATACTATTTGCATCAATAGGACTTGCTGAACCTAAACACAATATACAAAAAACTTCTACAAATAGTGGAATTTTTCGAATATCTGATGATTTTTATGACAGCAATATATTTGATGAAAGTACAATTCAAGATTTATTATATAATTTGAAACTATCTGTAAGTAGTGGATACACCAAAGAAGAAAAACTTAAATTAAATTATGAGGATTCAAAATCAGAAGGAAACGGAAAAAATGTTGCTTTAAATAATGATTATGATAACTTTGTAAATGATAAACTATCATCTATAGAATACTTAGACTCTTTAAAAAATGTAAAAATGTATATTAGAAATACATATACAGGAGAGTATTATACGAACACAATATATAATGATTTAGATGAATTTAAGCAAAACATAAAGGGTTATTGTGATGTAGAAATAATAGAAGGAGTAGAAAAAAGTTCCTATACTAAAAAACTAAATGGAAAAAAATCTGAATTAAATAATATCGATTTAAAACTAAATGGTATGGATAAAGCTTTTGAAGTCTATGTATCTTTTCCTAAAGAGTTAAGTATTGAAGATGGAATTGTATACAATAACTTTGAAACGTTTAAGCAAGCTACAGAAAAAGTGCAATTATTTTTTGTAGCTAGTTTAATTTTAGCTATTATATGTTTATTGTCCATTATATTATGTAAACGAATTAAATACAAGGCATTAAAGAAAGACAATGTATTTTTATTAATATACAATAAAATACCTATGGAATTTAATGCAGTAATAATAGTTACCTCAATAATACTTCTATTTCTGTATGTTATTGATACATCCTATGATATTTATATTATATTACTAATTTCTATAGCATCATTACTAATTTCAAATAATATATTTTTTATAACTGTTCAGTTAAGTCATTTAGAAAATAAAATATGTATATTTAAGTCAAGTATTATAGTAAGGGTGATTTTATGGTTAATAAAAACTGTAAGGGAGGTCATTAACGCTATAAAAAAAGTATCTTTAGCAAGAAAAGTTATTGGTATAGTAATAATATCTTTGGTTTTAACAATTGTAATTAGTGTTCAAAGTGTGAGCCTAGGATTGTTATTTTCTATATGTATATTTTTGGGTTTTGCACTTTATATAACCAAAAGGCTTTCTTATTTGAGTTATGTTATAGAAGGTACCGAAAAAATAAAAGATGGTGAATTAGACTATAAGATAAAAATTAGTGGAAATGATAATTTTACATCTTTAGCAGAAAATATAAATAATATTGGAGAAGGTCTGGATAAAGCAATAGAAGAACAGGTAAAAAGTGAAAGGATGAAATCTGACCTTATAACTAATGTATCTCATGATTTAAAAACTCCACTTACTTCTATAATAAATTATGTAGATTTAATTAAAAAAGAAGATTCTATACAACCAGAATATATAAACGATTATATAAATGTACTAGAATCAAAGTCAAAGAGGTTAAAATTATTGATAGAGGATTTATTTGAAGCAAGTAGAGTAAGTAGTGGAAATATAGAGTTACAAATTAGTAAAATTGATTTGGTGCAACTCTTAAGGCAAAGTATAGGTGAACTAGAAGAAAAGTTATCTACAAATAATTTAAGTATAAGACTAAATGTTCCAAATGAAAAAGTGTATATATGGGCAGATGGAAGAAGAATGTATAGAGTTTTTGAAAATCTATTATCAAATATAGCTAAGTATTCTTTAGAAAGTACTAGAGTTTATATAGATGTTTATGAAAATGGTGAAAATGTAAAGGTGGTTATGAAAAACATATCTTCATATGAGTTAAATTTTGACCCAAGTGAAATTATGGAAAGATTTAAAAGAGCTGACGAATCAAGAAATACTGAAGGTAGTGGGTTAGGACTTGCTATTGCAAGAGATTTAGTAAACTTACAAGGTGGAAAATTCTATATAGAGATAGATGGAGATTTGTTTAAAGCAAATTTAGAATTTCAAAAATATGAAGAAGAAATAAAGATAGATTAAAATAAAATTTCAAGATATAATATAATTTTTACAGAAAAATTAAGATATTGAAAGGTTTCTTACAAAACAATTATATAGGTACTTTTAAAGAAAGGAATACTTTTAATTAATTTTATGAGAATATAGATAGATTTGTGTAAATATATTTTTCTTATTCAATATTACTGGAAATTTTGATATGCTCCCTTTATAAGTATACAGTTGAAATAATAACAACTGATGCTATGAAGGGAGTATATTTTTATGTCATGAAAATCTAAAATAGATTTTGAAATAAAAATTAAATCAGTTGAAATGTATTGTTTCGCCCCACTCTTGTTGTTCAAAAACGATAGTAACTGGAAGATTATAAGATAATTTAGATATTTCTTTTAAAATAAATTCTCAATCTCCTTTATTCAAAATATTTTACATACATACTGTACGTATGTTATATTGATGATACCAAATATAAAGGAGATTATTTTTATGAAAAATAGTTTTTATCCTGTACTAATGTGCAATGATATAAGAAAAGAAGCAGATTTTTTTATAGAATTATTTGATTTCAAGGAAACCTTTAATAATGATTGGTATATTAGCTTAAAAGACAATGATGAATTTGAGTTGGCATTGATTGATAGTTCACATGATTCAATACCTAAACTTTATAGAAAACAGTGTGAAGGCCTTATTCTTAATATTGAAGTTAATGACGTAAACACTGTATATTCAGAAGTAATTAGTAGAAAAAAATCATCACTTTTATTAGATATAAAAAATGAAGAATTTGGACAAAGACATTTTATTATTGAAACTCCAAGTAAAATTTTGGTTGATATTATTCAAATAATTCCGCCATCAAATGAGTATCTTAAAAATTATAAGAAATCGGGTAAAGAAAATGAACAAAAATAAAAAAGAATTAGCATCTATAAATACTACAAAAAATTTGATTGCTATTGCACGTAATCATTTTTCTACTTATGGCTATGAGAAGACATCATTAGAAGCTATCGCAGAAGAAGCTAATATGACTAGAGGTGCAGTATATCACCATTTTAAAAATAAAAAAAATCTATTTAAAGCAGTTTTAAATCTTGTTCAGTATGAAGTTGGATTAAATGTAGAAAAAGAAGCTATGAAATCCGAAGATATATGGGAACAGTTAATTTTAGGTTGTGTTGGATTTGTACAATCAGCTACTTTAGAATCTAACAAAAGAATATTATTAATCGAAGCACCCAATATTATAGAATGGACAGAGTGGAAAAAAATGGATAATGAGAATTCTGTTTTACTTTTGGAAGAACAACTCTTAGTTGCACAAAAAAATGGGAAATTAATAGAGTTTGATATTCATATGATTTCACATATGATTTCTGGTGCATTAAATGATTTATCTATTTTTCTTGCAGAAAGCAATATTTTAGATAAAAATCAAGTTTATAAAGCGATTTCTCATTTATTGACAGGGTTTAGAAAAGATGGCTAAGAAAGTGAAAGACTACTATGACATTGAATATGTAAACTTCTTAGCTGAAAAAATAAAATCAGTATATCCAGAATTTATTATTAATGAGTTTTTTTCACTAACAAAACCAACTATTGAATTGTTAGAATTCAATGAAAGGCAAGAGTTATTAGCAAATGCTTTAAAAAAGTCTATCAATTTAAACTATTCAGATACTATTAATGTTTTTGAGAATATATTAGGTCCAGAGTTAGAAGGCAGTTTAGGCATGTTTACAGAGGGTTATTGGTTATGGCCCATTGGAAAGTATGTAGAGAAGTTTGGTGGAGAAAATTTTGAAGTAAGTACAACTTTCAGTAAGGAGTTGACAAAAAGATTTACTAGTGAATATTGTATGCGTACTATAATAAATAATTTTCCTGAACAGTCTATGGAATTGCTTTTAAAATGGAGTAAAGATAGTAATAAAAGAGTTCGTCGATTAGCCAGTGAATGCCTCAGAATACGGTTGCCATGGGCAAAAAAAATGTATGTTGCCTTAGAATACTTTGATACTTATTTTGAATTATTGTCTAATCTAAAAAATGATACAGATAAAACAATTCAAAAGAGTGTAGCAAATAATCTAAATGATTTATACAAAGAAGAGCAAGATAAATTTGAATTAATTATTTCTAGTTGGCAAACAGAAAATATAACAAAAGAATGTCAATGGATTATTAAGCATGCTTCAAGAACAAAAAATAAAAAGAAATAATGTTTGTAGTATTTATATTCAAAAATATGTCTAAAGATGATATCTTTCTAATGAAAAAAGGTAATTAAAAAGTAATTATAAAAAAACTCTATAAGAAAATTGTATTTTTCAAAATATTTTCTTATAGAGGCAAACATATATTGTGTATAATACTAATATTAATGATAAATTTAAACTGATAATCAACCTAATATCTTAAAAATATGTTGGATTCATAAATGGGATTACAAGTTCTGCGACCTCTCCATCTGCATCAAGCCCCCAATATCCGCTGTAAATACCATCACCTATACCGCTTGTGAACATAATTAATCTGTAGGATGTTTGTGGTAATTTTAAAAGTAAGAAATTGCCATTTTTATTCTGTAAATTTGGATGCATTTCATGACTTTTTTGAAAAAGTGTTGCAAAATAATCATTATATTTGTTTTTACCTGGATTTTCATTTTGCCATTTTGTTATAAAATTACTATACTCCTTTGCAACTTTTGCGTCTGAAAAACAGGCTAATCCTGTATCCACACCAAAGAAAGTCCATGCTCCTGACTTTCCAAAATCTTTGCATTTCTTTCCCTTTGGCATTGCAATTTCATACTTGATAGGTTTTTTGTCATTGATAATCAATCTTGATGCTGCAATTCTAAGTCCTGCAATTTTAGAATGGCAGATAGAAATTTCTACCGAATAACTTCCAACAGGTATTTTTCTTTCTAAATAAGTCATATATTCACTACCTAAATACGCAAGAGGGTCTGCAAGGACAACTTCTCCACTTGGGAAATCTGTTTCTCCTATAATGAATGGTTCAAGTTTCTCACTTCTTTGAAACAAGCTTTGAAAGAATTCTATTGAATAGTTTTCATGATTTAGAAATTTTAGGTTTTTTTCAAATGCTATTTGAGCAGGATGTTTAACTTGTTCTCTAATTTCTTTTCCTGTATTTGTATCAATAAAATATTTTCCACTTTTATTAGAGTGAAATTCTAAATCAGTTCCTATGGGCATATAAAAAATATTCAAAGTAGTTGGTTCAACGTTAATAAGTGTATTAAAATCTACAATTGCCATATTCTTGGGATTGTCTACATACTCTTGTGTATCTGTATCACCAAAAGCAATCCATCCATTTCCAAACTCACTATGCTCTCTAAAAAGCCACCTCAGTTTTGATGTTCCATTGAGAATCGATTTGCTGACAATACAGTCACCTGCCCCAGTAATATACTGCTTTACTTCTGATTTTTCGACTTTTGTTTCTTTTTTATTTTTGCTAAACAGTTCCATACGAATTCTCCTTACTTTCAAAAATTTCTTGATAATAAATATAATAGACATTATTTTATTTGATGGTTGATTTGTTATCTTTCAATTTATTTGTTAAATATATCGTATCATACCTTCATACTAAATTCTGTGTTTTTCTGATTTTAGCAAAGATACTTATTTCAATCTGTATGGTAATAATTGTATTTGATTGTATTAAATCATTACAGTACTATTTATTTAAGTAGACACAACTTAGGGATTTTTTACTCAGTATAGATTGTTTTTTTGAAAAAATAATCTATGCCATTCCCATATTTTTTAAAAAATACTTTTTAGTATCATTTATCTTTTAGATTAGGGTTAAACTGTGCAAAATTATAGAATAAGGTAAAATCATGTGCAATTATTTGGTATGGCACTATGTATGTAAAATATAGATAATAAAATTAAGGAGGCAGTATGAAGGAAAGGGCTAAAAAAATATTAGATTTTATTATTAAAAATAACAATGTAACATCACAAGAGCTACAAGAAAAGTTTAATGTATCAAAAAGAACTGTTTATTACGATATCCTATCTATAAATGAAGAACTAGGAAAAAGAGGTAATATAAAAAATATAAAGCACAAATTTATATTTGAAGGTAACTTAGGTAATGTAAGAAAAATAATTTCAGCTGAAGAAGATAAATTTCTAGATAGTGAATATAGAAAAACTTTTATATTAAACAAGATATTACATGATGAAAAAATATCAATAGAAAAACTAACAAATGAAATGTTACTTTCAAAAAACACAGTAGTACAAACAATAACTGATATAAAAAAGCACCTTCAAACAATGGGACTAAAATTAGAGTACAAGGGAAAGTACAAAGTAATAGGTGATGAATATGTTATTAGAGAACTTTTCTTGCTACTTACACAAGAAAATGTATTAGAAATTAATTCTATAAGTAAGGAAGTAACTGACTTTGATACAAAGGGATGCATAAACCTTACAGATTACTCTTTATTAAATTTAACTAAGTTTACAAAGTTTCTAAATAAAAGAATAAGAGATGGGAAAACCTTGTATTCTTATAAATATCTAAATAAAGCTAAAAAAATTAGTTACTTTAATAATTGTAAAGAACTTTTGTGTGAAGAAGCTAATGAAAATGAACAAGCCTATGTATGTGCTTATGTAAGTTCACTTCCTAGTTTAAATAGTGAAGTTAAGGAAGATGTTGTTGAAGAATATGTAGATAAACTTATAGACAAGTTTGAAGTAAATACAGCAATAAAATTAGAAAGTAAACATGAGTTTAAAAAAAATATTTTAAGGCACTTGCATTCTTCTTACAACAGAATAAGATTTAAGTTTCCTATTAGCAACCCTATGCTAGACGAAACGAAGTATAAACATAAGTCACTTTATAAGATTATAAAGTCAATTATAGAAAATGAAGAAGAGTTTCCTGTATTTGAAGGTATAAGAGAAGAAGAAATAGGATTTATAGCAGCATATTTTGGAGGATACTTAAGAGGTTCTAGAGATAATGGTCTAAGAAAGAATAAAGTTTTACTAGTTTGTCCTAATGGTCTTATGGTATCAAAGAGTTTGGAAATACAGCTATACAAATACATACCAACTATAGAAATAGTAGGTATAGTATCTATTAAGCAACTAAAAGAAGTAAATATATACTATGATTACATAATTACAACCATAGACATACAAAATGTAAGTAATGTAATAGTTGTGAATCCTCTTTTAACAACATCAGACATTCAATTACTGATGAACAAACTCATAAGTGTAAAAGAAAATGAGAAGTATTTCAATCTTGAACTGATAATACAGGCGATAAGAAAAAATGGAGTTATTAATAACGAAGAATCATTAAAAGCTGACTTATTAAACATAATACATAAGATAGATGAAGGAGAGATGTATCAACCAATGTTAAAGGAATTAATTAATGAAGATAGGGTCAATATAATAAAAAATGTTAAAGATTGGAAAGAAGCAATAAAAATAGCCTCAAAACCATTGTTAGAAGACAACTCTATAGAAGACTTGTATATAGAAAATATGATAAAGTCAGTTGAAAAGTATGGACCTTATATTGTTTTAGCTGATAGATTTGCTCTACCACATGCAAGTTCTAAAGAAGGGGTAAACAAACTTGCCATGTCTTTACTTATAGTAAAAGATGAGGTTGATTTATTAGGAAAGCCAGTGAATATATTTATGGTACTAGCTGCTATAGATAACACTACTCACATCAGAGCATTAGCATCACTTTCAGAAATGATGTATGAAGAAGAAAATATAAATTTAATAATTAATGGAGACAAAACCTCAATACTAGAACTTATAAATAAACAAAATTAGGAGGAATTTAAAATGAAAATATTAGCAGTATGTGGATTTGGTGTAGGTTCATCAATGGTATTAAAAATGACGATACAAAAGGTTTTAAAGCAGTTAAGTATAGAAGGTGAAGTAGAAAATACAGATATAAACTCAGCTAGAGGAGCTGATTGTGACTGTATATTTACAAGCCAAGAATTATTAAATGAATTAAAAGGAACTTGTAATGTACCAGTATATCCAGTTAAGAAGTATATGGACTTAGCAGAAGTTACAGAAGTTGTTCAAACCTTTTTAAATGATAAGAAATAGTATAAATTTAAAAAAGTAAATTTAAAAGTAAATTTAAGTTAATCGACATAAAATAAAAGCTTACTGAAATTAAAAATAGTAAGCAAGAGAGGGGGATTTTAGTGGTAGAAAACTTAAATAGTTAACCTATCACTAAAAAAATATAATGCTTGATTTTATTTCAAATAATATTTTACGTAATCCGTCTATGCTAATTGGATTAATAGCAGCATTTGGTCTTATATTACAGAAAAAGAAAGCATCAGATGTTATAAAGGGGGCATTACTTGCAGCTTTTGGAATCATAATTATGGAAACTGGAACAGGTATGTTAGTCAGTTCGATAGCACCAATTAATGGAGCTTTCCAAAGTATAAGTGGTGGTGCGGTAACAGAAGGTTTAAGTGATGTTACTTTTACTGCAAGTTATGGAGGAGTTATAGGTTTAGCTATGTTTGTAGGTCTAGCTCTTCATTTAATGATAGCAAGATTTACACCTATTAAGACAATCTTCTTAACAGGTCACATGCTTTACTGGTTTCCGTTTATATTTGTAGCATCAGGAGTTGAAGCTGGATTAGGTGGTGGAGTATTAATAGCTTTTGCAGCAGTACTATCAGCACTTTACTGGTCAATAATGCCATGGTTATTAAGAAAGTATGTATTTGACGTTATTGGAGATGAATCTTTTACACTAGGGCATCCAGCGGGTTGTTTAGCACTTGTATCAGGGTTTGTCGCTAAGTTAGTAGGAAATAAAGAAAAGTCTACAGAAGATATAAACATACCTCAAAGTTTATCATTCTTTAGAGAAATATCTATAAGTGGTGGAATGGCAGTATTTTTAATGTTTATAGTTGTTGGAATAGTAATACCAGGGGCATTTAAGGATGCTAATGAGTTTATTGGAACATATGCAATAAAGCAAGGTCTTTCTTTTGGGGCAGGTCTTATAATCATGCTTCATGGGGTAAGAATGTTAATAAATCAAATAATGCCAGCATTCCAAGGCATATCAGAAAAAGTTGTACCAAACGCACTACCAGCTTTTGACTGTCCAATACTATTTAACTATAAGCCAAATGCTGTATTAATAGGATTTTTAGTTGCTACGTTAACATCTACAGCTATGATTTTAATATGTAACTATTTCAATATATTTAACATGTTAATTATACCACTTGTTATAACTTCATTCTTTGAGTGCGGAGCAGCAGCAGTAATAGGAGAATCGCAAGGTGGTATACGTGGAGCTATAATAGGTACAGCTGTAGCTGCAATACTTATGGTAGCTTTAGTAGGAATATCTGCTGTAATTTACTCAGGAACTATTAAAAACTGGATACTAATATTTGGTGGTAACGACCTTTCATTATTTGGTATAATCAGTAAGTTTATAGGTTCATTATTTGGAGGAGTATTATAAGTATGAAATTTAAATACATAGATGAGATAAAAAGATTAATTGACATAATAGAAAATGAAGAAAAAGTCAATATGGAAAAAGCAGTACAAATCCTTGTTGAGGCAATAGAAAACAAAAGTGCTATATTTTCCTTTGGGGCTTCACATGCAGGAATACTAACAGAAGAATTATTCTACAGGGCAGGTGGATGTGTTCTTATAAATCCAGTATTTGCAAAGTCTCTAATGCTAGATACAGCACCAATAACTCACACTAGTAAGATGGAAAGGCTAGAAGGATATGGTGCAGCTCTAGCTGATAAGACTCCAATTAAAGAAGGAGATGTAGTTATAGTTCACTCAGTATCTGGTAGAAATCCAGTAAGTATAGAGTTTGCTATAGAAGCTAAAAAAAAGATGGCAACAGTAATATGTATAACTAATTTAAGTTATTCAAAGAGCGTATCTTCAAGACATTCTTCAAGAAAAAATCTTTATGAGGTGTGTGATTTAGTAATAGATAATCATGGTCAAAAGGGAGATGCCTGTGTAGACATAGATGGACTAAATCAAAAAGTTAGTCCAACGTCTACTGTAATTGCAACCACTGTTATGAATTCTATTATAGCTCAAGTTACTCAAGAGTTAGTTAATAGAGGGTTAAAGAATCCACCAATTTTTTATAGTGCAAATATAGACGGTGGAGATGAGTTAAATAAGAAGATTTTTGATGAGTATAAAGATGTAATCTACTATGAGTATTAAGGCGAATAAAGTATTTCAATAAGATTCAAAAGGTCTTAACAATGTAAATAAGTAGTATCTAAAAAAGCTGTAGGTAAAATCTACAGCTTTTATTATTAGGTAATCGCATAGAATAAAGATAATTAAAAGTACTCCTTATTTATCTTATAGTATAAATTATTTAACTATTTAATTTCTATAATAAATATATTTAATTGTTTTTAAGTACAATAGTATTTAATTTATATTTATGAATTAATCTTTTTATTTGCTAGTTCTAGTTCTAATTTTTTTATAAAATTATTAAATTCATCTGGTTGTCTTTTTCCAAATAAGATTCTTACAATAAGTGAATTAATTTTTCCAAATATATTTCTATCACTTTCACTTTCAGTGAAAATAAGTTTTGTATTTTCTAAATCAATATGTATAAGTTCATATCTAGTAATAAAACTTTCTCTGTTATTGCTTGTTTTTATCTCATATATTCTATTCTTCTCAAAATTAGTTATTTCAACCTTAAATCTTTTATTATTTTTTTGTTGTACAAATGTACCTACCGCCCTCTTCTCGTTAAAATTAGGGAAATTTAGTCTTGCAGATTTTATAAATATATTAAATATATCTTTTGCAGAGTATTTCAATAAAGCTTCAGATTTAAATGTTTTCATATTATTTTCCTCTCTGTGTGTAATTTTAATACTTGTAAATTATTTTTATAAATAAAATAGTATAATATGTCATATAAAGTCATACCTCAGTTAGAGATATGATTAAATTACTGTGTATATGAGCATTTAATAAAATACTATTATATCGAATTAAAATTTAAAAACAGAAAGTGTTAAAAGCATAAGGGTTCATAAATTCTTTGTTGAGTAGATATATAATATTATATCTAATTAAATAAACTTTTCAATCCTAATTCTATAACTAATTTATATGATAATCTATATTATGAATTATAATATCAGCAATCAAAAACAGTTAATACATTTAGTAAATTACTAAATGTACAAAAAGCAAATGTTTATCAAAATGTATGAATGCTTATGAAAAAGTAGTCATTTACAAGCGTTGCAAAGAAAAAAAGTATTGAAATAAGTATGGCATGATAGTTGCTTATATATTTATCAAGAAAGGAGTTATCAAGCATGGAGTTGAGAGATAAACTTGTAAACATCATAAATACAGAAAATAAAAAAGACCCACTAACAGATGTTCAAATAGCAAAGTTTTTAAATACAACTAGAGAAAATATAACTAATCTAAGGAAAGAACTCAATATAAGTAATTCGAGACAAAGAAGATATCCTTATTTAAAGTCAGCGATTTCAGCAATATTGCAAAACAGCAAGGATATTTCTATTTCAGAAATTACCAGAGAGTTGATGACAGAAGGATTCAATATATCAAGAAGAGTTGTAGAGGAAATTTTACCTAAAGAAAGTTTAGAAATGGAAATCGTAGAGGTAATTGAAGAAAAATCAAGCGACCCGTTTGAAACTTTGATTGGAAATAAGGGAAGTCTTAGAAATGCTGTAGAACAAGCAAAGTCTGCTATATTGTATCCTCCAAAAGGTCTTCCAACTTTAATTGTAGGAGAAAGTGGAGTTGGTAAGAGTTTATTTTCTAAACATATGTATGAGTTTGCAAAGAAAAAAAAGGTAATAAAAGAAAATTCTAATTTTGTTGTATTTAACTGCGCTGATTACAGTGATAATCCACAATTATTGTTATCTTTATTATTTGGATATAAAAAAGGTGCATTTACAGGAGCTGAATATGATACACCAGGTCTTGTAGAAGAAGCTGATGGAGGAGTTTTATTTTTAGATGAAATTCATAGATTACCTCCAAAAGGTCAAGAAATACTATTTTCTATTTTAGACAGAGGCAAATTTAGAAGATTAGGTGAAACTAATGCTGAAAGAAAGGTAAGCATGATACTGATTGGAGCAACTACTGAAAACGTAGAGACTAATTTATTGTTGACATTTAGAAGAAGAATACCAATGCTAATAACATTACCATCATTACATGATAGACTGTTAAAAGAAAAAATAGACCTTATATACAATATCTTTCAACAAGAGTGTAACAGAATAAATGCAAAAATATTTGTAGATAAAAATGTGATTGAAATACTTGCATTAAAAAAATTTAGTGGAAATATAGGGCAATTACAAAATATGATTCAGGTTCTTTGTGCAAGAGCTTTTATGAAGTTTATAAATTCTAAAGATGAAGATTGTGAATCAATAGTAGTAGTAGATATAAATGAAGTTTTAAAGCTTAAGGATTCTTTCAAAGATGCTGCTTTTCAAGAGGTTGAATACACAGAAATAAGAAAGTATTTAAAAAATGCTATATTTATACCATTTAATGTAGAGGAATCCTCAATAAAAGAAAATATTGTGAATGATGAGTACATATTACCAGAGGATATATATAAAACAATTGAAAAGAAATATTATGATTTAAAGTCTCTAGATATTGAAGATATTGACATAGAAAACATTTTATGGACTTTTGTTTTAAATAGATTTGCTGACATAAAGTTTAATCTAGAAAACGATGAAGAAATCTTCTCAATGAGTGATTTAAATAGCTTTGTAAGTGATAGTCTAGTAAAACTGGTAAAAGAGCTAATGAATAATATAATTGAAAAAAATACTAATTTAGAAGTAAATAAAAATGCATTTAAATATCTAGCAATACATTTAGAAGAAGCAATAAAAAGGATTAAACTAAATCAAAAGATAATAAATGTAAACTTAGAAAAAATAAAAATAGATTTTTCAAAAGAATATGAAATAGCAAAACGCTTTGCAATAAAAATTGAAGATACAAATGAAATTAAGATTCCAGAAGATGAGATTGGATTTATAACACTTTATATAAAATCAGCCTTAAAGAATGAAGTAAAAAAAGATAAAGTTGGATTGATAATAATCTCTCATGGTCGTATAGCTACAGAAACTGTAAATGTTGTTAAAGAGCTTTTGGGAGTAAAATTTCCTGTGGCCATAGACATGCCTTTAGATGAAAAACCAATGAATATATATAACAAGGCGGTGGAGTTGTCAAAAATAATAGACCAAGGGAAAGGAATATTATTTCTAGTTGATATTGGGTCACTTACAAATATAGGACAAATAGTAAATAAGAGAACTAACATAAATACTAAAACTATTGATAGAGTAGATCTTTTAATGGCATTAGAAGCAGCTAGGAAAGTTTCTATGGGAGATGAAGAACTTGATGAAATGTTTTTTTCTCTTGTAAAAGATAGGATGGGATATAATTATGAACTGGAAAAGCATATAGATAAAACCAATGCAATTGTAGCCTTATGTCTTACTGGAGAGGGAACCGCTAAGTACATAAGCAAAACATTAGAAGAAAAGTACAACAATACTAAATGTTATCAAATGAGTGCTTTGGATGAGAATCTTCCCTATAAAATTGAAAAATTAAGAGAAAAAAATAATATATTAGCCATTGTTGGTACAATAAATCCCAAAATACCAGGTATAAATTTTATTCCATATAATAAAGATGTTTTTAAAAACCTAGATATCTATCTTTCAAAAAAGCAAGATGATAGTCAAATCAAAGGATATGGAAGAATGCTTGATGAGGATTTAGTAATATTTGAGCCAGATATATATTTTAAAAAGGATTTACTAGAATATGTATGTTCAATTCTTATCAATAAAGGATATGTGGAAAAAGATTATTTGGATTCAGTTCTGCATAGAGAAGAAATGCTTCCAACTTATTCTAAAGGGGCTACAGGTGTACCTCATGGAGATTCTTCTACAGTAAATAGTACAAGATTTGTTTTTATTAAATTAAAAAACCCTATTGACTGGGGTGTAGGCAATGTGAATTTTGTATTTATGCCAGTTTTTAAGACTAATGATAAAGATATTGTTAAGAATGTTCTTGAAATTTTAAAAGATGAAAAGTTTATGAATAGTGCTAAACAGTGTTTTGATAAAGAAGATTTTAAGAAGATTATATTTGATAAATTTAAAAATATATAGATATAGCAACAATTTGAGAGGAGTTAGAGTAATGAATGTAGATTTAATATCATTAGGTTTAGAAGCTAATGATTATGAAAGTATTATCAGAGAATTAGGAAATAAAATGTATCAAAAAAAATATGTAAAAAATACATATATAAATGCCGTTTTGAAAAGAGAAAAAACATTACCTACAGGGCTTAATATTGGAGAAATGTGTGTTGCGATTCCACATACAGACTCACAACATGTAAATGAATCTAATGTAGCTGTAGGAATATTGAAAAATCCAGTAAAATTTAATTCAATGATAGACCCAACAGATAAATTAGATGTGGAGCTTGTATTTTTACTAGCAGTAAAGAATCCAGACTCTCAAGTAAAATTATTAAAAGATTTAATGTCAGTTTTTCAGAATATAAAGCTGTTGAGAGATATAAAAAATGCATCAACAAAAGAAGAAGTAGCTGAATTATTAAATTTTATAGAAATATAATGAAAAGATGTTTTAGAAGTAAATAATAGAAAATTAGAAACTTAAAAGCAGTATTAACTTTTGAGCAATTTAATTTATATAAAATAAAACTTAACTATAATATTAGGAGGAAATTATTATGAAACAATTTAACGTATTATCAGTATGTGGTTCAGGAACAGTTACATCATCAATGGTGGCAGGTAAATTAAAAGAAGTATTAGGAGATAAGGGTATATCTATTACAACAACAGAGGCTAGACCAACAGAAGCATTAAATTTGGCACAATCAGGAAGATTTGATTTTATAACATTTACAAGCCCACTTCAATCAGGTGATTACGGAATACCAACTATAAATGCATTTGCTTGTCTTACTGGTATAGGAGAAGATGCATTCTTTGAAGAAGTTTTAAAGGTTATTGATAGTTTAAATAAATAGTGTTTATAGTATTTAAATTAATAATTTAGATACTATAATAAACTATTATTCAAATAACTACTATCAAAATAAATTTAATTAAAGTGGCATCATTTAAGAATTTATTAGAATAAAAATGACAACAAAAAGATATTTATTTAGACATATTTAATTAATTTGATAAATGTTTAGAAATAGGAGGGTAAAAGATGTTAACATTTATGAAATCTATAATCGATACATTTGGTTCTGCAATTATAGTTCCAATTATAATATTCATAATAGCAAAAATATTTAAAGTGACTACTAAGAAATCGTTTCTTTCAGCTGTATATGCAGGTGTTGCTTTGCAAGGTTTTACGTTAATATTAAATTCATTTACACCAATAATAACACCAGTAATTAATAGAATGGTAGATAGTACAGGAGTAAATTTACCTGTGTTTGATGTTGGTTGGCAAGCTACATCATTAGTTGCATTTTCAACAAGTGCAGGTATGATATACTTAGGTCTTGGAATATTATTGCAAACTATTTTATTTTTAGTAAAGTGGACAGATGTATTCCAACCATCAGATTTATGGAATAATTATTCCTATATGGTTTGGGGAGCAATGGTAATAGGAGTGACAGGCAATTTCCCTTTAGGTATAGGATGTATGGTCTTGTTAAACTTATACAGTTTATTAATATCAGAATTAGTTGCAAAGAGATGGTCTAGTTATTATAGATATCCTAATTGTACAATAATAGCTATGCACAATGTTGAAGCTTCTGTCTTTGCAGTATTTGCAGACCCTATATATAACAAACTTGGACTAAATAAAATAAAGTTAAACCCTAAAGAATTAGAAAAGAAATTAGGATTTTTAGGTGAGCCGATTACTCTAGGTCTTTTCTTGGGTATGTTTATTGGTATACTAGGTAATATGACTAGAATAACTACTATGGAAGCTTGGGGAGAAATAATGAAAGTTGGTATATCTACAAGTGCTGTTATGGCAATATTCCCAAAAGTAGCAAGTATGTTTGCTCAAGCATTTGCACCTATAACAGAAGCTGCTAGAAAGATTATGCAAAAAGCTGGAAATCGCGAGTGGTATATAGCAGTAAATGATGCTGTGGGATATGGTGAACCTGCAACTTTAATATCAGGTCTTATCTTAATTCCAATAATGCTTGTAGTAGCTATGATACTTCCAGGGAATCAGGTATTACCAGTTGTAGACTTACTTGCAATTCCATATATGGTACAAGGTTTAGTTGCAGTACATAATGGTAATATACCAAAAGTAATAGTTTCAGGTATAATATGGTTTGGATTAGGATTATATATATGTACATCTACAGCTCCATTATTTACAGATATGGCTACAAGTGTAGGTGTTGCTATACCAGCTGGAGCTATGCTTATAACAAGTTTCAATATACTAGGAAAACCTTTGATGGGATTAGTGTTCTTTGCATTCTTAAGTGCAAATCCAATTTATATAGGATTAGCAGTTGTAATTTATTTTGTCTTATGGGCATTATTTAGAAAGAATAAAACAAGTATACTTGAAT